>CAYUKX010000001.1:0-37973 GCA_964445405.1 uncultured Candidatus Saccharibacteria bacterium
CAATAATAAGATAACTCCCTTATAGGTAGTAATTATCGTTATTATTGTTATTAAACTTTGTGTTCATAGTTTTGTTTTAATTGTTGGGGTCAGGTGCAAAGGATCTCCCCGTGCACCCGACCTTTGGTCCATATGTCCTTGGCATCTCGCCTTGGACGGCTTTGTCCCCCTTCTGTACAGGGAGGACCCTCGAAAAGCGCGACAGCTAGTCAGAAAGGACCGATACGGATCGCGCACCCCTGTGCGACCCGTTACCATGTAGGCACCTGAATTATATGAAGAAATTTTAATATTCGCAACAAAAATTTATTTTTTTAGTAATACTTAGTATGGAATTTAGTGACAAGTTGGAGGCTAACACGATTGTGCCGACCTCCAACTCCGCTAGTGTGGCCTAGCGCTAAACATTGCCTACCAGGTAGTCTGCCATAAATGCAGCACCAATAGTTAATGTTACCCCAATGACGAAGTACATGGGGCACAGCAATTATATATATTAATATTAATTCAGGCAATATATAAAATAGGAATAGAACTAACCTGCTTGAATTTGATTTTATTTTCTGGATTATTTGGGTAACTTGGAGATGAGTTTTCGATCATCTCCAAGTTTGGTGCCTAGGGTTGGGACCCTAGTGCGATGTGCACTCCGTGGTTGCCGGCTTTTATACAAGGGAATTACGGCTTTCGCCTCCCCCGGCAGGAGTGCATTACTCATGAACCTCTGAGGGGTTAGAACAGAGGTATTCCTTGGATTATATGTCCAAAAGTCGTTTTATACAATATACTTATATATCTATTAAATTTAACAATCATGGATAAAGGCGACAATATAGCCCAAGCTATTAAAGATTTTTTAACACAACACAATATTGAATTCACATATTTAGAGCATGAACCCACTCCAACAAGTGAGGATGCAGCCAGAGTAAGAGGTACAAAACCAGAGGAAGGCGCCAAAGCTATAATTTTAAAAACATCTAAAACAAAACAGAATGTAATGGTTGTATTACCAGGGAACTTAAAAATAGATTCTAAAAAAATAAAGAGTTACTTAACTCAAGATATAAGTTTTGAAGATCCAGAAGTTATATTACAAAAATTTGGATTAATAATTGGTGGAGTTCCACCGTTTGCAAATTTAATAGCTCAAGACATTCAATTTTTAATAGATGAGAAATTATTTTTAAACGAGAATATTTCTTTTAACTGTGGAAAAAGAACTGCATCAATAACAATGAGTGCAAAAGATTACAAAAAAATAACAGAAGCAATATCTGTGATTGGAGACTTTACAAAATAGTGTCAGAAAATGCACTCAAAAGTACATCGAATAATATGCTTTGCAGCATACGTAAATTGAAGATTATTGAATATCCAAGGCCTTGGTGTTCCGGAATAATTTAACAAACGGTTCGCGTACATACCTTAAATACACAAATGATTTTATGGATTTAAAGCAACTTACTGTTTCTAGATATTCCGAAACTATTCGACATAATCTTACCAATATTTCTCAATCTATTCAATACTCAAAACGACCTCAATTTACATAACGATTGTCTGTATCAAAATTATTTAATAAGAAATTTAGTTATAAGATATTTTTTGTCCTATAGTTTTAGCAATAACATTGCACAATAAATTTAAATTGATTCTATTCTTCTTTTTTTAATATAAAAAATCAATTAGAATAGTAATCGTATTACACACATTTAATTTAAGATGAAAAAGTTTTTAATTGTATTTCTATTTTTGATTTTAGCTATACCGGTATATGCTCAAAATTTAAATTCAACAACATATACATTAATTGCTCCATCAATTGATTCTACAAGTGGTATCACTAACTCTACCAACTACTCTATATTACATGACTCATCACCTGTAGATGACTACATTACATCAAGTACAAACTATAGCTTTAAAGGCGGTACTGCTGAATTCATAGAAGCGAAAGTTCCATCAATAATCTGCTTTGAAACTTCTACAAATAGCGGATCTACAACATGTACAGGCATACCTGGCGGAGACGGAATGCGTGGTGTGTGCTCAAGTCCCGGTTGTTACGATCGTGCAAAGATAGAAATTAACACGCAAAATAATAGCGATGATGTGAAATATGCAATTCAAATTGCTACAAATGCATCTTTTACAACTGGAGTTCAATATATAGGTGGCGCTAATCGAATTCCTAAAGCGACATTAACATTATCTGATTTTTTATATAAATGCGAATGGGAAGGAACAATATATTCAACATATTGTGTATCAGCAAATACAACCTATCAAAAGTTTAATATTCTTGGTTTAACACCAGGTACTTTATATTACATTAGAGCTGCAGCATTAAAAGGATCGACTTCGGCTGCACAGTTTACACAAAGTGATTGGAGCGTATCTGCAACAGCAACAACACAAAATACAACACTAAGTTTTGACATTGATATTGCACCAAATACTGCTACATCGACTAATCCACCATACATACTAAACAATATAAATATTATTCCAGAAAGTACTTTTGTAAGTAGTGATTACGTTGTATTCAAAACAACAACAAATGCTTTAAATGGAATTATAGTTAGTGCATCATCTGCTGCAACAACACTTAACAATAACTTAACAGCTGATACAATTCCTGCATACACAGGAGATCTTGATACGCAAAGTAATGGATGGGGAATAATAAATATTACTGCAACAAACGCTGCAAGCAATACTGCCAACCTTGGCAGTATAAATATTTATTCTACACCTACTGACTTTACCGAGGCTGGAGCAGCAAATAAGATTGGTGGATTATCAACAACAGAAGTTGGATTATTTAATTCTAATTCATTACCTTTATATAACGGTGTAAGTGGTTTTAAACTTAAAGTTAGAACAGATTTTAGTAAACCAGCGGGTGAATACAGTCAAATAATGTACGTAAATGTAGCAACTCTTAATTAATTTATATTTTATATTTTTTGTATGATAGAAATGGGAATAGGAAAAGCTTTTACAAGCTTATTCAAAGAAAGAAGATGGTGGGTTAAGTTTGGTATTATATTTTCAATTAGCTACCTTGCAATAGCATTGTCGCTAATTACAGGAGTAATGGATTTAGGCAAGAATGCGAATAGCATTAAATCTTATACGACCCTAGAGCTTACAACAACGTTATTAATTGGATTAGTTGCTTTAATAGTTTCGATAATACTCGTAGTATTTTCGCTGTGGTATAACTACGAAAATACACAGGCGGCAATTCAGAATAGACAAACAAAACTTATTTGGGAATATTCATTTTCAGATTCTGTAAAAAAGACAGCAAAATACGGAGTTGCTTCTATAGTATATGGATTAATTAGTTTTGTAATTTCGATGGTTGTAATAGGCATTCCTGTTTTTGCAACAATAATATTAATGGGTTTTATTTACGATAGCGCAACAGTGTCAAAGGAATACGGGGTGATTATTGGCTTAGGATTTATTCTACTTTGCTGCATATTTACAGTAGTCGTACTCGGTTTAATGGCATTTGTATATGCACTAACAACACCTGGTTACCTTAGACTTGTAGCCTCAAATACTTTTTCAGAAGCATTTCACTTTAGATCAAATTTAAGAATTGGGAAAAAATACTTTGGTTATTTTATAGCGGCGATTTTAATACTACTTGTTTTTAGTTTTGTATTGGGATTTGCTACTAGCATTTTTAGTGCAGTTAGTACTGCAGTAAGCCTTACGAATCCTGTATTTGGACTTATACTCCAGTTAATAATACAGATTCCAGCGACCATAGTAACTACATACCTAAGCTACTTTGTGTTCCCTAAAATATTAGGAAATATATATAGAGGTATTATTAGCAAAGAAGATGAGCTAAAGTTCCTTAGAAAGTAACCTTTAAAGGCAGACTACTGAGCAATCTCGGTATATCTGCCTTTTTTTATAATTATAGGTCCCCTAGGGCCGTCAACTTCCGTTTCAAGCTCTTCTTCCCAAAGCCACTCAATATCATCTTCCTCAGAGTCTTCTTCTTCCTCAATAAAGCCTTCTTCTAGCTCTACTTCGTCATCGGAACCTCCATCTGGAATAAGATATGCACATGGGTAATTGTTGTATTTTATTAGAGTTTCTATCATAGAGTTAATTGGTAAGTCCTAAGATATTAACTCTACTTTTTAAAAATCGTCAATTGGCTAAATAGCAAATACGTAACACTTTTTTTATGTTACTTTTTTTATACTTTTGTAATTTTCGCGTAGATATTCGAACAAGAATTGACCTGCATAAGCTGTATGCTCTCCAAAATAATCAAAGTACCATTTTCTTAATTCAGAATACTTAAACTTAATATTTAAATTATAAAATTCTAATAAAACTCTTTGTGCCCAAATATCAATTGGTGTAACCGTATAAAATCCTAAAGCAAAAGTTAAAATGCAATCTGCAACTTTGTCACCTATACCATTGAATTTTAAAAGTTCTTGTCGTGCATCTTGTTCTGTTTTTAACATTAATTCCCGTTCAATATTCTTATTTGCTGATAATACTTTTGCGGCTTGAATTAAATATTTTGCTCTAAAACCTGCACCGCACTCTTTTATTTGTTCCTCACTTAATGTTGCAATTACTTCTGAAGATGGGAAAGTATAAAATTCTAAATCATCTATTAAATATTTTGTGCCGTATTTTCTTGAAAGTTGTCTAACAACTTTACGAACTGCTTTAATATTTTTATGTGCAGTTAAAATAAATGAAAATAGTGTTTGTTCAAAGTCTTGTTTTAATATTTGAACATTCTTAATCGATTCAATTGCTAGAGCAATTTGGGGATCTTTATTAATGCTAGTCAGAATCGTATCAAAATTATCTTTAGAATTTAATAGATTTTTAATATATAGGGTATTGTCCTTTTCGGGGTACGTTTGCCAAAAAATGCCATCTGTAGCTGGAGTTATTTTAATAATCCTGCTCGTGGTAAAGCCATAAAAAGACCCATTTATATAATCCCAGTTAAATGCTTGGCCGCCTAGTAAGGTACTTTCTAGATTGTAATTGGGTAATTTCATGAAATTCATGCTTAAATTATAGCTTAAGGTCTCAAATATAGAGCATATATACCTAAACACAAAAAAATATAGTATAATTTCACCTGCATTTAGAGTAGTTCAGATTGAACTTTGCAAATTGTATTGACCCTTCGGGGTTCGTCTAATGGTAGGACAGCAGCCTTTGAAGCTGTCGATTGGGGTTCGAGTCCCTGACCCCGAAGAGTCAATATAATTCCACTCTTTATTTACTTCTATTAATATTTCAATGTTTAAAGATTTAACTACAGCAAAACTTAAAGCAGGAAAAGGCGGAGACGGAAGAGTATCTTTTGTGTCTAGAAACGCCCGAAAACTTTCTGACGGAGGCGTTGGTGGTCCTGGTGGTGACTTTTACGTTGAAGGAACTACAAATCTTTATGATTTAAGTTACATTAAAAAAGATGAAGTATTTAAAGCAGAAGATGGCCAAATAGGTGGAACAAACAATTCTACTGGTAAGAACGGTATGGATTTTACGCTTAAATTACCTGTAGGAACGAGCATATATAACTTTAATGGAGATTTAATACACAGAATTGAAGAGCCAAATATTAAAGTCAAACTATTAACTGGTGGAAAAGGTGGAAAAGGGAACTTATCGTTTAAATCTCAGGGTCTAGATGCATTATATGAACATACAGATGGAACTCCAGGCCAAGAACTAGACGTTAGACTTGAACTTGAACTAATAAGTGATGTTATTTTTATTGGCTTACCAAATGCTGGAAAGTCATCTGTGCTTAACGAAATTACCAATGCGAATGCCAAAGTTGCATCTTATGCGTTTACAACTTTAATTCCACAATTAGGTAGACTAGACGAAATCACACTAATGGATTTACCAGGATTAATTGAAAACACATTCGAAGGCAAAGGTCTTGGAACAAGATTTGTTAAACATACAAAATCTGCAAAACTAGTATTACATTTTGTAAGTCTTGAAAATCCTGATTTAATAGAAGCTTACAACACTATTCGCGAGGAGCTTAAGAATATTGATATTAGATTATTTGAATTACCTGAAATAATAGTACTTACCAAAACAGATACTATCGACGATCCAAAGCTAATTCAAAAAGCAGAAAAAACACTTGAGAAACTTGGCAGACAAGTTATATCAGTTTCTATTGCCGATGATAAGAGCCTTGAGGTCTTAAAATCAGCTATCAAATCTAGCCTAAAGTAATTACATCTCAAACTTTCCTAGAACTTCACTTGATTTCTTCATTGGGAATTCAATAGTAATTTGTTCTTTCTTTTTTACAGTTATTTTAATCAGAGTTTGACCTATAGAACTTTCTAGTCTATCGTATCTCTTGCTTAATTTAGCTTTATCTAATTCGTACCCTGCAGCATTTACTTGTAAGTGATAGCTACCTGGTTCTAATGTAAACCCAAATCTACCCTCGGCATCAGTTAGTAGAACATCTATTTGTCTACCTTGTTTAATATCGAATACTCTTACACTTGCACTCTTAATTCTTTTATAATTTGCGCTGTCGTATACATAACCCCATTCACGCTTTCTTGCATTTAAAAGTATTAATACAAGTAACTGTATTAAATAAATACTTGCTACAAAGTAGTTAAAGAAACTTGGAGTTACTACTAGTGCAATTGCTGAGATTATAAATCCAATAACAACAATAGAATTATTAATCTTTGGTAAATTCTTCTTTATACTCTCTCTAAATCGCAATAACGCTTCCTTAATTGTATTTTTCTTAAGTGATAGTTTCTTTAAACCAATGTTTTTTGCAGCAATTCCCTCGTTTTCGCTAATCTCTATTTCAAATTTTTCAAAGTGATAGTCTGAATGCTTTGCTTCAAGTGTGTACGTGCCTTTATTAACCAAGAATCCATATTTACCATCAAAGCCTGTAACAATTTGTTTTTGAATCTTACCTACTTCGTCGTAGATTCGTACTAATACAAATGGAATTGGCTCTTTTGTTGATTCGTCAAAGATTACACCCCATGTACTTTTTCTTCTTTTTTTACCTATCCAAGGTATTGCATACATTACCATTCCTGGGTAAGTAATAATGTTCAGTGCACCAGTAGCAATTGTTGTAATCGTCAATATTAATGGGACTGTATCTTCAGTTACTTGTATTGTAAATGGTTTTTCAGGGTAATAATTAATGTACCTAGAAATTGGAATTACTCCACTTTGTACACATGTTTTTTCGGTGTTTACACAATCTACCTTATAGTATAAGTCGTTAACACCATCTAAATTAGCCAGTTCAAGAATAGCAGTGTGGTTGGTAATCTTTTGTTTATCTTCATACGAAAAGATCATGCTATCTGAAGCGTTACCATAGTGTACTTTACAGAAAGATTCACTATCCGTTTGATAGTTTATTACTACTTGGCCATTTGAATTAAATGAATAGTTTTCGAAGTTATTAATACATTGTCTTGGATCACTAACTTGAATTACTTCCCCGTTTAGTGTTGTGAATGAATCATTATAATCATCACTCTTTCCTGCATTAGATGTTGCATGAATATTGAATATGTATTGAGTACTCTCATCTAAATTTTCAATTACCTGGCAATGGTTTTCGGCATATTCTGCCTCTACTGGTGTAGCATTTGTATACTCACTACCTGCAGCTAGTCCATAACTTATGTTTCCGATAGTAGAAATATTTGTTTCCCAACAGATTCTTTGAGCTGTTAGTCCAATGTTTTCTGTTGTTACATTTGTAATTTGAACATCTGCAATACAATCAACACTTTCAGGATTATCCTGACAGTTGTTTTCTGGGTTTACAATTATGTTTTGCGATGTTGCATTCAAGTTTGAAATATTTTTATCTTGCACCTTAATTGTATAGATTCCTGATTCAGCAAACTTTACGCTATTGGTAAATACTCGTCTACCTGAATCTCCACTTATAAAAGTATAGTCACTTGGTAACAAAGCCGATGCAGATGTTGAGGTAAAATTAACAGAACCTCTATACAAAGGATCATTATTATTTTGAGTATTAAATGCATCTACTGTTAAATCAATCACTTCACCAATTCTTACAACATATTTACTTGGTGTAATTCCTAACGTTTTAGCCGAACTTGTAACTTGTATTGTAATTGTATCTGTTAAATCACTATAGATTACATCTCTTACAGTAACGGTAAATGTACCTTCTTTTAAGAATGTAAGTTCATTACTAAATTCATGAACCCCACTATTCGATAGCGTGAATTGATAATTGTTTGGTAGTGTTGCGTCAGGAGATGCAGAAGATGTAAATGTAACAGTACCGTTATAGTTAGTTACGATTGCGTTAAGGTCGTCTTTTGCTCTTACAGTCAATGATAATTGTTCGCCAACATTGGCTTCAATTTTATTTGATTCTAATTCGATTGCAGTTGCTGTTGTAGGTGCAGGTTCTGTAACTGTTATTGGAACAGAAGTTGCAGTAATTGAATTATTTATAGTATCTGTTACAGTTACCGTATACGTACCTGCTTGAGTAAATACTAATCCATTTGTGAATAGTTTTTCTGCGTCATCTAACTCAGTGAATGTGTAGTTGCTTGGCAAAATTGTATTATTGTTGCCTGTTGTTGTAAATGTAACAGTTCCTCTGTAATAAGTGTCTGGTTGTAATGTATCTGTTAACGCACTAACAATTAATGATATTGGATCACCTGCGGTTACATTTGTTGAGCTTGGAACAATTGATAAGCTATCAATTGATGCTTCGACAGTTATTTGTACACTTGTTGCAGTTAATCCACTATCAGCAATATCTGTAACTGTAATTGTGTAAGTACCAACCTGGCTAAACAGAACCGAATTATTAAAGTCATGCGAACCATTATCACCGCCTACATAAGTGTAATTACTTGGAATTGTTGCATTTGATCCTGCAGTAGAACCAAATGTAACTGTACCATTATAAGAACTAAATATATCTGAATATTGATCTAGAATACTAACGCTTACACTTAGTTGTTCACCTTGCTTAACAGTTGTTTTGCTAGGAGTAATGGTTATACTATTTGCATTTGCTGGTGGTAGGTTTACTGTTATCTGTTCTGTGGTTGCAGTTAAACTACCCGCAACTGTATCAGTTACAGTTACGGTATATGTTCCAGCCTGCGAGAATGATAATTGATTATTAAATGTAGCTGTACCATTATCAGAACCAGAGAATGTGTAATTACTTGGTAAGTTAGAGTTTGCCGATGGGTTACTAGTAAATTGTACAGTGCCTCGGTAAGTACCGTCAGTGTTATTAGAGCCATCTTTTGCATTAACAGTTAATGTTATAGTTTCGCCAACTAAAACATTAGTTTTATTTGTTGTTATTTCTAGACCTGTTGTATTAGACACAATAAAGTCAGCTTGATTACTTGAATTGTTACCAAACTCTGTCCATGATCCTGCTACAGAAGTATCTTCATTCAAGACTCTAGCTCTCCATTTATATTCTTCTCCTGGTATTAATCCCGATACATTCACCTCTGAGACTAATGGAACGCCACCACTAAATTCTGTTGTTGGGCTATTATAAACTCCAGCAAATATTGTGTTTTTGTAATCTGGAACAACTTTACCTTTTAATGTATACGCAGCTGTAAAGGATTCATTTAAACCTACAACTTCAAATTCTGCTACTAAAGACTGTGGGTTTAGATTATCTGCACCAGGATCACTTACACTTGCTTTTAAGTTAACAGACTGTTCAGGTGTAACACCTCCAACAGGAATTGCAGTTTCACCATCTATTTTATATTGATCTTTAAACAGTGGAGTTGACGGAATACTACTAATTGTTGGGAATGTACCAACCTGACCACTTTGACCGCCTGCAGAAGTACCATTGGCTACCGTAACTGTTCCCGTAGATTCACAAGGTCCTTGAGTATATAGAATTGAAATTCTTCCACCACCACCTCCTCCTCCATCAAATGCATCATCTCCACCTGATCCTCCTTGAGCATTTAATGTTCCGCTAATTGAACATGTTTGACCTTCAATTAATATTGAACCTCCTGCACCACCTCCTCCGCCTGGTGAAGCAGTCTTTCCATTTTCACCACTAACATCAATTGTACCTCGTATAGTCACATCACCACTTCTTACTCTTAATGCAACTGCTCCACCTCCAGCGCCTCCGCTTGCACCTGTGCCGGCTTGTCCACCTCCTGAACCTAGTGTAAATGGTGTTCTTTGATTACCATAAAATGTTCCTCCTTGTGGCGCTGTATTACCACCATCACTTTCGCCCGTACCTCCAGTTCCTCCGTGTCCTCCTCCTGCTCCACCGGATTGACCTGCACCCCTTACACCTCTTCCAACACCAGTTTCACTTGGGAAGCCTAATGCCTTACCTGTTAGTAATGCATTTGTATCAATTAGTAAATTACCTGTTAAGTTTAAAACAGGACCTCTACCCCTTTTATTGTTGTATTCATTCCAAGAATAGGTCCTTTCGTAAATATTAATTTCAGTTGAGCTTAGTGCTCTTGGGTATAAGAAGACTTCATCTATAAGACCTACAAAACCTGTTGATGACCCCAAGCCTCCTTTACCGATTGATATTTTTGATAGAGGTAGTGAATAGTTTGTACCTAAGTTTAATGAATTAACTTCTGTACCATTTACATATATTTTTCTTATTCCTGTAGTTGAATCGTATGAAGCTACAACATGTTGCCATTGATTATCAGGTAAGTATGTAGTTGACTCAAATACCTGAATCTCAGCTAAATTTAATAGGTTATTGTTTATTTTTGTAACTCTTAAGTATCTAGCATTTGCAGGTGCAAACGAATATTCGCTTGGGAACCCAACATTTTGACCTGTTAAATTTACAACCTGACTTTGCTCACCACTAAAACTACCCGTATTCGAAACTTCAATTTTAAAGTCAGTGAATCTATCCTGACAACAATCTGATCTATTCCAAATATTTACTTTACTGATGTTTTTTACAGCACCTAAATCAATTTGAATCCAGTCATTTGCACCTACAGTTGCGCCTTGGCATAAATTAGAAGTATTACCGTCAACACAATTGGCTGGTGGGTAACTTGGATTATTATTTGCCATGGTAACAGTTTTACCCTGTGATACCAAACCTGTAACCAATTTTGATGGCCACTCAAACCTTAGCTGTCTACTACCATCAATATCTAAACTACTTGTAGTAGCAACATTATTAAAGTTAATTAGTTCCTCAGCCTCTGAACCGTTTGCTGTAAATTGCGAAAGCTTTGCCCACATACCAACAGTAAAGCTAGTAACAGTTAAGTCACTTACATCAACTTCTGCATAGTTACTTCCATTTAATTCTAAAGCGTTACCTACTTTGCCATTTGCATTTCTTGAACTTCCAAAACTATTTAAGCTTCGGTTGTTGCCTGATGCATCACAATAGTCAGCTGCACCACTACAAGAATCATCATTTTCTTCTTCAAAATTCCAAATAGCAATTGCATCTCCCAAGTTTTCTACGTTACCACCTTCAGCAACTGTTTCTTCTGATCTTAAAGCTAGTAAATCTTGTTTTAAATAAGCAGTTACATTTGAACCAATAAAAACATCATCAAGATTGTAATCAATTGCTTCAAAATCCATAGCTCTACCTGCTAAGCCATTGTTTTCAAGATATAAACTACCTTGACCAGGAGAATTTAAACCTGTATTTTCTATGTAAATTGTACCTGGTCCTGCATCTCTACCTGCATAGTTATCAGAAGCAGCACCAAAAGCTTGTATATAATTTTTATTATCTGTTTGAAAATCTCCATTGTTTTTATAAATAGCAATTCGTCCACCAGTTCCACCTTTGCTAGCACCATTTGCTCGTATTAATCCACTTCCATTCAATGTAGCAGCATTAATGTAAACACTTCCTCCCGAACCTCCTGTATTTCTATAATCACCAGTTGGATTACCATTAGTTGTTATAGTACCGCCAACAGATAAGGTATCAGCGATATTTAATGTAACTGCACCACCTCCAGACGCACTTCCATAATTACCACCACTTCCTAAATCGCTTGGCTCTCTAAAGTCGCCGTATGGAACATGATCGCTGCTATATCCTCCATAAACTCCTCCGTAATTACCACCACCTGCTCCACCAGGACCCGCATTAGCTCCATATCCTCTTCCGTCTGCATTTATAGAGCCTCCAGAGATAACATTTAAGTTAGTGGAATTAATGGTTACTCCGTAATCATTTTTATCTTGTGCATTATTATCCGCAGTTGTTGCTGCACTTCCAACATAAGATTGTAAATACAATATTGAAGCATTCTGAATCGTTAATGAATCAAAGTTATAAATATCTTGGTTAGGGAATAAATCTGTTTGTCTTTTTTGAGTTAATGCATATAAGGTAACTCTTGCAGGATTTGTTCCATCGCCAATTGTTAGTGTGTTAGCTCCTTGCATACTACCTATTACATCAAGGTTTACTCTATCTACTGTAAATGTTGTTGGTAATTGTATTAAACCTTCAGATGAGATACTAGGTGTAGTATTGTCACCTTCAATTCCCGTTTCGCTATCAATTTGAAGTGTTGAAGCAATTCCATATGCTCTTAAATTTCCGTATTCTTTAAGATATATTTTACCGAATTGTTGTACTGGATTATTACTGTCGTATGGAATACCTGCGTAATATCCACTTGCCCCATTATTATTTATGTATAAATCACCACTTCCGCCAAGATCTCCATCCTCATCAATAAAGATTGTTCCTGGTGCATAACCAAAAGATTGAATATTAACTTTTGAGTTTATTGGATAGGTACCTGATTTTTTGTAAACGGCTATTCTACCACCACTACTATATCCACCTGATGCATAACCATCTGCACCTGAATTAGCTCTAATTAAACCAGAACCATTAAATGTATCTGTTACTATAAAAATACTTCCACCGGAACCACCACCATTTCTATAATCGCCTGTGTCACCACCCTTTGCACTAATTGTTCCATTATTTGTTAGTGTCCCACTTGTTGTTAGTTTAATTGAACCTGCACCTGCTCCCCAGTTTCCACCACTACCTAAATCTATAGGTTCTTTTACACTTCCGTATGGAGTATCAGATCCATTAAATCCACCATAACCGCCACCTGCGGCTGCTCCTGGACCTGCACCAGCAGAATATCCAAAGGAGTCTGCGTTAATATTTCCACCGTTGTCAATTGTAATATTGATTGCATTAAGTTCAACACCGTAATCGTTTAGGTTTGCTGAATTATTATCAGTAGTTACTCCACCATTACCAACGTAAGACCTTAAATAGACAATTGCTGAATTTTTAACTGTAAAATTATCAAAACTATATAAACTTTGATTTGGATACAAATCATCTTGTCTTTTTTGTGTTCTTGCATATAAAGTTAACCTTGCAGGATTTGTTCCATCCCCGATTGTTAAATCACTCGCCCCTTGAATTCCTCCTATTATATCTAGATTTATTCTATCGATAGTAAATGTTGAAGGAAGTTGTAATAAACCTTCGGTTGATATACCTGGTGTAGTATTATCACCTTCAATTCCAGTTTCACTACTTACAACCAATGTAGAACTAATGCCATATGCTCTTAAATGACCGTACTCTTTTAAGTAAACTTTATTAAACTGTTGTGTTGGAGCATTACTATCGTATGGAATTCCTGCATAATAACCATTAGAGCCATTATTATTTATATATAAATCTCCATTACCACCTAAATCACCATCTTCATCAATATAGATAGTTCCTGGCGAATACCCAAAGGCTTGAAGGTTTACCTTTGTATTTATTGGATAATCTCCGTTGTGTCTGTAAATTGCAATTCTTCCACCTGTACCTATTCTTCCTGTAGGTGTATAGGCGCTTGCTTTAACAACTCCTGAACCATTAAATGTATCTGATATTATCCAAACACTACCTCCAGCTCCACCAGAATTTCGATAATCACCAGATCCACCTGAAAGTGAACTTATTATTCCATTATTTGTTAATACTCCAGATACATTTAATTTAATTGCACCTCCTCCATACGAAGTTCCATAGTTACCACCACTACCTAAACTTACAGGTTCTTTTACACTTCCGTATGGAGTATTACTACCATTGTATCCACCGTAGCCTCCACCGTTAGCTCCACCTGCTCCCGGGCCCGCATTTGGACTATATCCTCTACCTTCAGCATTTATGACTCCTCCATTTTCAACTGAAAGTGTTGTTGCATTAATAGAAACTCCATATTCATTCAAATTATCGACGTTATTATCTGCAGTAGTAGACCCACTGCCGACATAAGATTGTAAATATAAATTTGTATTATTCTTTAATGTTAGAGTGTCAAAGTTATACTGATCTTGATTTGGATATAACTCATTTTGTCTTCTTTGAGTACGTGCATAGAATGTTAATTTAGCTGGATCTGTACCATTACCTACAGTTAGTGTTTCTGCACCTGAGTAATTTCCTATTATATCTAGATTTACTCTATCTACCGTAAATACCGCTGGCAATTGTAGTAAGCCTTCAGTTGCAATTGACGGAACAGTTGTGTCACCTATAACACCAGCTTCGTTTGCTATTACAAGTGTAGAATCAATACCATATGCCCTTAAATGACCATACTCTTTTAGATAAATAGTATTAAACTCTTGGATTGGATTTAATACATCGTATGGTATTCCTGCATAGTAGCCATTAGAACCATTATTATTTATGTATAAATCTCCATTTCCACCAAGATCACCATCTTCATCAATGTAGATTGTTCCCGGAGCATAACCAAATGATTGTAGATTTGTTTTTGAATTCAAAGGATAAGTACCATCTTTTTTGTAAATTGCTATTCTTCCGCCTGTACTATAACCACCGGAAGCATAACCATTCACACCAGAATTTACCTGCATTAAACCAGCACCATTTAATGTGTTTGCCACTACCAAAATACTTCCTCCAGAACCTCCACCATTTCTATAATCTCCTGTGTCTCCACCTTTTGAGCTAATTGTTCCGTTATTTGTTAATGTATTTGTTGCAGTTAACTTGATTGCGCCTGCGCCTGCTCCCCAATTACCACCACTACCTAAACTTACAGGTTCTTTTACACTTCCATATGGAGTATCAGATCCATTAAATCCACCATAACCACCTCCTGCAGCGGCTCCTGGGCCCACATTAGCAGAGTAGCCTCTTGAATCTGCATTAATAAATCCACCTGAATCAACCGTAATATTTTCAGATGTTAAATCCACACCATAATCGTTTAGATTTGCAGCATTGTTATCTGTAATTACTCCCGCATTCCCTACATAAGATTGAAGATACAAATACGATGTATTCTTAACATTAAGTGTTGTAAATGTGTATTTATCTTGGTTTGGATACAGATCATTTTGCCTTTTTTGATTTCTGGCATACAGTGTTACCCTTGCAGGATTTGTTCCGTCGCCGATAGTCAGATTATTTGCTCCTTGAATGTTTCCAATAACATCTAAATTTACTCTATCTACTGTAAATGTTGTTGGCAGTTGAATTGACCCTTCTGGAGATAGACTTGGAGTAGAATTATCACCTTCAATTCCAGTTTCGCTACTTATAACTAAAGTTGAATTAATTCCGTAAATTTTAAGATGACCATATTCTTTAAGATAGATTTTATTAAACTGTTGTGTAGGATTATTCGCGTCGTAAGGAACACCAGCTGCATAACCATTAGAGCCGTTATTATTTGCATACAAATCTCCATTTCCACCTAGATTACCATCTTCGTCTATATATATTGTTCCTGGCGATCTACCAAAAGATTGTATATTAGCCTTATTGTTAATTGGATAGCTACCAGAATGTCTATAGATTGCTATTCTACCTCCAGTACTATAACCACCAGATGCATAACCATTTGTACCACCATTAGTTCTTATCAATCCATTTCCATCAAGTACATCGGTAACTATAAATATACTTCCACCTGCACCTCCTCCATATCTGTAATCTCCTGTGTCACCTCCATTTGCACTTATGATTCCGTTATTAGTAATGGTACCAATAACATCTAATTTTAATGCTCCAGCACCTGCTCCCCAGTTACCACCACTACCTAAACTTATTGGTTCTTTTACACTTCCGTATGGTGTGTCTGAACCATTAAATCCACCATAGCCACCACCAACTGCTGCACCTGGTCCAGTATTTCCTGTGTAACCTCTTGAATCAGCATTTATAATCCCTGTAGGTTCAACTACAATATTTTGGGCAAGTACCACTACACTTATTTCATTATCGTAATTTGAATCACTAACTATGTAGCTAGCAAGAACTAATGTAGAACCACTCTTAATTCTAACTTCACTTACATTTGTACAATCAAAAATACCATGATTATTTGTGTCAGCTGCCCAAGTTTGATTAGTATCAATTATCCCGTCAACATCTGGACACGAACCAAGCGATGTAACTATCGCAATTATATTTGAAGTTCCAATTGCAGAGCCGTCTGTGACTTTTATTCTTACACTTGCCTGAGTATCAAATGTTAATGTGATTGATTTAACACCCAAGTCGCCAGATTGGAATTGATAACTAGTTGGATCAAGAACACCTGATACAACTGTATTTATATTATCGGGATTAACTGCACTTAAACTTGGATTACCTATGTAGTCAGTTTTAATATTACTGTACTGATCGTAAGCTGTAATGTTTACTGTAAACGCTTCGTTTATTAAAGAATACGAAGAGGTTGAAACACCAAAGCTCGCAACTAAATCAGGTGTACTAACAAAATCAAAAGTAATCGGACTATCTACCAATCCAGAGCCTATTGCTCTTACCTGATTATTAATGCTTTTTGTGCCTAATGTATAGTATCTAGAGCTATAACCATCATCGTCGGTAATTGCATTTCCACCGGAAAATCTACCACCAACACCGCCGTTACTTATGGACCAATTAACTGTATAACCTGGGACTGGGAATCCGACGCTATCTACTACTCTAATTACTAATGGATCAACAATTTGAGTATTCACTATTCCTGTCTGATTATTCCCGCTAATATATTGAATATTTGCTGGTGTACCTGTTACTAATACATCCCTGTCGGTTTCAAGATTATTGCCATAACTAACCCAGTAACTATACCCACCTTTGTTATCTCTAACTCTTGCCCTCCAGTGATATTCTTTAGATCTTGTAATACTGCTTACTGTTATTTTTCCGCAATCTGCAACAGGTGTGTTACAACTTTGGGGATTAGCAATATTTGATGATTGTGTATGTGTTGGAACACCTGTAAAGTCTTGCCCTAGCTCTCTAAATTCAATCTGTAGCGATAACGTATCGGATGCATCTACATCGATTAAATTACTTGCAAAAACTACTGTAGTTTCTGTTGTAATGCCATTTACAAAGATTTCATTTGTTTGATTTGATTTAAATTGTTTTAATACGGTAGGTGCATTTGGCCTACATGTTGGACCTATAATTGTACCAATACCTCCATCTTGTGAGCTGCCAGTAATGCCTGGTGCAACACTCGCTGTCCCGTTAAAGGTGTTACTTGCTGTACAAAGTACAACAACTCTTCCACCTCCACCACCTCCACCTTGGTACTGAACATCTGCAGCAGATCCACCTCTCGCTTCAATTAAACCAGATCCAGACAAGCTATCTGCTTCTATCCATACGCTACCTCCAGCTCCACCTCCACCTGAGGTTGCACCTGATGCCTGACCATCTAATCCATTTGCAGATATCTTTCCATTAACCACAACAGATCCAGTTGCAGTAATTCGAATCGCGCCTCCACCAGCACCACCGAATGAACTACCTGCTTGTAAAGAAGTTCCTGATACTTGAATAGAGTTTATTTTTGGAGTATCAGTAACATCAATGCCTGTATCAATGTAAGCCTTTATTCTATAGTAAGTATAATAAGATGTAATGCTTGCAGATAGATCTAATGGCATAGAATCTTGTATTGGATATTCACCACCAGACTGATAATAATTATCTACAGCTGGGAAAGTTGTTTGCTCGCCAGTAAATTCACCTGTAAGTGAGGCTTCAATTTGAAATTTAGGATTAATGTTATCTGTACCATCTAATTCCCAATCTGCTACTATACTAGATAAATTTAATGATCCAAGACTGGTTGCATCGATAGTCTCTGAAGTCCAGGACTGTTCTCCGCTGGTGTACTCTGTAGGTGGAATATAGTTATAAATTTGCTGAACTTCTGCCTGTGATAAATCCCTATTATATAATCTAAAATCATCTATCAATCCATTGAAGCCCCAAATGTAACCGTTATAACCTGTATTCCCGATTGTAAGATCTGATTCGCTGTTCGGTAGACCACCTGTTGTACTCCTAAAATCATTTATTAATAGCTCTCCATTTAAATACACTTTCATAGCATTATTTTCGTAAACTGCTACCAAATGCACCCATTCGTTTGTTGGCAACCCACTTGCAGTTCGCTCTGATTCTAGAATATCAAAAGCTACACCACCACTTCCGAAAGCGTAAAAAACGTATTCCCCATTTTCGTGCCTTGCAATCATATCGTAGTTAGATGTGCTGTTTGCATATACCCATGTAGAAATTGAGACTGTATCATTAATGCCAACTTGGTGAATGTCGGGAACTGTCACATAGTTATTTGTGCCATTAACCGAAAGCGCTCTACCAAATTTTCCTGCTTCTGTTGTGTTTATATCGTTACCTGGCGTTGCATTTTTTGCACTTAAGCTTGAATCTATTACCTGACCAGGAGTATTACTATAACTAGCTTCATCAAACTTATAATATGCAACAAGTCCGTTGTTTACATTACTGCCTGTAGTATTATCTGTAAGTACAATTTGATCATTATCGTTTGCCTTAGTACCAGTTAAAACTGTTCCATTAGCCGTAAATTCATCTTTTGAGTCCCAAGTTTTAGAATATAGATCAGAAGTTCCCGCACCACTTCCCCCAGCACCACCAAGAGTATGTGGAGATTCAATACTGCCATAAACACTTCCTCCAAAACCTGAAGGGTTACTTACATCTTCAATACCTTGACCTCCTGCACCTCCATGTCCACCTCCTGCACCTCCAGTTTGTCCTGCAGAGTTGCCACCTTGACCAATTGATTCTGTTTCAATAACTTGATAACCATTTCCATCGGCAGTTATTTTGCCTCCATTTTGAACTGTAAGATTATTTACCAATAAAGTAACACCCCAATCACCATCTGTAGATGAGTTCTCTGTTACATATCTATCAATAATAATTTCTCCTGTTGGGCCAACAATAATATCTAAAGATGCACAATCAATAATTCCATCTATGTTATCTGGTGTAAGAGTTACTTGATTATTTATTACAGAGGGTGATGATGGCAACGGACAAGAAGTTTGTGCGACCAGCTGTCTTATATTGTAGTTTAATACTGCAAAGCCACTAGCAACAAACACACCAAGTTGGAATAAGAATAATATTAAACCTACTATTAACGTTGTAATGGTTGGGTAATACCTTACTCTATAGAAAGTTAAATCCTTACTACTTTGTGGATTAGCTTCTTTTACTTTGCCTCCGCCAAAAATATATAGAAATGTTAATAAAAAGCTTAAGTAAATTTGATTAAAAAGCCATTTAATCCAACTAATACTATTTAAAATAAAATTAGATCGCTTTTGAATCTTGTGCATTAAAACATCACAGTGATTACTTACTTTTAAAACTTTCTTAATAATTTTGTTTTGAATACTTGTTCTATATGTTGGTATAACTTCAACACTAAATGTATACGATAAATAACTAATAAAATTATCTACAAAGTTATTATCGTTTTTATTTAGGATAACGATTGCTGGGTCATTTAATTGAGGTAGATTTTCATCTTCGTGAATCAAAATAATTCGCCTTTTCTTACCGAAGCCTTCTTTATCTTTTATTGATTGTACTAATTCAGCGCCTGCAAACTCTGGCAGTGTAGAATCGACAACTAACAAATCTGGATTATATAATTCTATTAAGCCTAAACCTTTAATCCCATTATCTGAAGTGATTATAGAGATATCATTAAAGGCTTGAGTTAGTAGTTTTTTTATTGATTCTCTTATTGTGAAATCATCATCTACTATCAAGACTTTTATTTGATTTTCTTTTTTTGAAGACATATCGCAAGAAATTAGCTCTCGTTATTTATAGTTCTAGTTTATAGAAATTGTATTTTTAATTCAATATCATAGTTCACTAAAGTTTAAATTTCTTTATGCACATCTTTAGGATCCTTATCGTCACGCAATCCTAAAAAAATAGCTTGCCTTAAATTACCTGATTCTGTCCACTCAGCAAATTTAATTTGTGCAACAAATTTCGGAGAGATCCACGCAGCAACATTTTTATCATCTTTAAAATTATCAAATGGAGAATTTTTTAAAATATGTTTATCGAACTTCGTTTTAAGTTCATTTATTAAATCTGAACTAAAGCCGCTACCAGTTCTTCCAACATAAATAAACTTATTATTCTGATACATCCCTACAAGTAATGCGCCAAAACCTTCGCGCAAACCTTCAGGAAACGTATAACCACCAATTACCACTTCCTGTTCATGAACTGCTTTAATCTTTTTCCAGTATGAACTCCGCTCTTGTATATACTCGCTATTAATTTTTTTTGCCACAATACCTTCGAATAGTCTTTCTTTAGCCTTTGTGAAAGCAGTTATTCCTTCTTCTAGAATATAATTTGTTTTCTTTACAACTGAGTTATTTTTTATTAATTTTTTTAATGTGTTTTTTCTTTCTATAAGTGGCAATTTAGTCAAATCTAAATCGTTCAATTTCAAAATATCAAATACGTAATATATTAAATTACCAGCTCTTGAGTCATTGTAATTTTGCAATGCTTGAAATGATGGAATACCATTTTGATCTTCAACTACAATTTCCCCATCTAGAATTATGTTTAGTCCTAGCTTTTCGAGCTCTTCAATTATTTTTGGATACTTACTGTTTAAAGTAATATTGTTTCTTGAATACAATCTTACGTTTCCATTAGAAATATCTGCTATCGCTCTGTACCCATCGAGTTTTTCCTCGAATAACCACTCTTTATCATTGAATGGTTTATCGATTAACTCCGCAAGCATCGGCTTTATTACTGTACTTGTCCACTCTCTTGAATCATTACTTTGTTTAATATCCTCGAGAGTTTTCTCAGTTAGGACAGATCTTTCATCGTCTAGTAAATTTGAACCGACATAGTCATCTTTTTCTTTTAATAATAACCATGCGTTATCGCCTGCGCGTTTAAAACGCACAAATGCGTATCTTCCTTTTGCCTTTTGGCCATTCAATATTAGTTTTATATCACCACTTTTAATACCTTCTAATACTTTTTGATCAACCTCTTTTTTTGTAGTGGCACCTTCCACTGTATAAGTTCCTGTATCCCATACTATAACTTCTCCTGCACCATAATTGCCCTCGGGAATAACTCCCTCAAAATCTTTATAACTGTAAGGGTGATCTTCTACCATCATGGCTAAGTGTCGTTCTTTAGTATCTGTTGATAACCCTTTTGGCACCGCCCAAGATTTTAGAACTCCTTCAACCTCAATTCTAAAATCATAGTGCAATCGGGTGGCATTGTGTTTTTGAATTACAAAAATAGGGAATTCACTTTTGGAAGTTTCGATTTTACCTTCAGGTTCTTTGGTATTACTAAAATCCCTTTTTTTATTATATTGTTCTAGTTTCATTAAGATTTTCTTGATTCTTCAATTTCTGCAAGACTTTTTTGCAACTGCTCCATAATTTCTGTTACATCAGTTTGTTTAGGTGCAGTCTTCGGCTCTTTAATTGGTTTTTTATTAATTTTTGCATCAATAATCCTTTTTAAACCCTTTAAATAGTCATCTTGAAAATCTGATGGATCGAATTGCTCCGACATTCCTTCTATTAATTGTTCTGCCATTTGCACTTCTTTATCTGATAGTTTTATATTCTTAGGCAAATTCAATTTTGTTGCAGGTTTAATTTCTGATTCATACCTTAATTGATTAAGTATAAGCATATTACCTTCTGGCTTTACAATACATAAATGCTCTCTATTTTTTAGTACAAACTCAGCAACACCAACTTTATTAGATTTTTTTAAAGCTTTAATTAATAACATGTAGGTTTTTTCTGCACCTTTTGCAGGCTCTAAGTAATAAGGTTTATCAAAATAAATTGGATCAATATCTTCTTTATCAACAAAACAAGAAATCTCTATGCTGTTACTTCTATGAATATCTACTTTTTCAAAGTCTTCATCGGTTAATACAACATAATCGCCCTTTTGATACTCATAACCTTTCACAATGTCCTTCCATGGAACTTCCTTTTCAGTTTCTGTGTCAATTCGCGCGTATCTAATTGGAGCTTTATCTTTTTTGCTAAGCATATCCAAATCAAGTTGTACGCTTTGTGTTGCTGTATATAGATTTACTGGAATGTAAATTAATCCAAAGCTAATCCCACCAGTCCACATTGCTCTCATAATACGTAATAAAAGATATTCATACTATATTAAACAATAATACGTTAATCGTAAAATGGTAGTAAATTATTCGTAAAGATTGCTCTTGAAAATTTAAGTTGGTGATTTATAATCGTGTTGATAGACACAAAGTCTGTCTTCAACGGATAAAAGAAAGGACGCCCAATATGAAAAATCAAAATTTCAACTTCCTTGCTTCCCAGCAGGGAGGGGGTGATCCAATTCGAGTCGCCTGATGAAAGTCAGACGCTGTTAGGCCTAATCCACCTAACCAGGGGTGAGGGGGCGCAATGCCCACTCACCTTTTGAGTTACTTCAGATTATTCAAGATTCAGATTTACCAAAATAAACTTTAATACTATCATCTGATTATGAACGAATACGAACAGATAAAAAAAGCATTAGTTTATATTGCTGAAAACTATAAATCTCAACCTTCTTTACAAGAATTAGCCAATGCAGTGAATCTGAATCCATATCAATTTCAAAAATTATTTACACTTTGGGCAGGTATAAGTCCTAAACAATTCTTACAATACATAAATATTAATTACGCAAAAGAGATCTTATTAAGTAATGGTAGTATTACAGATGCTACATACAATATAGGGCTTTCGGGAACCAGTAGGTTGCATGATCTTTTTGTAAATTTAACTGCGATGACACCCGCGGAATATAAAAATAAAGGTAAAAATCTAAAGATAGAATACAGTTTTAATAATAGTAAATTCGGAAGCTACTTGGTGGCTTCAACTAAAAAAGGAATTTGTGAATTACTTTTTGGAGAAAATAAATTAACTCTTTGGGAACTTAATCATAAATGGACGAATGCAAATATAGTTGAAAAAACAAATGAACAGCATAAATTAGTAGCTGATTTTATTAATAACCAATTACACAAAGGTGAAAAAATTAAATTACATTTAAAGGGTACTAATTTTCAAATAAAAGTTTGGGAGGGACTCCTAAAAATACCTGAACAACAATTATGCAGCTATTCGCAAGTTGCAAACAGTATTGAGTCAAACGCATATAGGGCAGTTGGAACAGCTATAGCCAATAATCCTATCGCATACATAATTCCATGTCACAGAGTTATAAAATCTACCGGTGAATTTGGGAACTATAGATGGGGTAAGGAAATAAAGATTGCAATGATTGGTCTTGAACAAGTTAAATAGCAAAGGAATATTACAATATGAAGCGGCAAGAAGTTTAAGTTTATTTTTATTTACGAAGAATTTCTCGAAGATTATATTGTAAATATTCCCTTGATCAACTTAAATTTAGTATCTACTTTTTTATTAAATTGTAAGTAAAGGAGATGTAAATATTCTGTAAATAAAAAGGGCTCAACTGAGCCCTTTACTTTTTGGTATATTAAATTATTAAAAATTCATTGGACCATGTCCTTTTCCAGATCCACCCATTCCTCTTTCACCAAAACCGCCCATTAATCTTACTTCAGCGGATTTAGCAGCTTCTTGTGCAGCTTCCAGTTCATCAACTGTAGTATTTAAGCCTGATTCATTCAATTGATCAACAATTGATTGATGTCTTTCTGCTCTCATTTGCTCCATTTGAGACTGTCTTTCTTCATGTGTAGAGTTTCCCTGACCTGCATTTTCTGGTCTACCTGCTTCAGCTGGTGGATTCATCTCTAGATTTTGAACGGCAGTTAGAATATCAGCTTGTCTTTGGGTTAATGTTCCTGCAGTAACTGCATTCACAATTTCTGTAGTTACTTCTGCTTTTACTTCTGATCTAATTTGTGTGTGAGTTGAATCAAATGCTGATTGAACTACACTTTGATCTAATCCTAAATTACCTGCAAGTTTTTGTACAAAACCTGAGACATCGGTTTCTGTTGTATCATCAGCAGAAATAATAATTGGAACCGAAATTGCACCTGCAAGACCCAATGTTCCTACTAAACCTAACGCAACTAATCTTTTATTCATATTAGTTTATTAAAAAATATTAACAGCAAGATTACAAATTTTTAGCGCCTGTAACAATTGCTTATTTGTAGGATATCAATTGATAGGTGAAGTAATAGTGAACGCAAGGGGAATTGAATGTGAGCTACTGTGGCGCGGCCTTAAGGCCGCGCCAATAAAGTTTAAGGTCGAAGTGTACCAGCGAATACCTGCCAAGCTAACAAAGATTTAGCAACCAAACTTAATATTATATAAACTCTTTCACCATATAAATAATCTTTCCAAGGTCCAATCTTTTTGTATTGTAATATCATGTTTATTGCAAATGAATTAAAGAATACAAAAATACTTACATAAATCCAATATACAAAATCAGGAATATTACCACCTCCATAAGTTCTTGCCCCGTATACATAAATTCCAAAAACAATCCAAGGAACAATACCAGCTACGCAGCCTAAAATATATGTAAGCCAGTTTACATTTTTATGATCCTGATTATGAACTTCCATAGCTAATCCTAGAAGATTCATTAAAGCATCTAGTGTGAATATCATTAACAAACTAGAAATATCATAAATTCCTGAAAGCAAGCTGATTGCAACCATCATTACACTGGCGCTTAATGCATATTCAAACCATCTAACTTTATTAATTCCTTTTTCAACATTCTTTTCGTAGTTCTTTTTATAGACTGTACCTATAAATAGGTGTGCTAAAGAACTTAAGAAAAAGAATAACACTACAAACCAAGCAAGATTAACTTCACCTAATGTAGTTACAGTTGGTAAAAGTTTTTGTGTAGAAACTTCAAACTTTAAATAACTAATTGTAATAGGAACAACACCTTTTGAAGGATCACTGATAGCTAAAACTAGAACACCTTGCAAAAAATGCAGCATGGCCATGAACAGATTGAATCTGTTTAGACCTTTTAGTTTTGCTTGCAACATAAAAGGATATAGTAATGGATAAATACCATTACTATATCAGAATGCAAGACTTTGTAAAGTTTTAGTAAATCAAGATGCTGATTTAGCCTTTAATGTTTTTAGAACTTCATCAAGTTTTTCTAGTGTTTCTGAATCTGTTACAGTTGTTGATATACCAAACTTGTAAGCATTTGCAGTGTATACTGGATTACTACCATCTTTAATAGTAAAGCTTAACTCATCAAGTTTTATAAACTGTGCATTAATTCCACATGCAGTATTAAAGAACAATGAATAATCACCAGCATAATACAATACATTGTTTACTCTTCTAAAAACATGGTTAAGTGTTTCAATTTCTGTGTAATCGGTATTTGTAAAGTCTAATACTGTTGTTGCAGTAAATCCTAGAGCATCTGTTTCATCTTTTACTGATTGTATATAACTTGCCTGTGTATCACTGAATCTAGCAACTGAAGAACAACCGCCTGCACCACCTATACCATCAATACCTTTAAAGCTAAATACAACTTTGCTATTTTCATTTAAAACTTCTAGCCCTGTTAATCCGCTAAAAGTAACTGCTCCTGTATCAGCAAATCCTGCCATTCCATCTTTATTAGAATACTCTACAATTGACCAATTCAATGGAATAGTTGCTGTTACATATTTTCCTACAAATGTTTCAGTTGTTGGTTCCTCAATAACTTCTTCTTGTGTTTGATTAGAAGTGTTACTTGTTGATTCTGAGTCAGTACTATTAATTGAAGTTTCATTGGTATTTTGTGAATTATTTGTTGTTACATTGTTACCCCTGTAAGTGAATACACCTAACAGACTAAGCACAACTAATATAATTAAGCACGCAAAACAAATTACAATTGTTATTGCCACTAAAAGAATTATTTTAGTATTTTTACTCAGGTTTTTCATATGAATTTGATTAATAAATTAAGTAAGTATAAAACATATAAATATTTTATAAAAGAACTTAAATCACACTTACCAAACTGTCAATTCTTACTTTATTGAATATTTCGTAATAATTTTGTAAACTTAAAAGGGTTCTCTGCGAATTGTACTCCCCAAATCCATATTTTTTACAAATATTCTAATGAGTATTACTTCACAGCTAGATGGTTCACAAGAAAATTTAGACGTACCCGTGGATGTAAAATTTATCTATCAGCAAAGCCAAGCACCCAACATAAGCGTAGCAAGAAGAGTAGACTTAGCTATTAGAAGCTCCCAACTTAATGATCTTTTTAATAACCGATATCCTGTAATAGTTAATGGTGGAGATCTAGTTTCTATTATTGAACAAGAACATGCAAGAACATTTTTTTCTGAGTGGTTTTGTAATCAAAATCTACCAAATATACTAAGGAATTTAGTTAGGCTAGACCGAGCAAAAATACTACAGCATACTCAAAGTGCTAAACAGCAGGGTGAATTAAACTCCACATTTACAAACTTATTAGACGGTCAGGCAGTTATTAGAAACAGTTTACTTACCGATATCCTAAAAGAAGTTGCATTAGCGCTAAAATCAGAACTAGGATTGCCATATTCAAGAATTTATAGAATCTGTTTTGTATTAGCTTTAACTCCTAATCAAAGAGCTATTCACTTTGGATCCATACCTGTACATCAAGATCTAGAAGTTCATTCAATGTTGGTGGATCTTGTACGACATAGATTAGTGGAAAAGCTACTGGAACACCACGAGAATTAAACAATACTTAACTAATTAAAATATATGGACATATTTCTTGCTCTAGCCGAACCTACACGCCGCAGTATTATTGAAATCCTTGCAAAACGTAATCATTTATTTGCATCTGAGATTTATAAATCATTTAATGTAACAGAGTCAGCAATTTCCCAACATTTGAAAGTATTAAAAGAAGCAAATCTTGTGATTGTTGAAAAGCAGGCACAACACAGAATTTACAAATTAAACCCACTGGCAATTAAAGAGCTTGAACATTGGACAAATAAACTTCACCAACTAGAACAGGTATCCACAGAGTATAAAAAAATTTAAAGAGCTAGCACTTAGCTCTTTATTGTTTTTAACATAAAGTGTAATATTTAGAGTTTAGTTTAGCTCACACTTAATTATGTGTAGAAACATAAAGAATTTATTTAACTTTGACCCCCCAGCTACCGAACAGGAGTTGCGAGATGCTGCACTTCAATTTGTAAGAAAATTGTCAGGCTTTCATACACCTTCTGAAAAAAACTCTGACGTATTTTATGCAGCGGTTGATCAAGTAGCTGTTGCAGCAAGCGGATTAGTAAATAATCTTGTTACAGATTCGAATCCCAAAGATAGACAAATAGAAGCATTAAAAGCAAAGGCCAGAAATGCAAAACGATTTGGGAATACAAATCTTGTTATTCTATAAAAATGGAATGCGAACATTTAAAAGTAAAAAATATTACCAATATTATTCCTAAATCAAATTTTATTAAATTTGAATGTGAAGAATGTAGAAAGATAAATAGTTGGTGGGTACATTTAAGAATCTGTCAGGAATGTGGCAAGATGCTCTGCTGCGATTCTTCGCCTAATCAGCATGCTCGTAAACACTACAATAAAGAAGATCATAAGATAATTAGTTCAGCTGAACTAGGTGAAAATTGGCTTTATTGTTATGAAGACGACCAAACTAAGAACTATTAAATTAAAAATATGAAAGTCTTCTACAATCTATTAGTAAACACAGTAATTTCTTCAGTCACAAACTTTACAGTTTGGTTCGCAATAATCTTTTTTGGATATATACAAACTCAATCAGTGATTGTAACTTCGGTTATGTCAGGTATATATTTAGTTGCAACAGCTGCAACAGGGTTCTGGTTTGGGGAATTGGTAGACAATAATAAAAAGAAAAAGCTGTTGGTTGTTTCGGGAATATTCTCATTAATAATGTACTTAATATGTTTTATTATTTATATAACAGTAGGTGCCGATGCATTTAAAGATGTATCAAATCCAATATTGTGGGTATTTATAATATTTATATTACTTGGAGTTATTGCGGGTAACATAAGAGGAATTATATTACCTGTACTTATTCCTGTATTGGTAGACAAAGATAATATAGATAAGGCCAATGGCTTGGCAGGAACTGCATCTGGGGTATCTTTTTTAATAGTATCGGTAATTAGTGGGTTATTAGTAGGATTTGGAGGAATGTATTGGGTATTAATTCTAGCTATAATGCTAATTTTAGCCTCTACTCTTCATTTACATTTTATAAAAATTCCTGAAAAAGAAATTATTCATACTCAGGAAGAACCAAGAAAAATAAATATTAGGGCAACATTAAAAATTATTTTAGGAGTTCCCGGTTTAATGTCACTGATATTCTTTACAACTATAAACAATTTCTTGGGAGGCGTATTTATGTCACTAATGGATGCTTATGGGTTGTCGTTGGTCTCGGTTGAGGTATGGGGAATAATATGGGGTGTACTAAGTTGCGCATTTATTATTGGTGGATTAATGATTGCTAAAAAAGGTTTAGGAAGAAATCCATTGAAGGTAATATTTATGGTTAATATTCTTATTTGGATTATTTCCAGTTTATTTACTATTCAGCATTCAATACTGTTATTAATGGTTGGAATGTTCATATATTTAATGTTTGGACCATTTATTGAAGCTGCAGAACACACGGTTATTCAAAAAGTTGTTCCTCAAGATAAATTAGGAAGAGTATTTGGTTTTGCACAAAGTGTGGAGCAAGCTGCATCTCCAATAACATCGTTTGCTGTTGGCCCGATAACTCAATTAATATTTATACCATTCATGACTACAGGAGAAGGTGTTAGGTTAATTGGAAGTTGGTATGGAACTGGATCTGCAAGAGGAATTGCACTTGTATTTACATTAACTGGGATTATTGGACTAGTAATAACACTTATAGCTTATAGGTCAAAATTTTATAAACAATTATCCAAAAGGTATTTACAAATAAATACTAATATCGAAAATTAATATATTTTATTTTTTATAAAAGATGCATGCTTAATTTAAACTCAATAATGATAGGCTCATCTCAGCCAAAAGTATTGGCGGAATTATATACCAAGATTTTTGATAAGAAACCAGATTCAGAAGAAGGTGGATGGTATGGTTGGCAAGTTGGTAGTTGTTATTTATCCATAGGTGAGCACTCAGAAGTTCATGATTCTTCAAAAGAACCGCAAAGAGTAATGTTTTGTTTAGAAACCGATAATGTGAAAGAAGAATTTGAAAGGATAAAGAAGTATGGAGCTACAGTAATTAAAGAACCATATGACATGGAAGGTTACGAAGGCTACTATATTGCAACCTTTGCTGATCCAGATGGCAATTACTTTCAACTGATGTCTAAATGGGATTAACGTAACAAACAAATAAAATTTAGTATTTTTAGGTGACCCGAGTCACAATCAAAGTTTGAAATTTAGGCCTGTAAGGTTATTATTAGCTGTAACTGCAGAATAAATATTCGGTATTGTTACTTTTTACAGGTTACATTACAACTATTAAAGACATAAGCTTTAATACATATCCCATAAAGTACTTTAGGGCAAAGCAATTGATACTCTCTCCTGGCGAAGGTTCAGGCAATTTGTATATACTCGAGAGTGGTTTTGTAAAAGTATATAGAATTACAGGAACAGGATTGGAGATTGTATTTACTATACTAAAATCTGAAGCATTTATTCCTTTATTGGTAGCATTAGGGGATACAAAAAATGATTTCTATTTTGAGGCTCTGACGGATTGTCGAGTAAGGGTAGTAGAATTTGAACAATTCAACAAAATGGTTAGAGCAAATAGACAGATGCATGACTTTCTAAAAGAGAAAATGATCAAAGGGTACGGGAATTTGGTTGAAAGACTTGAAATGCTAAATACTTGTGATGCGCTTACTAGAGTTGCTACAGCTATTGTTTATCTTAATTCATTATTTGGGCAAGAAGTAGATGGACGCATTAGTTTCCCAGTTAAATTTTCTCACGAATTAATTTCAGGATTAGCTTTTACTACAAGAGAAACAGCCTCACGTAAAATTGAAGAACTTAATACTAAAAAGATTATCACAACTGGCTATAACAATATGCAAATATTGAACTTAGAGGCTTTAAAACGCATCGCCAATTAAGTAATTCTATAAACTTGCGAGAAGATTTTTTACTGTATCGTTATCTGGATTAATTTTAAGAATCTCGTTGTAGGTGTCTTTAGCCTTTTCTTTAAGTCCCGCATCACGATATGCATTAGCCAATGTTAATAAAAGTGACTCCTTGTTATTTGGACTATTCTCAATTCCTTTTAGATAAACTCCATAACCCATCTCAGGTTGTTGTAAAACATATATGTAAAGGTTAGCAAGATTTACATAAACATTTAACTGAGATTTATCTAAATCAATAGATTTTTGATAAGAATCTACCGCTTTTTGATACTCGCCATTATCTCTATAAATATTACCTAAATTATTATATAGGACAGCATCGCTGGGGTTTACTTCAAGCTCGCGTAAGTATTGCTCTTTGGCACCTTCTAAGTCTCCGGTTGCATATAAAGCTACAGCGTAATTTCTTATTGATTTTGAATCACTAGTTTGAGCTTTTTGTTCAAGCGCTGGTAAATCATTTTTATATGATTCTATAATTGGATTAGTATTTGTTGTATTAAGCGCAGGTGCAGCAACTTTATTATTCGATGAAATATATATTATTACACTTATAACTACTAGTGTTACCAAACCTATCGCAATTAATATTTGTTTTGTTTTTGTTGTCATATGTAAATATTGTACAGCTTAATTATTGAAAATCAAATCATATAAATATTCCCCAAACGATCTAGGTTTAAAGTCAAATGTTAATGGAGCTGTTGAAACATTTGTATTATAGACTGTTGCGGTAATTGTACCCTGATCAGTAAAAAATTTATTTCTACTTACGAATAACTTCCAGTATCCATTATTATCCGAAGTAACTGAACCTAAAATATTATTTTGTTCATCCTTTACAACCACTATCTGATTTGGAATTGAGGTACCAGATATATTTACGTGTCCGTTACTTAGTATTAAAGAACCTTGTCTAGGAGATAGAATTGAAACTACTGGAACTTCAATAGTAACCTCTACTGTACCTTCATCGTCACTAAAGTAGTCTTCATCTACATTAATAACAACTGGTGTTGTTGGAATATTAGGCACTACTACTGGCACAGATGGTGTAATTTGCGGTTGCTGTGGTGTTACAACAGGCTGTTGAGGTGGTGTTGGAATCACAGGTGCTGGAGTAACTGTAACTGTAGGTGTTGAGTGAGCAATAATACCACCAAAGCTTACTTTAATTGCATTCTCGTAAGTTCCAGCAACCTTAACAGGTGTATACAATCCATTTTGAGTAATTGTTCCTGCATTCGTATTTTCCATTTCCCAGACAACAGTTACATTTGTCATAGATTTACTAAATTGATCATAAACTATTGCACTTAGTTGCTGACTATTGTTTTCGTTTATGGTAAAGCTCGATGGGTTAACTACAATTGTTGTTGGAGTAAGTGCGGCCACTACAACTGAACTTGTAGCAGTTGTTAATCCGTTACCAGAAGCACTAAATGTAAAGTTGCCTGATCGAGTATCTTTATAGTAAATATTTACGCAAGATTGACCTGTTTGAATATCAGCTGAACCAATCCCCCATTGTCCTGCAACTTCTGTTGCAAACTCACCAGTATTTGATGTTGAATTAAGATTTATACTTCTTGGTAAATTAGTAACAACCTGATTACCAAATTGATCATGTAAACATACATTAATTGCTTCAGTTGAATAACCTACGTAAGTTGCAATTGAAAGTGGTGCGATTGTAATTAAAGATGCACTATCGGCTACTGCTGTAGCATTAAATGTAATTGTGGTCTGAATACCATCTACTGATGCGACAACGCTTTGGTTACCTACAGCTGTGCCTAAAGTCCATGTTGTACTTGTTTCTCCAGTTTCTGGATTAAGCGTATTCGGTACGCCTACACTTCCATTACCTGTTGTTACTGTAAACAAAACCGTTTTGTCTATTGCTGGTTGGCCTTGGTTATCTAAAACAATTACTTTTATTGGTTCTTCAAGTGTTTGACCCGCAACTCCTACTTGATTATTACCTGAAACATAGTAAATAACGTAATCAGCATATGTAACTGTTATTGCATTTGAAGTTCCTTCGATTGATCCATCTTTTACCGTAATTGCGACTGTTTCGGCTTTAAATAATGTTGTTGATAGCGTTGTGGTTGATGCACTACTACTAAAACTAACCGTTGTTGTGTAAATTGGCGTGCTACCTGTAACGGGATCTGCTGTTGGTCCTGAATAAGTTAACGTTTTAGAACCTGTATAATCATTACTAATATTTGCGAACTGATCTATTGTTGTTACAGAAACAAGATTAAAGCTTACTCCAGATTGAACTGTTGATGGTGCCACAACTTGAAAGCTGTGTGTTGTAGCGGCTGAAACATTTATAGGATCTGCAGTTCCAGATAAATTATCTTCTGCAATTGTTAAACTTAATAATGCACTTTCTGCTTTTACCAACGTAATTGGGATAGTTGCAGAACCATTAATAAATTCTACAGATGTATTTAATGTTGGATTTGTATTATTAGCACTTGCGTTTGCTCCGGAATATTCAATTATCTTAACACCACTGTAATCTGTAATTAAATTACCTTCTTCATCTAGCACCGAAAGTGTTAAATTAAATTCTTGACCGGCAACTGCACTCAATGGAGAATCTATAACTAGATTTGTTGGATTATTAGGAGTTGCAGTTGCCGTAAATACAATTGGCGAACCAGCAGCACCATTAATCTGAGCTTGAACTTCATCCGAATCTGTTCCTGCTGTGGAACCTAATCTGAATGTTTGACTAGCTACTCCCTCGTTGTTTGTAACAGGGTCTGCTATAGATAAGTACCCGTCACTTTTAGTTACAACAAATAAAACTGGATAATTATTTTTTGGATTTCCAAATAAATCTTTTACTGCAACAACAAGCGGCTCTGCTACAAAACTATTTATTTGTGCAGTTTGATTATTACCTGAAACATATTCAATGCTTCCCACTTGTCCAGCAGCTACATTAATATATTCAGATAGGCCGGTAATCAGACCATCAGTAATAGTTATTTGTATTGATTCTTTTTTTACTAATTGAGTTGTTAATGTTGTAACTGAAGACCCATTATCAAATTCAACTTCTGTTGTGTACGTTGGACTTCCTGAAGATGGACCATTTGCTGCACCACTATAGCTTAAAGTTTTGACACCAGTATAATTAGTATCTATGTTGCCATAGTGATCATAAGCAGTAATGGAATTTAAATTAAACTCTACTCCAGCTGTTGCACTTGTAGGTGAATCAATCAAAAAGTATTCTGCTGTAGCTGGGTTTACTGTAAATTCATTTGATATTCCAGTTAAATTCTCTACTTCAATGTTTAAACTTGTAGTTTCTGCTTTAACCAAAATAGTATTTAATGCTGTAGTCGAAACACCATTAGTAAAATTTACACCAGTCGTAAATACAGGTGTTGTACCTGTAGGACCGTTTGCGGCACCAGAGTATGTTACTAACTTGTTTCCATTAAAACTTGTATCCACATTGTTAAACTCGTCCAATGCAGTAATGGAAGTAATATCAAATTGTGTACCAGCAGTTACATTTGTAGGTACATTAATACTTAAATGTGTAGCTTGCGCTGGGTTAATTAGCACTGATGGGCTTATAGCAACCTTTCCAGAAGAGGAAGTGGCCGTAAAACTATGATATCCCGATGTTCCAGAGAAAGTTAGTTTACCAGTCAGATCAGCTACTCCATTTACAAAATCATCTGCACTAACTAACTGAGTTCCAGTACCACTTAATCCAGTAATAGAGCCATCATTTGGACTAACAGTAATTGAAATATTTTCTGTAGCTGCATTAAAATTTTCTTTTATATTTAGAAAGCTATCGTATGCAACAATGTTATTAATTCCGCTAAATGCAACTTTGTTATTCTGGGTTGTTTCTAGATTAAATTCTAAACTAGTAAATACTCCACTCCGTACAATAATATTTTGAGTCCCATCAATCCAATCGCCTTCTGGTGGATTTGTTTTATGTGCGGTTAATGTCCAACCTGTTAAATTTGCTACCTCATCGTAGTAACAAAATTGTGCTGTCGAATTACCTGAGGTGATTATTACATTTGTAATTATGTTAGATGTGCAAGAACCATTTTGAACTTGAAAAAAGGTTTTGTTAGGACTGGTTGAATTTGAGCTTAGTTCAATTGTGGTATTAACCTGAACTGGGGTATCGTTACCACCATCATCACGAGTTTGAATTGTCATTAAATTTGATACTGTCCCTGCGTTAATTGTTTGTTCTTCAGTTGTAAACGCAATTCTATCAGGGTTTGGAATAGCTGGTGACATATCAATTGACTCTGCACTTTCGCCAGAACTTTCAAGATAACTTGGTGAATGTGCACTCCACTCAAATCTAACTTTTAATTTATATTTATATGAATGGCCTAAAATAACTGAAGAATCGGTAAAAGTTAACCGTTGCCCCGCATTCTGATTGACCGTGCCTACAAGTTCATAACCAGCACCATTATCGTTTCTATAAATTGAATATCCAGTTATGGCACCATTTAAAGTTCCACCACTTAATCCGGAGTTATTATCCCATAAAGCATTCCACGCTATATCTATAGATGTAAATGTAGCTGATTCAAATTCAGGTGTTGGTATTTTTTCCATGACTGCACTTGCAGCGGCATAATCAATTCCATTAGTATTTAAATCATTTTGTGTAATTGTTTTTTTTACTCCGGCAACATATGCGTCTCCACTCCAACCATTTAATCCAGGGTATGTTTCAAGAATTACAATAGAGTTATCACCAACTGTAGGTTTTGGTGTCCATGATGAACTGCCCACATCAAAAAGAAAGTATGCTGGATCACCTGCACTTGCATAACCAGCTGGGTAAATTTGATTATTGCTAGGCTTATTGGATACCACTCCATTGATATTTAAATTGGACCTGTACGCTGTTGCTCTTGCAAAGCTATTCGGCGATAGATTATCTCCATTAATTGTTGAACTTCCGTCTGTATATTTAACAACTCCCATCAGATTAAATATTGATTCAGCTGAAACATGCAGAATACCTGCGTTAGTTATAGAAACAAGTGCAAAAAACAGAACTAGTGTTTGCTTTAGTCTTATTAATATTTTTTTGTTTTTTGCACTATTAAGTCTCATTAAGTTAGTTGTGTATTAGCTACTCCACCAATAAATGGAGGATTAGTATTTGGCGTTTGAACAAGTGGATGTTGAATAATATTAGGAACAACCCGTTGTTGTGTTTGTTGAACATCTGGTTGTGGTTGAGTTTGCTGCACAGCTTGCGGCTGCGTAACAGGTACAATATTAACTGGTCTTGTTGGAACTGTTTGAATTGGTATTTGTTGTGGAGCAAAAACTTGCTGTGGCAACTGGTTTTGTTGTTGAGGTATTACATTATTTACTGGCATTGTTTGTTGAACATTTGGTTGCTGATATTGTACATTATTATATGCAGGCTGTGGCATAACAATAGTTGGCTGTGCAACTTGGAATGCTTGTTGAGTACCAATATTAATCATAGGTTCATTTAATGGAACAATTTCAACAATATTATCTTCAACGATTTCTCGGACTGGAATATCTCCTGCAGTCGTGTGTAAGTATATTCTTCTTTTTTTATTGCCTGTTATTCTAAATACAATAACAATTACTGCAATTATTAATACAGAGAAAATGATAATTAATGTAGAGCCTGGAATAGCAAACCAAGAGGTTGCACCCGCATCATCTGCAACTGTGAAAAATATTTTTTCTGTCCCTATGCTTCCTGTAGTTTCATTTTGAAATGCTGCAACCACAGAATATTTTCCCGGAACTAAATTTTTAGAAGGAATATATACCCAATCACCATTTCTATCACTTGTTGTTGTCGCATTAGTGATTAGATTTTGTTCATGCACTTGAAATACTTTTTGATAATCTTCGTCTTGAAGAGTTACAGTTATTAAAACTCCTGCTGGAGCTTTACCAGAAACTGTAAATCCTTCGGTTACTATAACTTGAGATTGTGACGGCTTTGTAATTGAAATTGTCAAAGGCGTAGCAGGATAAGACACTGTATTAGCTGCCGTTATTTTTACACAATAAAAAGTAGACAGGGCAAAAGTGGCTATTAAAAATGTTTTTAGAAAATGTTTTCTGTTCATTGTTCTATTTAGCCTTATCAAGATAATATATCAGAATTAACCTACGATAACAATTTACTTGAGCTGTATTGCCTTTAAAGCTTTTCATACTTATTTATTTGGATTAATAATTAAGTATGGAGTCCAAGTAACATTCGATGAACCTCCAGATAAATTTATAGATATTCCATCTCCTGGATTAATTGCAAAGTCATTTCCTTCCCAAATTCCTAAGTCACTATTATAAACAAATGATTCAGCAGTTTGATTTAATGCATTCCAAACATATATTCCATTTATTCTTTGATTTGTACTTAACCCACCTTCTATGTTGTTAACAACATCAGATGCACTACCAAATATTGTAGAATATGGCACGGATAACCAATTATTATTTGGTTTATCAAGGTTTAGTGCAAATGCTTTTTGAGCAACAATATCGTTACCTGCAACAGTCCAATCAAAGTTATTTGTATTACCCGAAAGTATTAATGATATTCCATCTCCTGCTGCAATGTTAAAGTCTGTACCAACCCATTTATTTAGTAAAGGATTATATTTATAAGATTCAACATCTTGCGAATTAGCTCTCCATAAAGTAACAGTATTTATTTTTTGATTTGTGTTTGAACCAGTTCCACCTTCTATTTCAGTTACAATATCAGATGCTTTTGCATAATTTGATTCATAAGGAATAGAAATCCAGTTTGTATTTGCCAAACTTGCATTAAATGCATAACTTCTTCTTGAGGAATAAACCATTGTTGAATATGCACTTTCGCCAGATTCATTTTCTGCTCTTAAGATAAAGTAGTAAGTACCACTTGTTAATTCACTTTGAACTTGTGACCAAGGAATTGCATAAGTTGTTGCTGGACTTTCAATTGTTGCCATTTTTACCCAAGATGTAGTGTCATCCACATTTATAATTTGCGATATTACAGCATCACAGAATGGTTCAGTTGATCCTAAATCTCCAAATCTATGTCCACTTTCAATTTCTTGAACACTACAATTGTCCTGGAATAATTGGGTAAATCTGTTTGTACTTCGGTACAAATTATAATTTAGTGCAAATTGTGAACTATCCCAGTTAAAGTTTAAGTTGTAATTCTCCGTTGCAGGTGCACTTGATGTTAATTCTTTGCTAATAA
>CAYUKX010000001.1:38073-44733 GCA_964445405.1 uncultured Candidatus Saccharibacteria bacterium
AACTGTTCCTGTTGTTGATTTCCAATTAATTGTAATATTAGAAAGTTTTGGCGTACCTGTAATTGCATCTAATGTAGAAATTTGGAAGTCAGCTTTTGCTAAGTATGCTCCAGTGTCATTTTTTGCATATATAATAGGTGAATCAATATATGTATGAATATTATTATTTACCTCAAGGTCAGTAGAAACATCTATTAACAATGTGTTCACCACAGTATTAATTGTGTCATTAGAAATCCCTGTATCGTCAGCATTACCTAACCAGTCCGATGCAGTAAGTGTGAAGTTACCTGCAGTTGAATCTTTATAATATGCATTAACTACATTAAAGTTTTGTGGGATTGTAAATACTCCATCACTACTCCATGGACCATTTGGTGATAATGAATATTGGCCTGTACCAGAACTTGAACTTAATTTAACGGTAAATCCACCTACTCCTGCAAGTGAAGGTTGACCATTGGAGTCTCTAATTTGAATTGTAATTGGTGCAGATGAATTGTCCTTTTGCACGTTCAATGGATTGGCGACATCTTTAAATCTAACTTGTGTTGCAGGTCCAGCAATATTTGATACAACTGTTATGTTGTTTTGTTCACCTGTTACGTTATTAGTATCAGTTACTCTTACGTATTGTTCGCCTGTCTGCACAAATGCAATACCATTGATAAATGTTTTTAAACCTTTATCTGCTGTTGTAAATGTATATGGTTGTGGCAATAAAGCACCAGCATCTGAAGATGTAAACGAGATTGTACCAGTGTACCAATCTACAACATAATTTTCAGAATCTCTTGCAATTACTACAACTGAGCTGGCATTACCTTGATATTGAGGATCAGAAATATTTGTTACTAAAAAGTTTTGAACTGTTTGCAAAGTTATATTTACTGCTAATGTACCATTTGTCCATGCAGTATCTGGAACTAATGGTAATGAATCAGCAGCAGTTATAGTTACTGGTGTAAGCGTTGTAGCAGTTGAATCTCTATAGTAAACAGATACTGTACTTTGTCCCGAAGGGATTGTGGCAAAGTTAACACCCCATGGACCAGTAGCCGATAATGCAAATTCTCCTGTTGATGATGAAGATCTTAAGAAAATAGTTTTATTGCTACCTACTGCAGTTGGGTTACCGTATTGATTTCTGGTTTCTACTTTTAATTCTGCTGATGGGTGTCGGGCAACAATTGTTTGTGGAGAATCATTATTAAATACAATTTGAGAAATTGTTCCTGCATCAATTGTTATAGTGCCAACTGCGTTTGTCCATGCTGTGTCTGGACTAGATACTGCTGTATCAGAAACAGTTAATGTTGAACTACCACTTTGTGATGATTTATAACAATAACTAAATCTTGAGTTTGGATTATTTACAGCTAATGATGTAATTCCAAATGTTGAACATGAGCTACCATTCCACTCTGCAAACTGTGCTCCACCTAATGAACTAAATAAATACAATGTCTTGTTAGTTGTTAATGGTATTTCAATTCCATACTGATTTTTAAATACTACAGTTAATGCAGATGATGGAACGCCCGCTATGATTGTTCCTAAATTCGAAGAAGGCTCAAATCCCATTTCGGAGATATTACCTGCGTTAATTGTTTGCATTTGTGTAGCATCAATAATTGAATCATCGACTCCTGGATTAGGGAATTGATTACTAACTTTTATTATAGGATTAGATGCAGGAGCTACATATGTCGAATCTTTGTAGTAAAAAGATACTGTCGAAGTCCCTGCTGTTAATATCTTTTGGAATATCCAATCAGATTCTCCAAAGCTAGTGCTAGCTGAGAATTTACCTGTTGGGGATGTGGTATATAAGTACAATGGTGTGTTGTTTTCTACAGTTGTAATGTTACCGTAAATGTCTCGTGCTTGAACAGACATACTATTAGAAACCTGTCCCACTGTTAGATTTTGTGCTGTCGTAATAAATACTATATTTGATAGTGACTGAGATGCAACAGTAAATGTTTGCTGAGCGTTAATAATATTTGAATCTGGTGTTGCAGGTAAAGTATCTGCAGCAGTTACTGTTACAGATGCTGCAGTAGTATCTTTGTAATATAAATCTACTCCTGAATTATTTTCCGAAATTGAATATTCAGTTAATGTTGAACTAAATGTATTGTCTAGCGCAAATTGTCCAGTTCCAGATGTACTAGACAAATATATTGTCACTTCTTGTGTTGTTTGAACAATACCATCAAAACTGTTTAGTAATCTTAACTGTAATAGTTTTGGTGAGCCGGCCTGAACTGTGGAATTCGAATTAATAAATGACAACTTAGCAACGCTACCCCAATTAATTGTCTGAGTTTGAGTAGCGTTAATAATACCTATGTCTGGATTATCTAATGTAGCTTGATCACTTACAGTAATTAAAGCATTACTACTATTTAAATCTTTGTAGTAAAAGCTAAAGTTACTTGAACCTGCGTTAATTACACCACCACTAATTAGTGAATTAAATTCATTAGTTTCAGAAAATTGTCCTTGACCCGATGATGAATACAAATATACATTAGTATTACTTTCTGCAATTGTCGGATTCCCAAATATATCGTAAAGAGCAACGTTTATTGCATTAGATGACTGATTTACAGCCAATGTATTTGCTGCACTTAAGAATCTTATTTCTGCTACGCTACCAGATGTTACTGTGTAATTCTGTGTAGCTGCTGTAATTGATTGACTAGGATTTTCATCCAAAGTTAAAGTATAACTACCCGAAACCGTATCATTATAATAAAAGTAAACATCTGAATTACCTGCAGTTAACGTAATTTGATTTGTGTTTAACCAATTTAAACCATTTTGAACTGAGAATTCTCCTGTGCCATTGCTCGATAAATTTAATGTTAAATCTGATTCAAATATTGCTAAATTATTAAATTCATCTTGTAAAGATACTCTAAATTGATCTGATTCATTACCAGCACCTACAGTTTGTGGAGTTGTTAAGAATACAAATTTACTAGCTTGAGCTGCCTCAAACTCCACATTTTGTGTTGCCCCTGTTAATGATGTTGAATCAAAGTTTAATTCAAATGTACCTGCTGTATTTGTAGTAAAGTAAACATTTACGCTTGTTTGTCCAGAAGGAATATTTACAGATGTAACACTGCTTGCCTGTGTATCTGCTGTTAGTTTAAAGTTACCTAGACTTACAGGAGTAGTTGTTAAATCAACTTGTAGATTACTACCTAATATTGCAGGTGAGTTATCTGCTTTGTATGCTTCAATTGTTATAGCACCAGTAAATTGACCAGCTGTGGCTTTGTCAGCCCCAGTATATTCTATAGAAGTAACTCTAACACCAACTGGTGTTTGCCCTAGTATTGTAACGGTAGCTTCAGCATCTACAATATTAAGATCAGGATTATCAAGAGGGTTTGAATCAGATGCAGTAATTACTTTGCTACCAGGTTGAGAATCCTTGTAATAGAAAGTTGTAGTTGATTCACCATCGCTTATATTTAATGTTAATGGTGAAGCAGCAAATGCAATACCATCTTCACTTAATTGACCGCTTACAGGAGAGTGAATATAAACAGTTCTTGAATCGGTATCTACAAAATTACCATATTGATCAACTGTTTGAATTACAAATTGACTTGAAACTGCTTCGGCTACAACATTATTTGGTTTAGCAAGGAATATAATTTTGTTGTAAGCAGCTGAATTAGTATCAATTGTTTTTACACCATCTTCCCAGCCCTGATCCACCAATGCATTAACTGTAATTGTTGCCGCACCAGCGATTGTATCTTTGTAATAAATTGTTTTTTGGTTCTGCCACTGCAATAGTGTGAATTGCGTTATTGGTGTCCATGGTTCTTCTGTTAAAGAGAACTCCCCTGTTCCACTAGTTGTATCTAAAGTTAATACGGTTGAATTTTCAACTGATACTGGAATATTACTTACATTTAGAGTTTGAATTGTTAATGCAATTGGCACACCTGCAGAAATTGTATTTGCTCCTTGAATTCCAATTTTAGAAATTGTTCCAGTTGTAACTGTTACGTTTTGAGTTGCAGATGTTAACCCAGTTGATGATACTGTAATTACTAGATTACCTTGTTCGGAATCTACATATTTAAAACTTCTTAATGTGTTTGTACTTGCAAGTACATTAAATGTTATGTCGCTAGTCCAAGTTTGACCATTATCAATTGAGAATTGACCTGTAGCACTACTGGAAGTTACTAAAATATCAGAATTAGTATTTAATTGAGTTTGATAATCATTTTCATCTGCTACATAGAATTCAAAGTCATCTGTTGGTGTATTAACAAATGTGCTCTGCTCTGTTGTTGTAAAGAATAGTTTTGCTGCGTCACTTGCAATTATTGTAAAGTCTAAAGTTATATCGCTTAAAATATTTGCACTATCAGATGCTGTAATTGTTGAATTTCCAATAATCCAATCCTTGTAATAAAAAGTTGACTGAGATTCTGAAGTTAAGATGTCAACTGAATTAACTGGAGTCCATGGTGTGATTGTTTTGGAGAATTCATATTGGCTACTATTTGATGATAAATCCAAAGTAAGTGTAGTTGATGGTTTAGCTACATTGCTATAAGTATCGTATAAAACAACTGTAATTACTCCGGATGCTAACTGACCTGCAACAGTTTGTTGAGTATTTGGCACAAATGCCATACTTGTTGGTATGTTTGCTGTAACTGTTACATTCTGACTACCACTTTGTAATGCATTACCTGACACTGTTAATTGTTTTGTACCTGCAATTGTATCTTTGTAGTAGAATCGTGCATCTTCAGCTCCTGTTAACACATCTACACTTGTAATATTCCAAGGTCCAGAATTCAATAATGCAAATTCCGAGCTTAATTCTTCTGAACTTAAATTGATTGTAAAGTCTGTATCTGCAATTGTGTAGTTACCGTATTGGTCTCTAAATTTAATAATGTAAACATTCGAAGAAACTCCTGCAGTTACAGTTTGTACTGCATTATTAAATACCAAGCTAAACACATTTGTTGGTGTTAGGTTATATGTAACCGTATCTGAAGTTAAACCTACCTTACTTGCCGTAACAGTTGCACTACCAGATGTTGTATCTCTGTAATAGAAAGTAATTGATGAGCTTCCATTTGGAACAGTAACACTAGTTAAGTTAAAGTCACCATTAATTAATGTATCAAATTCCCCAGAAAGATTAGTTGAGCTTAGGTTAATAAGTGTATCAGTTATTGCTGGAACTTCTTGGTCGTATTGATTTAATAATTTTAATGTAATTTGTGATGGTGTTCCAACTTCTAGGCTTAAAGATTGCGCTACTAAATCTATTTTTGCTGGATTACCGTATGTAATATTTATAGTTTTGGTTGCGTTTGTTAAGCCTTGGTCAGGTGAATCTGGGTATGCGTAATCTGATAATGTAATTGTTGGTGTACCAAAATTAAAGTCTTTGTAATAAATTGGCACCTCAAAGTTTGCTGCTGGTATATTAATTGATGTAATTACAGTATTACCAATATTATAGAATTCATTGTTTGATGATGATGAATGCAAATACACTGTTGTATTACCAGTCACATTACTAGTATTACCAAATTCATCTTGGCTTTGAATATAGATTGCTGCACTCTTTTGACCTATATTTAAACCTGTTAAACTAACATCTCTAAACGCAAGTTTACTAACAGCTGCTGCAGTTACCTGAATATTCTGTGTTCTTGTAGTAAATGTTGCTTTAGTTGCACTTATTGTTGAAGTTCCAGCTTTAGTATCTCGGTAATAAAAATCAACATAGTTTTCATTCATTGGTACTACTACAGAAGTTACGGTTCCATCAAAGCTTCCGTTACTTACGGTATCAAATCGTCCTCCTGTACTATTCGTTTGTAAATTGATTGTAAATGCAGATGGAACTGGAACATTTACGTTTCCTGCATTGTAAGTTCGTAATGTTAATTTATCTAAAACGTTTCCGGCTGTTAATGTACTTGATGTAGTCGTTAATGTATAGCTAACTACATTACCATTAGTTATAGTTTGAGTTTGTGTGTCTCCAGTTATTCCTGAGGATGCAATTGTAATAATTGGACTGCCAACTGTAGTATCTTTGTAGTAAAAGGTTTTATTATTTTGTCCTGTTGTAAATGTAACCGAAGTTATTGTGCCATTGAATGCTCCATTACTTGCAGTATCAAATCTACCAGTGCCACTAGAGCTTGAAAGGTTAACGACTCTATTAGATGGTGCGTTAGAAATATTATTAAATTCATCGTATAGAGTAATTGTGATTGCGCCTGTTGCAAGACCTGCTTCTGCTGTTTGACTTGTGGAACTAAATTTAACACTTGATGGTGTTGCTGCCGCTATTGTAATAGGTAAATTTGCATTTGTTAATCCAAATTCAAATGCTACATTATTATCATCTGATACTGTAATTGTAGATGTACCAGATTTCGAATCTTTGTAAAAGAATGTGAATCTACTTTGTCCAGTTGTTAAAGTATGTGTTGTTATTGCGCTCCATGGAGAACTTAACAATGAGAACTCCTTTAACGTACCAGTTGAATTAGTATAAAAATATACTGGAATATCGGATTGTGTTGGAATTTCAATACTGTTATTGTTTAGTAATACTGCAGTTAATGGACCAGCAGCAACACC
>CAYUKX010000001.1:44833-51804 GCA_964445405.1 uncultured Candidatus Saccharibacteria bacterium
GCATTTGCATTACTTGCAGACAAATATAATGTTAAGTCGCCACTTGCAGGTGAAGGATTATTATTCACATCTTGTAACTGAACACTAATAACATCCGATGCTGCTCCAGCAACCACTTCGGATGGTGAACTAGTTACTATAATTTTTGCAGGAACACCAGCTGTTATATTAATTGGTTTTGAATCATCTAGTAATCCTGTTGCGCCATCGGCTGGAGCAGCATCAGAAAGGATAATATTTGTTGATCCACTTACGGAACTTTTTAAGTAAACTACTGCAGTTAAATTACCTGTTAATATTTTTGTAGAAATACTTGTAGCAAATCCACTGACACCGTTTTCAGAGAATAAAATTGAATTATTTTCTGAAGTTAGATAAACGTTTTTATCTTGTGTTGCAGTAAGATTGTTACCAGCAATATCTTGCATTGAAATACTAATTGCATTAGATACCGTGTCCGATGATAAATTTGCTGGAACTCCCGTTAGTGCTAATTTACTTGCAGAACCAACTGCTGTAGTAATAGTTGCTGAATCATTTTCCCAGCCAACGTTTGTACCACTACCATCGGTGTTTACAACTGAGTCATCTCGCACAACAATATTATGTGCACCTAACGAAGAATCTCTATAAAAGAAGTTCTTGGATGTTGCGTATGCAGGAATATTTGCTGTAAACGGAGCAGAAGACCAATTAACTCCATCTGTTGAGAATTCTCCTGTTGCGGAATCTGTATAAAAATAAAGTGGTGTAATTGATAATACTGGAATTCCTGTACCATTAATATCTTGTGCCTGTACTGTAATTTCAGTTGTTTTACCATCAAGTTGTATTGTTTGTGTACCATTAAGAATTTTTAATTTTGAAATTGTACCTTCATCTGGTGGTGTAACAACAATATTACACTGACTACCAGTAATATCGGAATCATCAATATCGGTTGCAGTTACACAATAATCACCTTGTGTAACCATTGTTACGCCGTTAACAAATGTATGTTCACCTAACATTGATGAATCAAATGTAAAGTTAGCCGGTAATAATGTTGCAGGATCTGTTGATGAAAAACTAATTGTACCAGTGTAATCGTGTTGAGGTGACCCATTGTAGTCAGTACTTATTATTGTAACTGAACTTGGCACACCAACTTTAATTGGGGTTGTTACTCCAGTAATAATAAATTGATATTTACTTTTAATGTTTACTTGTTGAGTTGCTGGTAGACTTTCTGGAACCCCAGAATCTGCAGTAATAGTCGGTGTGCCTTTAGAATTATCTTTATAATAGAATGTAGCATTTGAATTCCCTGCTGTAATTGTTACTGAACTGTAATCCCATCTTGTAGATTCGTTTTCGTTCAAATCAATTGCAAAGAACCCTGATGTACTTGTTGAAGTTAGGTTTAATGTAACATCTGTATCTAATATAATTGGATTACCGCTAATATCTTGAGCTTGAACAGTCATCATACCTGGCTCTGTAGCCCTTACCTCAAGTGCAGGCGATATAATTGCGAATCTATCATAAATGTATCTGTAACCATTTATTGCAGTTACTTCCTGAGTGTCGCCATTTATAACATTTACATCTACTAATCCACCATCACCAGCTGGTGCATCTAATGTAATAGTTGAAGAATCAACAAAGTTAATATTACTAGCAATTCTATCGCCTAAATAAACATCAATGTAATTTCCTACTTGAGGGTAAGTGTTGGTATAAATTGTATTAATATCTGAAGCTTCAAGAAATCTTGAAAATACTCTTAAGTCATCAATTACTCCATTAAAATACCCCCACGTATCTATTGTTGCTCCTCTTGCTGTATTTAAATATGCAGTACCTAAAGATGTATAGTTCCACCAACTCAAATTAATAGTACCTGCTCTTGTGCCTACTAAAGTGTTATCTAAATACAAACTTTGTGTAGTGTTATTGCCTGTAATTACAACATTGTGCCATTGGCCATCATTTACTGCAGCTGCAGTAGTTATATTTCCTGCAACTCCAGTATACAATTCAGCCCTTAGTTTACCGTCTGGCATAACCCATAATACAGGTATCGAAGAAGCAGGTGCACCTTGTGAAGGCAAGATACTTGCTTGTCCTAAAATTCCCGTGCTTGTAGCTGTGGTTTTAAACCATAATGAAAACCCGATTGTTGTTACTTGGTTAAAATTACTTGGGATATTTACATAATTAGGTGTTGCGTTTCCTCCAAAGCTTAAACAACCTCCGAATTTACAACTGGCACCAGTTAAACGAGTTGGGTCATCAGTCGCTTGACTTCCATCAACTCCCAGAAAGCCTGTCTGACCAAATGGTATTACATTTGTGATTGTCTGACCACTAGTTTCATCAAGTTTAAAGTGAGATTGGAAACCATCTCTAAAAGTTATTGCATCTGCAGCTTTATAGTTTTGTTGCAGTTCACCTAAACTTAAAGCTCTGTTGTATAGCATTACCTCATCTATTACACCACTAAAGTATTGAGTCACACCCGTACTACCTCCTGCAGGTCTTCCAATTTCAAAGTTATTACTGTTACCATATAGTGGTCCAGCAAAGCTTAATGTATTTGCATCTACAACTCCATTAATATAAATCTGTACAGTAGATCCATCCCAGGTAAATGCAACATTTGCCCATTGACCTGCACTTAATGTTGTTTGCGAAACCAAATAAACATATGATGTACCGTTACTGCTCAAATCAACCCTAATAGCACCAGATGGAGTAGTAGAAATTTGATAAGAATAATTACTTGTCCAAGGCATTTTACCTGCAATGACTCGATTGTCAGTAAAACCAGTAGGTTTAATCCAAGCTTGAATAGTCATTGAAGTTGTTGTATTCAATATCGAGTTATGTGGAATTGTAATATAACCCGCGGCACTAAATTGTCTTCCGTTACTTAGATATCCACTTGTCGCAGTTAGACTTGTTGCAGTACCATTCAAATTATTCCCACTTAAATCATTAATATTATTACCAGAATCACTATTCATAGGCCAATAGCCAACCAAACCGTTAGTAGCATATGAAAAGTAATTCTTTCTAGTAAAGTCTTGTCCGGAAATAGTAACTGAGTTTCCACCTACTGTTGGACCAGCTGATGGATTAACAGAAGATATAATTGGCGCAGGTGATATGTATTCAACACCATTAGATAATGTATATTCAACACCATCCGGATTAATAACCTTAACTGCTACATAACCCATATCATGAGCAGGAGCAACGGCACTCAAAGTAGTGCTATTTATATATATTACCGATGTTGCATCAACACCATCAAACTTAACTGTTGGTGTAGACTGAAAATCTGTACCTGTTATTGTTACCGTTGTACCACCTAAATTAGAAACTTTATTTGGGCTAATATTAGTAATTACAGGTTCAGCACTGTAAGTAAAAGAATTTGTTAAAACATGATTTTCTCCATCTGGAGTAATTACAGTAATATCAGTTGTTCCAGAAGTACCTGTAGGAGATGTAGCAATAAGAGTATTTGCATCTACCCATTGAATACTTGTAGCTCTATTAGCACCAAAGAAAACATCAATTGGCTGATTATATACAACAACTTTACCTGGTTGACCACTTGTAATTGCTGCTCCTCCAGCACCAGCGCCACCATTGTCAGTATCCGATGCATTAGCTTGAATATTGTAACTTGCTGCAGTTGTTGATGGGTTAATTAAAGATCCATATCCAATATAACTAGATCCCCCTCCTCCTCCTCCCATTGTATTTGATTCTTGATAAGATCCAGCTCCTCCTCCATACCAACCGCCACCACCAGAACCTCCATAAGAGTAGAATGTATTACCTCCAGTATATTTTGTTCCCGCTGTTCCATTTCCACCAGATGCTGTTCCTGCAGATCCTCCAGCACTTTGTGAGGCACCTCTACCTCTGGCATTTGGTAATTCTAAAGAAACTCCATCTTGACCAGTTAATCCTCCACCTCCTCCTCCAATTTGTAATATGGTTGATCCTCTACTTGAACCACCACCACCTCCTCCTCCTGCGGTTAAAATATCTTCACCATTCAATCTTAACGCAGAACGTCCACCACCTTGACCACCATAGTTACAGTCACCAGTATTACAATTACTACCTGCACCTCCATACATATTATAGACTGGACTTATACCTCCTCTATAACCACCTGCACCAACCATTATTACAAAGTTCTGATATTCACTTACAGGCAACATACTTGTTGTGTAACCACCACCACCACCTGCAAACCCATATGTCCAACCACTTGGAGCTCCACCACCTCCGCCTCCGCCCCAAGCCTTCACTTTAATTTTGTTTACATCTTCAGATGCAACGTATTGTTGATCTCTTCCAAAATATGTATAGGAATTTGAAGATAAATATTCTATTAAATTACTTCCTGTTATAGTAACTTGAGTGCCGCCTGCAGTAGAACCTAGGCTAGGTGTTAAGTCATTAACTGAAGAACCTGTGTAAGTAAAACTATTAGGTAATGTTGCAACAACTCCATCTGAGTTAGTTATAACAATATCCTTTACTCCAGAAGTATTAATTGGAGTTAGTGCTGTAATGGTATTACTATCTACATATGTTACAGATTTTGCAGGTACACCACCTATTGTTACAGAAATTGGATTTGTTATTATAACTACTTTTCCTGAAATCCCACCTAATACTGCTGGACCACCTCTTCCTGCATTTTCATTATAAGGATCCGAAATGTTTGCTTGTACAGATTTATTACCGACTAGTGTTAATCCTGAAATTACTGATGAGTAACCAATATAACTGGAACCTCCTCCTCCTCCTCCCATATAAGTATCTGTGTAAGCTCCTGCACCTCCACCATACCAACCACCTCCTCCACCTCCTCCATAAGAGCTTGTATTTGTTGATCCACCAGTATATTTAGAACCAGTGCCTCCAGTTGAGCCTGTGCCGATTCCTCCAGCTCCACCTAGACTCTGTCCTCCACCTAGTCCTCTAGTCAAAGCATTGGTAGCAGAGTAACCGTTCTCACCTACCAATCCTCCGCCTGCACCGCCAGTTTGATCAAATGTGTTACCAGTTGTTGAACCACCTGCACCTCCTCCCCCAGCTGTAAGTATATCTTCACCAGCTAACCGAATTGCAGTTCGTCCTCCGCCTTGGGCTGCATATCTACAATCTGTACTTACACATGAGGCACCACCACCACCATAACTTGTACCACCTACAGCAATGTTACCGCCATGACCACCTGCTCCTACTAAAATATTTAATACCTGACCTGGGGTAACTGCTAAATCTGCTTCAGTGTATCCACCACCTCCTCCTGGATGTCCCATTGTCCAACTACCTGGATTTCCGCCGCCGCCTCCAGCTCCCCACATTTTCACCTTTATAGATGTAACTCCAGCTGGAACGGTATAGGTTTGTTCAGCTCCAAGAAAGTCGAATGTAGTGACTTTTGGAATTGAGAAATTAGAACCTGAGATTGTAATTGAAGTTCCTCCAGTACTTGCGCCTGTGTTAGGAGTTACTGAATCTATATCAATTGATGAATATGTATAAGCATTTGGTAATGTAAAGGTTTCTCCATCAGGATTAACAATAGATACATCAACTGTACCCGCTGCATTTTCAGGGGTCTTTACACTAATTGTTGTGTTACTTATATACTGAACTTCTGTAGCTGGCACACCTCCGAATGTAACCTTAAGTGGTAGTGCATATACAACTACTTTGCCAGCCTGACCAGCAGAATTTGCTGCACCACCAGCTCCAGCTCCAGAGTTTTCAAAATCAGTTGCGTTAGCCTGTACATTCAGTTTACCTTGCAATGCTATCGGATTTATTAAGCTAAGGGATCCAATATAACTAGATCCACCACCTCCACCTCCCATTGTTGTAGGTTCTGCGTAAACTCCAGTTGCACCTCCGTACCAACCTCCGCCTCCTGTTCCTGCGTAAGTCGATGCATTAAGATGAGAACCACCTGTATATTGACTACCAGAAGCACCTCCTGAACTTGCAACACCACCAGCACTTTGTGTCCCTCCATTTCCTCCATATGCTGGAAGGTCTTCAGCTAAACCTCTTTGCCCAATAAGACCACCACCTGCTCCACCATTTTGACGCTGTATTGCAGATCTACTCGAACCTCCTCCTCCTCCTGCTCCAGCTGTTAGTATTTCTTGACCATTAATTTTAATTGCAGATCTACCACCTCCCTGTCCACCGTATATACAATTTGTTGAATTAACATCTACGCCAATACAATTAAAACCCCCTCCTCCATAAACTACATATTTTGTTTTGCTTGTACCTGAGCCACCACCAGAACCTGCCATAATAGTAACAATATCACCTGGGGTAACCTGCACAATGCTTTCTGTATAACCTCCGCCTCCGCCAGGATGACCATAAGTCCAATTTCCTGGACTACCTCCACCTCCGCCTGCTCCCCACATTTTTACATAAATTGAAGTAACTCCTTCTGGAACAATATAATATTGATCAGCACTTGCGAAATTATAAGTGTTTTTTGTTAGGTTACTAGTAAAATCAGTTCCAGTAATGGTTACAGTATCTCCACCCGAAGTTGAGCCTGTAGTTGTCGAAAGAGTAGTTATAGTTGGGCCAATAAAGGTAAATGAATCTTCTAATACATCACTTTGACCATCACCATTTATAACCGTAACATCTGTAAGTCCAACTGTACCTTTAGGTATTGTTGCAACAATCGTAGTCGAGTTTGTGAATCGAACATTTGTAGCATTATTTGTACCAAACTTTACCATGGCTTGAGTTGCGGTTATTAGTATCTTTCCATTTTGGCCCGCATTTGATGGTAGACCTCCAGCACCTGCACCCTGATTATCTACATCATGTGCTAATGGCTGAGTTCTTCCTTTACCTGCCAATACAATTGAATTTGTAATACCTGAACTTGCAACAAAACTTGATCCACCGCCTCCACC
>CAYUKX010000001.1:51904-56169 GCA_964445405.1 uncultured Candidatus Saccharibacteria bacterium
GGTCCACCTCCACCATAAGAGTATAAAGTATTACCAACTAATCCACTGTTTCCTCCTTGCCCAACAACTACTATAAGGTTTTGTCCAGGTGATACTGCAATCTCTCCTTCTGTGTAACCACCCGCACCTCCTGGATAACCAAATACCCAACTTCCTTTGTGACCACCACCTCCACCTGCTCCCCACATTTTTACCTTTATGGAAGTTACCCCTTCAGGAACTGTATAAATTTGATCAGAACCGGTATATGAAAATGTTGTTGTTTTTACACTATCATCAAAGTTAATGCCTGTAATTGTAATATCTTCACCGCCCATTGAAGTACCAGTTGTTTTACTAAGGGACACGACTTCTGGTGAGTTGTAAGTATATGCATTTGGCAAGACTGCTGTTTGTCCATCTGGATTTGTTACGGTTACATCGTAGGTTCCAGGTAAATGTCCAGGAATAGTTGCAACTATTGTAGTTGAATTAGTTACTCTAATATTTCTAGCAGGAATACCACCAACTGTAACAATTCTTGGCATTACTTCTAGAATAACTTTTCCTGCTGCTCCAGCAGTAGAAACGTAACCACCTAAACCAGCACCGCCATTATCAAAATCATAACTTCTTGCTTGAGTTCTATTCACAGCTGCAACCATCAAACCATTACTAACTCCTGCACCTCCAACATAACCAGAACCTCCTCCTCCTCCTCCCATATATGGACTAGTGTATGCGCCTGAGCCACCACCGTACCACCCACCTCCACCAGATCCACCGTAAGACCCTAAGTTGGCTCTACCTCCTAAATATTTTTGTCCTGCTGTTGCGGTACCTTGAGCACCTGATCCGGCAGCTCCACCTGCACTTTGAGTTCCTCCCTTTCCTGCATGTGCATTAGTTGAAGGCGAGACTCCATCTTCACCTGTAGAACCACCACCACCTCCTCCATACTCAACCATATTATTACCTGACGTAGAACCTCCACCACCTCCTCCACCAGCAGTTATTAAATCTTCTCCCCCTGTACGTATTGCAGATCGGCCTCCACCTTGACCACCATACTGACAATCCACACCAGTACAATTTGGTCCGCCTCCACCATAGTTAGCACTAGTGTTTGCAACTGTACCTGCATTACCACCTGCACCCACCATAACTGTTAAAACTTGACCTGGAGTTACGCTCATTTCAGCTTCTGTATATCCACCTCCTCCTCCTTCGTAGCCATAGGTAAATCCTCCCTTGTTTCCTCCACCACCTCCACCTCCCCACAACTTAACTTTTATGGTGAATACACCTTCGGGAACAGTATATGTTTGATCTGCTCCTGTGTATGTGAAAGTTCGTGTTGCAGCATTAGTATTAAAATTTGTTCCACTAATTGTAATGTCGGTTTCTCCGATAGTAGAACCAGAAGTTACAGAAAGAGAGTTTATTGTTGGTGCCGATGAAGAAAAATAGTTTATGTTTACTGCATCTAGTTCAACTTGCTGACTTGAATTACTTGCATGTAGGAATGCTTTAAATTTAAAGGAACCAGTTCCAATTTGTGTTGGGAAAGTTGAAATATTGGTATTGATATCAGTTGCAGTATTTGATTCCTCATAACCGCCTGTAGTTAATGTCCATGCACTTCCATTCCACCAATACCACGAGCCTGATGTTTTTGTTTGTTCTGATTCAAAATTAAGACTTGGTTCAGTGGCTACTAATTTTCTTGCTAAGACAAAGTCAAATGTAGTATCCGTTATATTTGCAGCTGCAGAATTAGCTCCCATGAAGTAGCCTAAGAACAGGTATGGTGAATAACTTGCATTACTTGTATATGAATTTGTTTGAGTTCTATTTTGATAGTATCTAAGTGTAGTAGTATCGTAACTTAAACCTGCAATAGTGTACGTGTTTAACGTTGGCGTGAATTGAAATGCATCGTTAGCTACGTTGTAACTTGCAACTGTACCAGAGGCAGCAAATGCTTGTAGATTATTATTTGAACCTGCATTAGTAATAAGCATAGCCAGCTTATTTACTCCTGCATTACTGCTTGAAATTGTTGTCCCATTAGAAATTGAAAGTCCTGAGTAACCTGCCGGTGTTGCCCACTTAGCTCTCATTTCAAAAATTGTATTTTGGTTACTAGCAGTAGCTGGTACTTTGGAATAAATTGCTCCAGTATACATAAGTAATTCGCCGTTCGACATTGCTGCACTGACGCCGCTAGACAAGTTCCACTTTGCTGTATCAATTCCACTTCCATTGAATTCATCAAAGAATAAAAAGACGTTATTACCATTTTGAGCAGTAGCTACGACTGGATTACCATAATATACGTAAACCGAAACTCCTGATGTTGTCACACTAGGAATCTTAACCCAAACATTTGTTGTGGCAGTATTACAACCATTAGTTCCAGTTTCTATCCAGTATGGGAAAATATTATTTGATAAGTCAGTAACTCTTATATCCTGACATGCTGACTGTAGTTTTCCAGCGCTAATTAGCGAAGCAGTATCTACTACAATTTTAGTTTGATAGTCTGTTTGATCTGAACTGATTCCAGTGATATTAACCTTTTTCCTGTAGCTCCACGATGCGCTATACCAACTTGTATGGGTATTGCTAATTTGATACTGGATACTACCTTGATTATTGGCACCAAGCTCTTCTGAGAATCCCGAAAGAGTCTCATAAATTGCACCATTTTTAGAAACCACATATGGATTATCTGTTGCATAACTACCACCATTATTAACTAGCCTTGCAACACCATTTACAACTTCGACTTTTGCTGGATCAGATACTAAATAATCCAAAGAGGAAGAAAAAATCCATGATACTGTTGGGTCAATTACTATAGGGTATTCTACATTCGTAAATTCGTTTAGTGTTGCAGGAGAAATTTTAATAGTATTACCCGAAAGTATGTACCTATAATTAATCTTTTTGGCATTTCTGTCTTCAGCTGTTAAAGGGTGTACGTAATATAATAGTTTTCCGTCTTGTTCAATCTTAATTCCACCTTCATCGCTTTGTACTAAATTAAACTCTGGATTAACTGAAAATTCAAACTCTCTTTGTGAAGCCTCACTATTTAAGATAATTTCTTCTTTTAGATATTCTTTAAATGATTCATATACAATTGAATAATCATTAGCAGTATTAGTGTATTTAACTTGATTCTCAGTCGATGTTGATTCAAGTGTACTTTCTTCCTTAATTGAAAATTCTAAACTTGTTCTCTGATCAGCACTTACAGATACAATAGAAAGTGTACTATTCTCAGCTTGCATTTCTGGTGACTTAGAAAATGTGATATTAGCCTTAGTAGCAGTAGATATGTATGTATCTTCAAGTTCAGATACTGGTGATTCGCTTGAGTCTAATTGACTTAGTGTAAGCGGAGAATCAGAAAAATCGGTGGATGATTTTTGAGGTTTGTTTCTATTAAGAAAAAGTAAAGGACTTAGTACAGCAACTAACAAAATAGCTATAAGTATTAGCCTATAATGTGTAGCTAAGAATTCTTTTAAATCTTGAAAGTTAAACTTCTTATTATTAATTTCGCTGCTTTGTTTAATTAAACTTCCTAGATTTTTAAAGTAATTTTGTAAAAAAGTTAAAGGTTTCAGACTGCTAAAAAATTCATTTATGTAAATGAGAATCTACTAATACATATTAAAGAATTTCGTTATAGATTTCTACAATATTGAACAAAATTAGCAACAAAATTTAAAGAAAGTTATTGATTGAAGATAGATAAAAAAAGTGGCTCCATTTTGGAGCCACTAAAAAACTTTATTTTTTTACTTTAGCAGGTTTTGCTGCAGCAACATCAGCTGCCATATTAACCCAAGCTTCTAAGTCTGAATCAGAAATAGATGCAGCATTCTCTGCAACTACCATTCCATTCATTGGTTTTGTACCAAGCATCTTTGCTTTTAATCCTGACATAGCTAATGCTCTGTCATAATTATCCTTACCTACACTTAGTGTAAAACCTGTACTATTAATGCTGCATACCATGTTGCCATTAATACTAAAGTTTAAACCACCAAATAAACTTTTCTCCTCTACTCCAGTTCGAGAACTAAGTAAAGCTCTAACTCTGCTTGCTAAAGACTCATCGTATGCCATAGTTGTATATTAAAAGATTAGATAATGCACTCATTATGCCGTAGTTTAAATTTTTGGTAAAGAGTTTTATTTTAGTTTAAGTTTTATACCTAAGACTCCAAACTGTTTTACTTCACTTTCTGAATAGTATTGTTGCATATTTT
>CAYUKX010000002.1:0-44791 GCA_964445405.1 uncultured Candidatus Saccharibacteria bacterium
CTGAGCACGTAAGAAATTTATTTGATATTTATGCAGCAAGGATAATAGTAGATTCTATCGAGGAATGCTATATGGTACTTGGACTTGTTCAGTCCAAATATGGAATTAAACCCGAAGAATTTAACGATTATATTTCTATGCCAAAGTCGAATGGATATAAATCTATACATTTGCTTTTAAACTACATGGGTACAACTCTTGAGTTGCAAATTAGAACTAAAGAGATGCACGAATATAATGAATACGGACCAGCAAGCCACATTCTATACAAACTTAAGGCGAAAGGTGAAAACGGCAACTTTACACTTACTGAAGATTTATTAAAGTGGCAAGAAAAAGGTAGCGAAAAATATAGAATAAAGTTATTTGCAGACAGCGTATTTGTATTTACGCCCAAAGGGTTGGTAATTAGATTAGATAAAGGTTCTACTCCTATAGACTTTGCCTTTAGAATACATACCGATATAGGCTATAAGTATGTTGGAGCAAAGGTAAATGCCAAAATGGTGAGTATGGACTATAAATTACAAACCGGTGATGTAGTAGAGATTATCATTCAAAAAAAGGACAATGTAACACTTGACTGGCTAAAGCATGCATTTATGACGGAAACTAAGGCTAGAATTCGAAGAAGAGTGTAGTAAAGTTAGGCATTCCTTACCTGTTAATAGTATAATGCTGCTATGGAAATAAAAGCAGCAAACCTAAGAAAAAGAACAAGATTAGATTCCTATATTGGTATTGTATACCCCACATTATCTAGGTCTACCGTTAAAAAACTGATTTTGAGTAGTGTAGTCAAGGTTAATGGTGTTTTGCCAAAGTTCAATAAAATATTAGTTGAAGGGGATATCATTGATTTTGATGAAGAAGCCTTAAAAGAATATATAAAACAGACAAGCATAACCGAAATTGAACCTGTAAAGCTAAACCTAGATATTTTGTTTGAAGATGAAGATATTATAGTATTGAATAAAGATGAAGGTGTTGTAGTACACCCATCCTATAACCATTTAAATGATACTTTAATGAATGGTCTAGTTTATCATATTCAAAATAGTGGTAACCCATTCTCAAGAATTCGACCTGTTAATAGACTAGATAAGGAAACATCTGGAATTATACTTTTTAGTAAAAACCTAGAAAGTCATAACTTTTATTCCCGACAGTTTAAAAAAAGAGAGGTAACAAAGGAATATTGGGCTGTAGTAAAAGGTGATTTTAAGTATGAGCTAGGTGGACGGAGTTCAATTAAAATTAGTGGTTTTATAGGTAAAAGCCCAGAAGGCTTTAGATATAGAGTGGCTACAGATTCTTTGAAAAATGAATATGCCGAAACTGATATTTTTTTCCAAAAAAATCTTGAGAAAGATGAGTATGAATACAGCCAATTAAGAGTAATTCCTCATACTGGTAGAACCCACCAAATTAGAGTTCACTTAGCTAGTTTAGGTTACCCTATTGTAGGTGATACTTTATATAATGGTATGCCATATTCAAGAGTTCTACTGCATTCACATACACTAAAGATTAAAAATCAAGAGGGGATTGAACAAGTCTTTAGCGCTCTTCCGAAAAATTGGTTTGAACAAAAAGAAGTTTAAGCTTATTTTTGCTTAAGCTGATCTATTTCTTTTTTTAGTTCCATCATTCTGATTTCTCTATCCACCATTAATTTATTGAGTTTTTCGTATTCTGAGATTTTTTCTGATAACTGGGAATTACGTTTTACAATATCTGTAATTTCAAATTCGGTAGCGATATAACCTATTAACTTTCCATCTTCGCTTAATGGTGAAATATTCACACGAGCAATATATATTTCTCCGTTTTTTCTTCTGTTAACTATCTCTGATGTAAAAGATTTTTTATCATTTTTTATAGTATTCCACATCTCAATATAAAATTCTTTGGTCATAAGTCCGCCCCAAAGTCTAGGTGTGTAGCCAAGCATTTCTTTCAATTTAAATCCTGTTGCTTTTTCAGCAGCTGCATTTGCGTATAATATTCTACCTTCAGTATCCGTTAATGCTATGTGTGAAGAAAACATATCCGCAGCAAGTTTAAATAACGATTTATCATTTTGCTCATTTAGCAAATTTATACGATCAATAAAAATTTGCTTGTGGGCTTTAAATTCATCCATCTGTATTTTATCTGGATTAATATTCTGTTTCTCAAGAATTGAATATACAGAATCAATCATATCTTCTGGTCCAGATAAATACCAAAGCGCATCGTTAATAGATATATCAAATTCCTCAAGGTTTTTTTCTATAAATCCCCAGTTAAGTTTTTCACCTATTAGTTCGTATACTCTATGATTGGGATTTGACTTGACCATCTCTTGAATTTCGTCAGAGTAAACTCTTCGATCATTTGATGCATTGTTAACAAAAAGTAAGAACTTTCTTTGATTATTTGTATTTGCAGATTCTCTTAACATTGAGATGAATGGAGCAATGCCAACACCGCCTGCTATTAATACAGTTGGGACCATAACTTCGGGTAATATAAAAAAGCCTCTTGGTCCGAAAATCGAAAGTTCATCATCCACTTTTAAACTCAAGAGAGTTTTTTTATATCCACTATCTGATTTTCTAAATACTATTGAAATATTCTTTTTATTATTTTCTCTAGATATAATTGAAAATGCTCTTAAATTGCCCCGCGGATCTTCTTCTATTAAATTCTCAAGTTCAACCCATAAATATTGGCCTGCTACAAATTCCATTTCTTGATCTAATTCAAGGTCATATTCAAATGTGTTTGGTACTATCTCCTTTATCTTTGTAATTTTCCCCTTAAAAGAAAGTAGAGCACTTTTATTTACATATTCAAAAACATCTAATTCTCTTAAATAGCTTTCCATATTGTTTATTTAATAGGTAACTTAATAGTAAATGTTGTACCCTTGCCTTCTGTAGAAACAAAAGACAATTCACCAGAATGTGCCTCTATAATAGATTTTGTAATATATAACCCAAGACCTGTCCCTTCTTGTGTCATTGCATTTTTAGCTCTGTAGAATCTTTCAAATATTCTGCTCTGTTCATTCTTAGGTATTCCAAGACCATCATCTGTAATCTCTATGTAAGCGTATTCATTATCTTTATGCAATTTTATGTTTACATTTCCACCTTCTTTAGAATATTTAATTGCATTAGTTACAACATTCGAAATAGCTTCGGAGATTTTAAAGTCATCAACTGGAATTTTGTAACTATCTTTTTTATTATATTCATAATTTACTTTGACTTCATCATTGCTAGCAAGCATCTTAGTACCTTCAATAATTTTTGCAATAAGTTCTACTAAATCATTTCCTTTCTTTTCAATTGTAAAGTTCCTGCCTGTATCAATTCTTGAAACATCTAAAAGTTCTGCAACCAGGTGTATTAATCTTTCACTTGCCTCGGAAATAAAATTTACACTTGGCAGTATTTCTTTTGGAAGCTCCTTTTTAAAGTCCTCCATTATTTCTGTATGCCATTTTATTGTAGTTAGTGGAGTTCTTAACTGATGGGAAGCAATCGAAACAAACTCATCTTTCATTTTTTCTATTTGTTTTGTTCTAGTTACATCTTTTATAACAATTATGCACTTTTCAACATTACTGTTTTTATCTAAATACGGTGCGCTAGATATACTTACACTTATTTTTTCGTTTTCTTTAGTAAGTAAATAGTATTTGTTTTCTGAAACTACTACTTCACCTTTATATGTTTCGTCTAAATACTGGGTATAAGGTACTTCCTTTTTCTCCTCTATGATTTTTATTTTGGATGAATAAGCTTTTTCAAGCAGATCCTCTTGCTTATACTTTGTTAATTTAAGAGCAGCTTTATTAACAATTTTTATATGTTGATGCTTATCTAAAACAATAACTGCATCTGCAATGTTTTCAAGTATTGTCTTTGTTTCTTCCTCGCCCTTAGTGGCAATCTTTTTTTGAATATCGATATCTTCAAGCATATTTACCATTGCTCGCTGGTTTAATTCCATGTTTTCTTGTTGTTCAGCAAGGTTATTTAATGCCTCTCTAAGCTGGGATTCTGTTTGCTTTATTGGTGAGATATTTTTTGCAGCAAAACTTACTAACGTTTGTTCGGATAACTTTATAGGTGAAAGGTTAACAATTACCCAGAATGTTTGGTTGTATGTATCAACTAGTTGCAGTTCCCTTTCTACTTCTACATTATTATTAATTACTCTTTCAATATCATTAATAAAAACATTCCTGAACTCCTTGGAGATATACTTAATTATTGACTTTTCGACCAGATCTTTTAGGTATCCTTCGCCCCAAAAAGCAATTGCATAAGAATTACTAGCTTTAATCTGTAGTCTATTATCCAGCAGAAAATATATATCTTTTCCGGAATTTGCTATGGATATTAAATAATTTTGTAAAGATTCTAGATACTTGGATTGTTGAATTTGCCTGACTTGAATATAGTAAAGTAAGGCACAAGCAGATATATAAAAAATAACATTAATTACTTGTGGTGCAGGTGTTAAAAGGAATGTAATTAAGTAAGTAAGTAAAGCGGTAATAATTATTGCAGCTATCCCTCTTTTTTTTCTAATAGGTAAAATTAAGAAAATAATAGCTACTAGGTTAATAAATGGTGCTTCAGTATTTTTAAATGAAGTATAAGATATTAATATCAAATTACTAAGGTAAATAAATGCTACAAGAATATAAAGAAAAGTCTTGAGCATGCTCGCAAAAAACTTATTCAGTAACGACGTAGTAAATACCGCAATGCCGAAAATTAATACAACATTCGCAAGTTTTAGAAAAACTTGATTAACTTCTGAAGGTTCAATAATTAGTGCCGATATAGCTACATACTGAAGTAAACATACAATTATTACTCCAATTCGAGTGTTGGATACTTCAGATTTAGTCGAAATTTTATAGCTCTTTTCTAAAAAGAAATTCTTTAAGTTATTATTCATATGTTCGTACTATATCAATATAGAGTGTTTTTCAACGAATTGGAATATTAATCTATGTTACTGACATTGAATTCCGTTAAGAGTAAAGTTGGAACTCAGTAATGGATTATTTGCTCCAGAATAACTCCCTTGGAACCCGAAGGCTTGTGTTCCACCATTTGCCAGAATAATCTGGTTGTATACGGCATCATTTGCCGTTACTGCTGTTCCAGTTTGCGACCAAAGTGTATTCCAGGCATTAGTTATTACTTGGTTCCCAGTAAAATTCCATAATAAACTCCATGTACTAATATTATTTGCAGATATATTTGTAATTACAACATCGGCATTAAACCCATTCGCCCATTGACTAGTTATTGTGTAGTTAACTTGACAGTAATTTGAGTTTGGAACCCCTGGGTCTTCAATTACACCATCCAATATTGCGTCACAAGGGGAGCCATTAACTAAAATTATTGAATCCACAGGTGCATAATTATATCCTGTATAACTTGCTTCAAACCCAAACGTCTGAGACCCACCATCGGCAGCAATTAATGAATTATAGCCAAGATTAGTACCTGTAAATAAATTACCTGATTGTGACCAACCTGTATTCCATGCGTTCAATATTGTTTGATTCCCTGGAAAATTCCAAGTTATTGTCCAGCCATTAATATCAGTTGGAGTGTTGTTGGTAATAGTTACATCGGCTGTAAAGCCGTTTAAATATGCATTTGTAATTTTATATAACGCTGAACAATTCCCAGCTGTCATAATCTCAGGAACTTCGTCCCAAAGTGTGACTATCGTGGAGGGATTCACTGTTGAAATATGAGTATGAACTTTTCTAGTAACATTTCTAACAGTGGAGGATGTGTTTATTTCCCGGTTAGTATTACCTGTACCAGTTATATTGTAAATAGTGCAGCTTTCTCCGCTAAAAGATAGAGTTTCGTTTCCTGTATAAGCAGTATTAAGTTTAAGTTTGTTTATGGCAATTTCGGCACAGCTATGTGCAAGGCTTCTGGCCTCTATAGAAGATAGTGAATTAAAGCTTGTTGTAAATGAATCATTCGAAACTAATATCGTAGAAGTAATAATCATTGCTGTAGCAATCATCAGTATTAAAACACTAGTTATAGTTGTAAAGCCTTTCTTTAATTTTTTATCTGAGTGTTGCTGTTGCATAAAATGTTTGAGAATAATCCAGAGCTGGTTTCCCGGTTGTATTAATGTATGTTACTGTAATTTCTATTCTTACTGACCCTACAGCAAAGTTTTCTGTTACATTTCTGAACGTAAGAGACGAAATAGTTACCCTATTAGAATTTAAAGTATTTGCAGGATTACTACCTTCGGTAATGGTTATATTGCCTCCACTTAAAGCTATTCCTGTTGGACTGTTAGCCGCGCTAGCCATGACTAGTGATAGAGTACTTCCGCTATTCCCAATTGTAGGTGTATTTACTGCACTTGCATTTCTAATGGTTTGAGTTAGTTTAGAAATTATAGATGTGGCTTCTGAACTAACAATCGACATAGCTTCGCCACGGTCTCGAGTATCGCTTGCTGTAACCCAAAGCATTGCAATCATTAATACTAGTACAGAAGTCAGTGACATATAAAGCAGAACTTCTATTAGTGTAAATGCTTTTTTTGTATTTATATTAGTTTTCATTAGTTTGGTTTGTAAATCATTACTTCTTGAGTATTATTGCTACCAACACCAAATACTCTGTCTAATAGAGGATTATAGAAAACATCATTTAGGTTTCCGGTATAGGCCAAACTTCCAAATACTGTCGGGCTTGCAGCGTTCGTTGCATCATAAATTGTAAGTTGGGTAGAAGTAGCGTCTGCTTGAAAAATATATGGTAAAGAAACATCACCAGTTATTGATAAGCTTGTTGCTCCCACCGCAAATCCGGCACTATTTAATGCAGTTGGTGCAAGTGGATTAGTTATACTAGCTAAAGATATTGTTGTTCCCCTTTGCAATGCCACACCTAGAGAGTATCTAGCAATGTCCGCGGCATCTGTGTTCCCGGATAAATCTAATCCACTTGCAAAAGCAGGTAGGGCGGGGTTAGATATATCGTATATGGTTAACTCAGCATTATTAGCCGAACTTGCAAGATACGCGTAGTTACCTTCAACCAAGAGTTTAAATATGTTTGCTGCTATTTGTGCGGATCCAAGCAGTGCAGGCGATGCAGGGTTTGTTAAATCGTAAATATATAATTCTGGATCTGTACTTGTAGACCTTGTTAAATAGAGCCTATTGTTAAGAACAAAAACACCATTTGCATTGGCTGTTCCTGGCATGTTCACAGTTACAAGTGTTGGCGCAGTTGGAACAGTCACATCAACAATGTTTAGTTCATTCGTATTACTAGAAGATGCCAAATACACATAATTACCATAAGCTGCAATATCCGCTAAGGTCCCAGTTATGCTTATTGTTCCTTGAATAACAGGTGCTGCTAAATTGCTAACATCAACAACAGTAAAATTACTTGCACTACCTGTTCTTGCAACAAATATTTTGTTCCCGAATTGAAGAACTTCAACAGCATCGGTTGTTCCTGAAAGGTCAATACCACTTTGCAAAGATACACTAGCCCAAGTTTCGTTTGTGGCTGTAGGTCGTTCCCAACTTGTAAGTTGAACAGTTGCATCTATTGCCCTAGAACTACTACTATTTTGCCAAGATACTGTAACGGTCACTTGTTTTGTATAGGCATCGATTGTCGATATTTGTACCGCACGTGTAAAACCATCAACGGAGTCAGATGTTCCTACAAATGCCCAGGAACCAGCAGATAAACCTAAACCATATGTTCCATTAGTTAAATTCGAATATGAATTATCTTTTATACTTGTAACTGCTTCTATTCCTTCCTCTAATAGAAAGTTGGCTTTGTTTTCTAAGTTCGCTTGTGATTGTGCAAAAATACCATAAGAAAGTGAACCTGCAAGTGTAACAGCAATAATACTTATTAATGCCAATGCTAAAACTACTTCAACAGTAGAAAATCCTCTTAAGTTTTTAGAATGTAATTTGACCTTTAGCATTTACTGTTATTGTTTTTGTAATACCATTATTAGTTATATTTATAGCTCCAGTTGTATTTGGAGTACCGTGTAGTTTATTAAAAACAACTTCAGTAACTCCTGTGACTGTAAAACGATTTCCAATACTCCATGCCCTATCAAATGTTGCATTTCGACCCGTAAAGCTACTGCCAGAAAATACAATTACTTCATAGTTTGAAAAAGCTACACCCCAACTAGTATCATAAAACCCATCTTCAGAATAACTCTGTGCCATTTTTAAGCTTTTGTAGTAAATGTTTACTGCATCATCAATCTCACTTCTGTATAGAAAATTCTGGTACAAAGGGACACTCATGACGAATATTATCGCAATCAAAGACATTGACAATAATAATTCAAATAAGGTGAATGCTTTCTTTTTATTACTCAATCGGTTCATCATCAATTATGATTAAATCTTGTTCAACTGTGGATGGAGTATCCTCAATTAAGTCAGGGTTATTTATAACATTTTCAGTTGGCGGCTGTTCTATAGATGCTGGTTGAATACCATCTGTCGTTAATGATGATATGTTACCTACAATATTATATAAAGGTAAAATAACTGCTACTGCAACAAATGCAATTCCCGCCCAAATTATAATTATTAGTATTGGTTCAAATATAACACCAGCGTCTTTCAAACTAACTTCATTTCTTTTTTCAAAGGTTTCACCTATCAATAAAAAGTTTTCTGGTAGTTTTCCAGTTTTTTCACCAACTATAACCATTTCTCTTGCATATAAAGGAAGCATTCTTCTAACTCGTTTATCGTTATAGAAGATCTCTGAGAATTTATAACCTTTATCTATTAAAATACCCATATCGGTATATAATTTTTTGTAGCTCCTAAAACTTGTAGCATTCGCAAGTAATAACAAAGACTCTGATGGCGAAATTCCCGTTTCAAACAAATTATTTAATAAATAACCAAATCTAGTAATTTCTGTTTCCATTAATACATTCTTCAGAATTGGAACTCTAAATAATATTGAATCACCTATATGTTTAGTTTTCTTATTTATGAATAGTGTATAAATTGTGAATAACAACAAGAATATAAATAGTGGAACGGCAATAACGCCATACTTGTCAAAGAAATCGCCTACAGCAATCAATATTTTTGTGATGGTAGGTAATTCAACGTTTAAGCTTTTATAAATTGTGGTTAATCTTGGTAATACAAAGCCAACCATTACCATAACTACAATTATTAGTAGAGTTAGTACAAAGCTAGGATACAAACTTGCAGATTTTATTTTGTTAGAAAACTCATTATCCCTTTGCAGGTATTTAACAACGGTTTTTAAGTTCTTAGGTAGATTGCCGGTCTGTTCACCAATTTGAATTAATGCTATTAAGTGATCACCAATATATTTTTCCTCTTTAAATATTTTCCATAATTGCTCTCCGTTTTCGACTCTAAGCCTTAACTTATTAATTAGTTTTTGAACGTTGGCAGATTTGGTTTCATGTTCAAGAGATTCAAGTATTGTATCTATATCAATACCTGCTGCAAGCATGTTTGCAATGTTTTCGAATAGGTAATTCTTATACTTATTTACATTCAGCTCAATTGTAAAAAGCGAGTTTATTTTTTTTATTAATGAGTTCATTTCTTATTTAACTTTCGTAAATTTTTATAAATCATCTTTTTTTCTATTGCTGGTGCAACTCTAAGTACTTCTTCAATTGTAGTTAGTCCCGCTCTAACTTTATCTAATCCGTCTTCAAAAAAAGATATTGCTCCATTTTCTTTTGCGACATTCCAAATTTCAGAACTTGAGCTTTTTGTTAGTATCAAACTTTGTAATTCGTCATTAATTTCAATTAATTCAAAGATTCCTATTCTTCCTCTATATCCTGTAAAATTACATTTCTGACACCCTTTACCAGAGTAAAGTCTTATCTTTTCATCTTTAAAATATTCTTTGCTGTACGGCATTAGCTCTTCTAGGTCATCATGAGTATATTCATGACTTACTTTACATGAATCGCATATTTTTCTAATAAGTCTTTGAGCAACAATTAGGTTTAAAGTTGATGCCAATAAAAATGGCTCAATGCCCATATCAACAAGCCTTGGGATTGCGGTTGCCGCATCGTTAGCATGAAAAGTTGATAGTAATAAGTGTCCAGTTAACGCCGCGTTTACAGCTATTTCTGCTGTTTCTACATCTCGGATTTCTCCAACTAACATTACATTAGGGTCCTGTCTGACAATTGATCTTAGACCTCTTGCAAAAGTAATTTCGTTTTCTGCATTTACTTGTATCTGATTAATTCCTGGAATTCTAAACTCAACAGGATCTTCGATTGTAGTTATATTTATTTGGGGGTTTAAAAGAATTTTTATTATAGAGTAGAGCGTTGTTGTTTTACCAGAACCTGTTGGGCCGGTTGTTAATATCATTCCGAAAGGTTTTTTATAAGCTTTTTCAAGTTTACTAAAGTTTGCTTCAGAGAACCCTAAATCCTTAATATTTAGGTTCTTTGTATAATTTGTCAGTATTCTAATTACAATTTTTTGTCCATCTAATACAGGAACAATAGATACTCTTAAATCTACAGCGAATTTATCGTTTGAAAATCTAATAGCACCGTCCTGAGTTCTGTACCTTTGGTCAATTCTAATATTAGACATTACTTTTATTCTATTTAGAATATTTTCGTAAAGCTGCACCGGAACTTCGCCAACTTCTCTAAGTAATCCATCAACTCTTATACGTAGTAATACTGTTTCTGATTGTGGTTCAAAATGAATATCTGAAGCTTTTAAATCGTATGCTTCACTAAATAATTCATCTAAAAATTTATTAGTAAAATCTGTCCCACTTTCAAAAATGGTATTAATTCTATCCTGAAATGGATCTTTGAATCTTAATAAAATTTCATCAATATCTTCGGTTAGTGAGTAGAAAATTTCAACTTTATATTTTGGTATAACCGTTTCTAATAGATCTTTTATTTCCTCAATCTGTTCAACTCTATCTGTGGTAACGCTTATTGAATAGTTATCGACTTTAAATGCTAAAACTCGATTTTCGTTAACTATATCTTTTGGAATAATATTCAAAGTATCTTCTTTAATTTCACTTTTTTGAAGATTAAAGTAACCAACTTTAAATGTTTCTGCAATTGAATGCCCAATTATTTCTTTGCTGAAGAACCTTGCTCCAATTAAGTTATCAATGACTGTGCCTCTAGGGTAATCTGCCAGTGCCTTATTAGTATCTTCTTCGGAAATGTAATTATTATCAAGTAGGGACTTAAGAATTTCTGTCTCTGATAGCGTACTTCTCATTTTTTATCAAAGTAATCTTTTAAAAATTCAACAATTTGTGAAAGTTGAAAATTTGATTTAATCCAGAAATCTATTGCACCTAAATCTTTTGTTTTTTCGATATCCTCTTCTTGGCTTAAATTAGAAAGTACAATTACTTCTGGAGGGTTCTTTAGTAGTTTTAGCTCTTTTAGGACTTCAAAACCATCTTTATTAGGCATTAAAAGATCTAATAGGATTAAATCATACTTATTCTCTTTAATCATTTTAATAACCTCGTTGCCATCTCTAGCAATATCTATCTGAAACCCAGCGGCCCTTAGCTTTATGCTAAAAGCATTCGTAAGGGATTCTTCGTCTTCTGCAACAAGAATTCTATAGGATTTCTTTAATGATTCTTCTTTCTTTTCATCATCTTTTATTTCCTTTTTTACTACAGGTTTCTCGTCAACTTCCACTTCCGGTTCGTTTTCAAGCATCTCTTTTATGCTTTTTCTAGGCTCTTCTTGTTTCTTTTTATTCTTCCCTAAGTCAGTGAATATCATCTTATTTATGTTGAAAGTCCTTTACGAATGTAAAGGACAAACGTTCATTTATTATTTAAAACTATCTACTAACACTTATTGTTGCTGACTCTGCGTTTGGTGCAGCTACTGTAACTCTGTTAGATGCCGCTAAACAAATAGTATATCCAGTGTTTGCAGCAGTCCCACCGGTTGGGTCTTTAGGTATTCCTACTACATAGGTTGGTACAAGCAGTGTTGATAAATCAATATAGTCAGGATCCACTGTCGTTCCAATAATTAGTACATCAGTTGTGCAGTTAGGAATTGTTCCAAAATCACCAATAAGGTTCCCTGATTGTGATGTATATTGAGTAACCGCATTTAGAATTTGGGTTACATCAGATCTTCTTTGTGTATTTCTAGCATCCTGAAAATTCTTTGCAGGGTTAATTGCAATAATGGTAATGGCAGCTAAAAATCCAATTAAAGCAATTACTACAAGAACTTCGATTAATGTGAATGCTTTTTTTGTTTTGTTTGGTTTGTATTCCTTCATAATATATTAATAAATTAATTATCTACTTACTGAAATTGTCGCACTTTCTCCACCAGGAGCCGATACAGTTACTCTTCCTCCAGTAGTTAAACATATATCGTAACCAGTATCTGTTACAGTACTTATACTTGGATCGTTAGGTATTGCAACAACATATGTTGGTACAAGGTTTGTTCCTAGATTCACCATACCGACTGCAGTTCCAATGTTTGTAGTCGTAGGGCAAGTTGCAATGGTTCCTAATCCCGATAGGGTGTTGCCTTGTTGAGTTGTATATTGAGTAACCGCATTTAGAATTTGGGTAACATCAGATCTTCTTTGAGTATTTCTAGCATCCTGAAAGTTCTTCGCAGGGTTAATAGCAATAATAGTAATAGCAGCTAAAAATCCAATTAAAGCGATTACTACCAGAACTTCGATCAGTGTAAATGCTTTTTTCGTTTTATTTCTGTTGTTCACATTCTATATTTAAAATTTAATAATTCAATATTAGTCTATTCTTTTTAAAAATTCATTTCAAGTCTTGTGTGGTGTAAAAAAATAAGCTAATTTTGGTAGTTAATTTAATACTCAGTTTTAGCCATGTTGCAAAAATTAATAATGTCTGATCCAAAATTTGCTACAAAATTATTAAATAGCAAAGGAAGGAGTGCTGCTTTAAAAGCGTTTAAAGATGCTGCAAAATTACCAGCTTACTTGGAACTTTTGAAAACACATAATGTAAGTATTAATGATATTCATTCAGTAGCGGATTTTGTTAAATTACCAATTCTTGATAAAAAAAACTATATTAATGCGTTTCCATTGGAAGATCGAATAAAGTTTAAGATGTATAAAAACTATACAATTGAGCGAAGTAGCGGGTATTCAGGTGAGCCAAACTATTGGGTAAGATTTAGCGGACAAGATGACGCTACTGAAAAACGAATAGTTGAATTAATAGATAAGATTTTTGAAATAAAAACTAAAAAAACCTTAATGATTAATACTTTTGCAATGGGAACTTGGATTGCTGGCATTAAGTCGGCTAGATGGTTTTTGAATGCAGCAAACAATAAAGATTTAGATTTAACAGTTGTAAATGTTGGAATCAACCTCGAGGAATCCATTGAGATTTTCAAAAAGTTCTACAAGCACTACGATCAAACTATATTTATGGGCTACAATCCCTTTTTAAAACAAATTGTAGATAAGATCTCAGGACAATACGACCAATCACATGTTGTACATCTTTTAATGGGTGGCGAAGGCTTTTCAGAAGATTGGCGAGACTATATTGCTAATAAATTAGGCTATAGAATTGAAGATTTTAAGGGGAAAGTAATATCAGGTTATGGTGCAGCGGATATGGGCAATGATATAGGAGTAGAGCAACCGTTTTCTATTATGTTGCGAAGGGCATTTACAAAGAAGCCTGAGTTAATGAAGAAATATATAGGAGAAGTTGGGGATTTTGTCCCACTAATGTTTCAATATTCTCCTACTAAAGTATTTGTGGAGACAAATGATGCACAAGAGCTAATTTTTACTGCAAATAGTGGAGCACCTCTTGTCCGCTATAATTTGCACGATAAAGGCGGTACAATTAGTTATCTTGATGCTTTAAGTATTGTTGAGGAAGTTTATGGTAAGGATTATGTTAAAAATGTACTTAAGCCTATGCCACTTCCAGTTATCTTCTTGTACGGAAGATCAGACTCAACTATTCATGTAACTGGCGTTAATATTTATATGGAGCATATTAAGCAGTCAGTCAATAATAGAGATATTAGTGAATATACCACAGGACGATTCTATTGTTTTGTTGAAGACGATGAAAATTATAATCAGAGATTTAATATGGTTATAGAAGCAAGAGACGTAAAATTAGCTGAAAACAAAAAATCTGTTATTCAAAAAAATATAACTACAACAATAGCAAATCTAAACCAAGAATATAAACATTTATTAGAAACTAACTTCGAGTTGGCAAACCCAGTAATCAACTTCGTTTCAGAAGAGGAATTTGAAAAATATAGTAGAAAAAGTATTAAAATAGTTTATAAAAAGAATTGAAAATATGTGGAATATATACGCAAAAAACTACGATAGCGCTACTTTAAGTTTTACGGCATATAAAGAACTAATGCAACTCGTTATTGAAAACCTTAAAGTTACAAATAAAGATTCAATATTAGACATGGGTTGTGGCACAGGAAATCTAGAGGATATATTAGCAGAATCAGATACAGATTTTAGTTTAGTGGGACTTGATATTTCTAATGAAATGCTAAGAGTTGCCCAAAGAAAAGTCCGTGACGATACAAGATTCAATTTTAAGAATTTTGATCTGAATATGGAACTTACATTTGAGAGTAATTCATTTAATAAGGTTGTAATGATTCATTCACTTTATACATTAAATAATTTAGATTCAGTTTTACAGAATGTAAAAGGAGTTTTGGTAAATGGAGGTGAACTGCACATTGTTAATCCATTAAAAGATGCACAAATCAACAAGATGGTAAGTTATGAGTTAAAAAAATCCGGAGTATTTGTATTTATAATTAAATTGCTACTTACAATACCCGCAAATATAATAAATAGACTAATCGCTAAAAAAGCAGATGCTAATGAGTTTCATTTTTTAACGAACGAGGAATACATTCTGCTTTTAGAAAAAAATGGTTTTAGCGTAGTAGAAACATCCCTTGTGTATGCGAATCAATCAACTTATATAATTTCTAAGATTACAAAATGAACCCAACTTCCTATGAGTTTGTAAATTACTTTGTAGCAGTTACCTCGGCAGGAATTAGCTTTGCAATAGCTATACTTTTCTTTATGGCTTTTAGAAGGCATAAAACTGAACATACAATCTTTAGAGCACTTGGTTTTGCTTTTATAGGTGAAGCATTTGGGTTTCACTTATTTGAAAGATCATTTCCAGAGCTTACAGTAGTTGCCTATGTATTTGAGTTAATAGGGTTGCTATTTTTATATTATTCACTGCTATTAAATAACGAAGAAGGTCAGGTATTTTTTACTGAAATTGTATTTGAAAATCGTCCAAAACCACTAAGAAAGTTACCTGAATTTTTAAGATTTATTGCAACTGCTTTTGTAATCTGTTGTGCATTTGCACTAATAATGAACCAGACAACTGGTAGTATAAACTTATTTACTCCTTCGCTTGCAATGTTCCTAGCTATACTTAGTTTCGAAGTTGCGTATCTTAAATATAGTGAATTTAAAAATAAAACATTAAGCTCTAAATTAACTATCTTTGTAATATTAGGATTTATATTTTTTGGAATTAGGCATCTACTGAATGTAATCTTCACTCTCCCAGCGGATGTTGATATTCCAAATAAAATCGAGCTTACATCGCTAATTGGACCAATGTGGCTTGCTATAAATATTATTACACTAATGTCTTTTCTATTTTTAGCGATCTGGCAATGGGGATTCGTTAGAAAAAGATTTTTTATACGGGTTGTCGAAGTGTTACTTTCTGTGACAATACTTTTAGCAATTAGTAGTTCTGCCATAATTGGTGTACTTGGCAGTAACATTATTAAGGATACTAACCTTACGTTGGTTAAAAGAAACTCTGATTTGATTAAACTATTTTTTACTGAGAAGCTCGAACTGACAGCTAATATTGCAGATGCAGTGACTTCTAGACCAACACTGGTACAATCCATTGAAGATAGAGAAGGAGAATTAATTAAGATATTCCTAGCATTTTTTTCGGAACATTTAGATAATGCATCAAACTTTAGAATTTACGATAGATCCGAAACCGTAATCTTTAACCCTTATTTCCCAAGTGAACAAGGTCTTCAAGTTAAAGATAAATTCATTGAAAAAGTATTTGAAACAAAAAAGACAATTAATACGTTCGGAATTGTCCCAGGTACTAATATAATGGCGGGACGAAGTTTAAGTCCGTATATTGTAAATGGTGAAGTTGAGTTTGTTTGTGCAATTAATTTTTATTTTGACGATAATTTCTTAAAAGAAATTAAGAATAATACTGATATAGATATTATTGTATATAAGCAAAATCAAATTAGCGCTTCTACAATCAATTCTAAAGATATCGAAAATACTTTGTCTGATACAGAAGTTATAGACACAGTACTTTCTCAGGGAAACCAAGTAGATAAAATTTCGCTTTTAGGAACAACAGAATATTTTACTGACTATAGTCCTATTAAAGACGTTAATGGCGAAGTTACAGGAATTCTTGCTAGTCTAAGAAATCGAGATACGATCACTGACTATATTAGAAAGCAATTAAATATTACATTCGTTGTTATTACTAACATTGCTTTCGGTGTTACAGTAATAGCGTATATAATTTTAAAGAGAGGTTATAAAAAGGATGTAGAAGAGTAGTAATTACGAATCAATAATATTAACCAATTCTAAATCAACTATTGTTTCTAGGTCTTGGCCTTTATCTGTAAGCCAAATATTATTACTATTCATTTTAATTAGTTTCGCATCTCTAAGTTTATTAATATTTGTTCTAAAATTTTCAACAAAATTAATCGAGAAGTCATTATTCATTTTTACCAAATCAATTCCTTTTGTAGTTCTTAAATTCAGTAAGATTCTTTCGTTTAATAAATCATTAGAGGATAGCTGGCTTACGTTTTCTTTTACATCTTTGTTTGAACTAATTAATTCAATGTATTTTTCAAGGTTATTAATATTGTTGTATCTAATGCTTCCAAACCTAGAATGCGAAGATGCCCCAAATCCTATGTAATCTTGACCACTCCAGATATTTAAATTATGTTTGCATTCTTTTCCTTGCTTAGCAAAGTTTGAAATTTCGTATTGATTATATTTATTCGCTTTTAAAATCCTTTTTGCAACCTTATACATTTTCCTATCTAAATTTTCTTCCATTTTTTTAAATCGACCACGTTTTTCTAGGTACCCAAATATAGAATCGGGATCTACTTCCAGTGAGTAAGTCGAAATATGTGCGGGTTCTAAATCAATTGTTTTCTGTAGAGTATCTTGCCATGTATTTAAAGTAAGGCCAGGAATTCCAAATATTAAATCTAAATTTATATTTTGAATTTCGGAAGATTTTACAATAGAGTATTTTTCTTTAAATTCACTAAAGGTATATAAGCGACCCATGAATTTAAGAATATTATCGTCGGTAGATTGTAATCCTATACTAATTCTATTTACCCCAACTTCTATGTAATCATTTATTTTTTCTGATGATATTGTTTCTGGATTTGTTTCAATTGAAATTTCGCAATCTGAATCAACTGTGTAGTTTTCTTTAATAAGGTTTATAACTTCCACAATATAGGGCGAATCCACAAGCGATGGCGTCCCTCCGCCTACGTATATTGTTTTTACATTATAATTTTTAAGTTCTTCTTTGTAGTTTAAAATTTCTTTTTGAAGAGATTTAAAGTATTCTTCTAAACGCGATTTTCTACCTGGAATTACATAGAAACTGCAAAATCTACACTTAGCTTTGCAATAAGGAATGTGGAAGTATATGTTTAGGTCTTTCATGCTTGAATTATACAACTAAGGTTATAGATGTATAATGAATTTATAATTCTTAATTTTATATTATGTCTAGAACTATAGATAACTTGATGAAGGCCGCGCAAGGTGAAGCATTTGCAAGATTAAAGTACATGGCATTTGCACAAAAAGCTATGCAAGATGGTCATCCTGAAGTGGCTCAATTATTCGAAGAAGCTGCCGGTGCCGAAACTATACATGGAATAAACCACCTATTTGCAATGGATTTTGTAAAACCCACTAAAGAAAACTTAGGTGCAGCAGCAGCGGGAGAGCAAGATGAAATTGATGAGATGTACCCTAGAATGGTAGAAGAAGCAAAGAACGATACAGAAATAACAGAAGAACAAAGAGTAAAAGCTATTAAAGCTTTCGAGACAGCAATGCAAAGAGAGAAGGCTCACGATGCGATGTTTAAAGATGCTATGCAAAACTTTACTGAATAGTATTTAAGGTTTGGGGGCATTCTGCCCCCACCTACTAATCTCGAGCGTCCCATTTTTGCCGTGCCCGCTCATTGGCTTTACGGACTGCGTTGTCCGCAATCATGAGGGGGCGGATCATCAGCCACAATGCTGCGGCCCACCCATCAAACACTAAAAGGGTCAACTCGACACTTCCCCCTACAAAATTGTTTACAATCACGTAGGGGCCCATTGTAAGTAGCATTAGTTGTGGCAGGCTCGCGTAGAACCAACCTAGCACCACAGCTAATACGATCAAGAGCTTTACAGTTCTGCCAAGCATTTTAGCTCCTAGACCTTTGCTTGCTTGAATTATAACATCTCTTATTCGATTGGCAGATATAGCTATTCTTTATTGACTTGAATAAGAATTAGTTTTAAACTCAGAATAACTTAAATTATTAACTATAAAACATGAACGATGTAAAATCCTCAGAGCTTTTCCCAAAGCCTGTAGTTAAAACAGGATTCGTTTTTGGAGCAGCGTCAGCTGTATTGAGCCTATTAGGAGTAATTCCTATTTTAGGTATTTTCTTTGGCTTACTAAATTGGATTGTTGGCCTAGCTTCAGGTTATGTTGTAATAACTACTGTAGGTGGCAGTAAAGAAAAGCTACCAGAAGTACTAAAACATACTGTTGTCACAGGAGTAATTTCTGGATTAGTATCTGGATTTGGTGGAGGAGTAGCATCTGTTTTAAATGGATTGCTATTTGCTAGAGTAAGCTTCTTTGGAGTTTATTATACTCCTGGATTAGCTGATTTTATTAGTTGGTTTATAGGGGCATTTATATGGGGAGTAATTGGAATGGTAATCTGGAACTCAATCGGAGGTATTATTCAAGTTTACTACACACCAGATAAATTACCTGCATCTATAAGAACTCAATTAGATAAAGTTGTAGCATTCTTAAAAAAGTAAGGTAAAAGTTTTGTAAGATTTTAAAGGTAGCATTAGTAAAGTAATTATTAAAAAACTTTATGAAAGCTACCTTTCTTTTTGTCTTTATTGTTTTATTGTTTGGCTACAGTTCAAAAATACAAGCTGATACTAATTTAATAGTAAATGAGATTCTTCCTGATGCCACAGGTGCAGATTCGGGCAAGGAATATGTAGAACTGTATAATATTAGTGATACTGACATTAATCTAAATAATGCATATCTCATAAATACATCCCAGTCAGGTACATCTAAAAAAATACTATTACCATCAAGTAAAATATCCGCAAAATCTTATTTCGTTTTTTCTGAGGATCTAAGCTTATTACAAATTAGTAATGGGTTATCACTTGGTAGTGGAAAAATAGCTTTATACAACGACTTTGCAAAACTTGAACTTTATAATGAAAATGTAATTCTACATGCAGTTAATTACGGAGATTCTAAAGAGGGTATTTCGTGGGAACTTGATGGCCCAGTCTGTAATAATTTACAATATTCGCAACAAAACAGCGCTGGAGTTTTTAATTCGGTAGGTGCTCAAAATTGCTTTGAAGTTGTCGAATCTGTTGTTTCTTATCCTGAAGTAAGTATTGCACAACCACTCATAAAATTTTCTTTAGATGGAGTAGTCTGGAGTGATACTATTTCCACATTTATTAATAGGGATGTTTATTTTAAATATATAACAGATACAAATTCAGTGCCAAATTCAGTTATATGGTCAGATGCTTATGGAAACGTTATTACATCCCCTTATAAATTTAGTTCCGTTTATAACAAAGGGCTAAGTGTAGAAATTGACTACAATAGTCAGTCTGTACAAGCCAAGAGTTTTGATATAAATATTGAAAATAATATTTCTAATAAAGTTTTAATAACTGAAGCTTATCCTAGTCCTGATACCGGAGATAGTGAATGGATAGAATTGTACAATAATGATGTTATGACAGTTGATTTAGCAAACTATATTCTTGAAGAAAAAAGTTCTAGTGGAGTTACAAATAGACGAATACCAATTGGAAGTTTTTTGCTGGCACCGAAGTCCTATTATGTAATTTATGAAGAGGATTTTAATATTAGCCTAAACAATTCAGGAGATGAAATTTACTTAATTGATATTAATAATAATCAAATTGATAAATTCATTTACAAGCAAGTTCCTAATTCACAATCAGTAGGGCGGAAACTTAACGAAGAGTCTTTCAGTAATGAAACATTTGAATCATTCAGTCCTACACCAAATAAGCCAAATGTATTTGGTGAATCTTCAAAACCTGTTTTGACGTATCAATCCCTAGGCAACATTAGCTCGCTTGAAGTAGGGAGTGAGTTCTTATTTAATGTAAATATTGTTAGCTTTATTGATAGGTATATTTTTATTCAAGATAGTAGTGCAACAATTAAGGCTAAACTTACTGTTCCACTTGAGAGTGATCTTATAAACACATACGTACAGTTAACTGCAAAAGTAATTAACTTAAACGGTTCAATCAACTTAGAAATTAACCCAGAGAATATTAAGGTGCTTGATTACCTTAACCTTACTCCGTCAATTATTTCTGAATTATTACCAACTACTGATTCAATTGGAAGATTAGTGAGTTTTACAGGTGTTATAGACCAAGTATACGACAATCGTGTTAAGGTAAAACTACAAGACCAATTGTTTAATGTTTACTTTAATACTCCTGTAAATACTCTTATCATTAAAAAAGGTTCTACAATAAATGTTACAGGCGTTATTGATTACTACAGAGCATCATACAGAATCATTGCAAATGAATACACTATTCCTGAAGTATTATCAGAATCAATTAGTGTAAGTTATCCAGTATCGTATTTAACTAAAGCAAGCTCATTAATACCGCAAAGTTACCCTGAAGATAATTCTCGTATTTATTTAGTAGCCTTTGGATATGTTGCACTGCTCTTTATTTTTGTTATTGAAATAGTAAATAATAGAAAGTATTTAATTAAAAGATTCAACAAGATAAAAAGTAAAATAAAAATATTTAACAGACCCATGATAAAATATTAGCCATGCAAGTATATATTCAATCAAAACAATTCGAAGTTGTAGTTTCACCAAAAAGGTTTGTAAAGGATAAGGTAGTAATGGGTACTTCAACAATAACTATTTTTCAAGCAGAAGATAGTAAAAAACATCCACGTACAATTTTAGAAGATTGGCTTAAAGAATATGCAAGAAAAGTAATCTCAGATCGTACAAAATTAATTGCTAAGGATCACGGCTTTGAATATAAAAAAATAAGTATTAGGGAACAGAGTACCCGTTGGGGAAGTTGTTCTAGTGAAAAGAATCTGAATTTTAATTGGAAGCTAATTCTTGCTCCATCTAATATTTTAGATTATGTAATAATACACGAGCTTTCACATACAGTAGAAATGAACCATTCAAGATCATTCTGGAATGTAGTACAAAGAGTTATGCCAGATTACTTGCAACATAGAAATTGGCTTAGAACAAATGGCGGCTCTCTTAAATTAGAGTAAAAAAAAGCCCTCCTTTCGGAGGGCTTTAAATTTATTTCTCAGCTTTTTCCTTTAACTTTTTCTCAGCTTTGTTTTCGTAGCTTGAAGTAAAGTTACTATACATATTAGTTAGGAAATTAGTTTTGCTACCTAATCCAAATTTCATTGAAAGGTAACCCCCTAATATAAACAATGTTCCTATTATTAGTAATCTTGCGTCATCTTCTAATGCTGTTTGTGGAATTACTGGAATTACACTACAACCATTTGTACATGTTGATGCTGTACATCCATTCAAAATACACTTGTTTGCTGAACAACTATGATTATTAGGACATTCACTGTTTGTAGTACATGGTCCTCCACATAATGGAACACAACCGTTTGTACATGTAGAACCTGTACATCCATTTAGTACACACTTGTTACTTACACAACTATGGTTGTTAGGACACTGTGAATTTGTTGTACAACTTGATCCGCAAACTGGAACTGTTGGTGTACATGTATTGTCTGAACAATTACCTGGTGTTAAGCAAGTATTCAATTTACACACATTTGCATCACAAGTATGACCTTGTGGACATAAGTTATTAGTTGAATTACATGATGCTCCACAGGCAACTTCTACAGGACAAGCTCCACCAGATGCTGCAGCTTCGCAGTTAGAATTTGACGTCCAACCACTTGGGCAAGATGTTCCATTAAACTGTTGATTTTCACAAGCATTTGCATCTGTAGTGCCAACTGTACATCTGTAACACTGTATTGTTGGTTCAGTACAAGTTAATGTGTTTACAGTTAACGTATTAGTATATAAATTTGGTATTCCTAAGAATGCAACTCTAACGTAATAAGTTTTTGCAGGATCAATTGTATAAGGTGAACCGTTCATTGTAAATCCAGTAGGTGCTACAGTTTGGTTAGTTCCTAGTGCAATGAATTTTGTACCTCTGCTAGCTACTGCAAAGTCATTTCTGTCACTTATATCAACTGCATAAGCATGTCCTGATGCATTATTTGCGTTTCCAGTTACAGTATTCCAGTTGATAGTTATTTGATTACTATTTGCTACACATGCTGCAGCTCCACTTACTGTTGGGGTTTCAACTGGACAAACTCCACCTGTTGCAGCCGTTTCGCAACTTGAGTTATTAGTCCAACCTGTTGGGCAAGATGTACCATCAAATTGTTGATTTTCACAAGCATTGCCATCTAGTGTTCCAGTAGTACATCTATAACAAGTTATCTTTGGTATTTCTACTGCACAGGCACCACCAGTTGCAGCAGTTGAACATACAGAGTTTGTAGTCCAACCAGTTGGGCAAGACGTACCACTTACAGTTTGGCTAGTACATGTATTACCATCGTTTGTTACATCAGTACATTTATAACAAGTTGTTTGTACAGTTAAATTACATAATTGTTGAAGTTGTGCTGGTGTAGGATTTTGACCATTTAGTAAAACATAACTATTGTATTGATCTCTATCAACGCACTTAGCAGTTGTTAATTGTGCAGCTCCTGCACCTGTAATTGGTGCACAGTATGTTGTATCACTTACATTTGGTCTTGAGTTTGTACATGCTGGACCAACAATATATCTACATTCAGATTTACCATCAGCACATAAGCCTACACTTGCATTACATGTTTGACCGCAAGTTCTACCTGCTGAACAGTCGCAATTTGCACCAAAAATAGTTTTTCCAACAGGACAAAATACATTTGCACATTTCTTAACTCCACCACCTTCATCTCTACAAACTACTGTTCCTCCGTTTGCAGCACCTTTACAATCAGCATCGCTATTACATGTTTCCCCGCATACTCTTTGAGTTGGTGCACATTGATTATTACAGTTTGAGCTTGTATAAGTTCCATTTGTATCATCTCTTACACAAGAATTACTACTACATTTATATTTAGGTGTTGCTTGGTTACAATCCCCAGTATAGTAAACAATATAGTCTATTAGTCCACTATTATAGTCATTGCTATTGAATACGTCTATTTGAACAGTAACTCCACACTCACCTGTAGGAACGGATTCAGAAGTTGTGAATCCATTGTTTTCCCAGAATGGTGTAGCACCACCGCCTCCGCACTCATCATGTCTTCCAGTACACTTAAACATTTTTACAGAAGCTACACTATTACTACAAGATGTTCCTGTACATTTACGAGCAGGACAAGTAGACCCACCACCCGAACAACCAATTCCTGTACCACAGCAGTTAGTAAATGCTGATCCAGTAAATGCACCTGTTTCTGTAGGCGCTTGGCTTTCTTGAAGCTTTACAGTTACGTAAATACTTACACCCGCAAGTATTACCGTAAGGAAAATTAATATTGCTAGGGTGATCTTTTTTCGGTTTGACATATATTAGTCCACTGTAAAGTAATTTATAGTTAGTATTTCAAAATTTGATGTACATGTCAATTTTATAGGTTAGTTTTTTCGTCGGTATTTAGTTCCTATTAAATTTGCGACTATATCTTCTCCTATTTGAAATCTAAAAGTGATTATTGCAATTAAAATAAATATAAATCCTATAAATACCAACCCTATACCATCGCCTAACGCTGTGTTTGGTAGAGCGTTGTTATTAGTAGAATTTGCTGTATTTGATGTTGGTATTGCACAAGAGTGTTTTGATAATAATGCAAATGTGTTGGTGTTGCCTGTGGTGTTGCTTGTATTATAAGTTACAGTTGTACTAGAATTTGTTCCATTCTGAAATGTAGATAATTTTTCTTTAGGAATTTTAAGTTCATAAGTAACTGTTTTAGTTTGATTCGCAGTATAAGTTCTAGCAGCCGAACTTTCTGCCCACGTAATTTTATTACCAGCAGTAGTACCAGTGTTGCTTACATTTAAAGGGGTAATTCCATTCGTAACTAATGTATTGTCAAATGTTTCTTCAACTTTTGTTATAGTTCCACTAACGGTGCTTATATTTGTAATACTAATTGTATACTTTATTAATGCATCACCTGAAGTTTCGCATGTGGCTGCGTAAGAGTTAGTAATTCTAAATTGTGGCTCAGCTAGCTGAGTTGTACCATTATTCGTATTATTATTTGTCCCAGTATTATTACCGGTATTCGAGTTTGTGTTTCCAGTCTGTGGAAATGAAGCAGGGAATGAGGCAGGAAAAGATACTGGCGCAGTTGTTCCTGTGCAAGCAGTATTAAATTTTTTTATTGTAGTTCCGCATGCTCCTAGGGAATTTACACCAGATGTTTCAAGCTCTAAATACATTTGAACCGTACCGCAAGTGACACCACCTAAATAGCTATTAAGGTTAACTGATCCACCTGAAGCAACTGGACTAATTGGAATTTCGATTGGATTACTTGAAATACATTTTTCATTGTCACGCTTTAATTCATTACAAAAGTGAATGTAAACTTTTGATGGATTACATACCCCTGACGGTATTGTACATGTGTTAGTAGTATTATTGCAGTTTGCAAGTATTGGATTTGTTTGTGCTCCTGTTTGACTTTGTAGGTTATTGTTATTAATCACTGAGCTGATTAATATACTTACCCCAGCCAATACTACAGTGGCAATAATAAGAATTGCGATTAGCAGTTTTCTATTCTTAGTCATTATTTTATGTTTAAACTCAACATAGTATTGCAGAAATTGCATTGAGTGTCAAAGCTCATTAAATACTGCTACAAAGGATTACACAGCCTATTTCAAATCAAAATTTGTAAATTGGGCTAAAACCGTATTTATTGTTAAAATTACTTAATTTAAGTAATCAAAATGTTAAAAATAGAAAATTTAAAAGTAACTTTGGCAGATGGTAACAAAGAAATTATCCATGGATTAAACCTTGAAATTAACCCGGGACAAGTTCATTTACTTAATGGTAATAACGGATCAGGTAAAAGTACCTTGGTTAATACTTTAATGGGGAATCCAATGTTTAATATAACTGCAGGCCAAATCTCCATAAGAGATGAAGTTTATACTGATTTTATATTGAGTAAAATTGATCCTGAATTTATTATGGGTAACGGATTTAATTTAACAGATATGGATGCTGATCAAAGATCATTATTAGGTATCTTTTTAGCAAACCAATATCCTGTAGAAATACCTGGAGTGGCTTTAACTAACTATTTAAGGTTAATTTTTAACTCTAGGTTGCCTAAGGAAGAGCAGATAAGTGTATTTAGATTTAAAAAACTACTAGAAGAAAAAGCCAACCTAATTAATTATCCTGTGCATTTACTTTCCAGAAATTTAAATGAAGGATTTTCAGGTGGAGAAAAAAAGAAAACAGAAATATTACAAATGCTGTTATTAGAACCAAGGTACGTGCTTTTGGACGAAATTGACTCAGGTTTAGATAAGAATTCTGTAAAAGAGGTCTTTGAAGGTATTGCTAAATTTAAGCTAGCTAACCCTAAAAGTGCATTGGTAATTATTACGCATTACGATAAAGTATTGGATTATTTATCTCCAGACTTTACTCACGAAATGCAGGGCGGGAACTTAATTAAATCAAATACTTGATTTGAGTATTAATGGACTCTATACTATTTTTAGCACTTTAAGCTAAATGCTTACCCATAAAAATGGGAAATATTAATTTTTTTACTGTTTCTATATGATGGCACCTCGAAAGAAAGAAATGCCAACCGGAGACTCTATGATAGAGGAGTCACCATTACTGGCATCAAGACCAGTACGATCAAGTACTGTAGACCCTGCAAAACTAGATAGGACTAGATTTACCGAAATCAGAGATATGGAAAATGAAGGTAACTCTCTAAGGATTATAATCTTTATTGCAGTTATTATTGTAATCGGAGTAGCAGCTGCATTGGTAGTTCGTAATTCAGTTATGAATTCGAATTCAACTAGCAACGATACTGATACAACAGCCAATACAACTACAGAAACTAAGCCAAGCGCTTATGTAGTTTCGGTTGCTCCATTATCAGATTCTTCAGCAGTTAATGTTGTAAAGAATGCTGATTACGTTGATTCAGCCATTGTTACATTGGGAGATTCAACTGCAACTGCAGAACAAACCTCCTTGGATAAGATCTCTTATTTAAGATATGCAACTTTTGCTAGATTAACATTTGATTTAAATACTTCAGATAAAAAATTACCTAAAACAACTGTTAATTTTGATTCTGTTGGAAACAAATTAACTGTAGCTTTCGAAACTTTAGGTAGTGTTGCTGATTCTTTAAAAGAAGATAAAACAATAGGAGATATTGTTTCAGAAGTTAGATATGTAAGTACAAATAATAGTTACGTTGTAATGTTTAAAGATGGAGTTAAGTATTCAGTTAAAAAAGATGGTGATAATTTAGTTTTTGACTTTAAAACAAATACTGAATTAGCTAAACCAGAAACAACTACTACTACCACCACACCAACAACAACTACTACAACTACACCAACAACAACTACTACAACTACAACATCAACAGCTGATAAGCCAAAGGCTCCTCACTTTGATAATGAATTCTCACAGAATAAACAATATGTTGTAAGTTCAGTAACAGATAATAAACTTGCGCATAATGTTTACTACTTTGATAACTACGGTAGCTCATATGAATTTTCATGGGCACAAACTGGAGTAATTGGAGATACTAATGTTCCAAACGCAGTAGCTTATTACGATACAGCAACAGCAGGCAAAACATACTTAATTGTTGAAGTTTCTAACTTAACTCAAGAAGTTATGACTGCAAATAATAAAACTAGTCTTACACTAGATGATATTGCTGCAAAAACTGGAGCAACAACAGCTGGTTCAACACTTGTTAAGATTGAGTTGCTATCATTTGAAAATGGCACAGCAAAATATAAGTTAGAGCTAAGCAAAAAAACAGATTATAAATTATGGGTTGATAAAACTCCTGATAATGCTACAGGTACAGTAAGTGTAACTATAAAGAACTAAACTTTATACAGATATTAAAAAGGGGATCAATTGATCCCCTTTTCTATATTAAGGTTTTGTATTAATCGAATAACTTTGCGTGAAGTTCTTTAGCTTGAGTGTCGTTTAAATTTACATAACTAACTCTTACCGTGTATTTAATATTAGTATCTGATTTAAACTGGTCAATTAAACTCCAAGCCCATAGGTTTAATCCAACTGGTTCAAGTTTATTAATTATAAAAGAATTAATATCTGCATTCTGATCCACAACTATATTTGAATCTAAAGTTACAATTTTTTGAGTTACCTCCATTGTAGAAGTTTTGACTTTATTGTTTACAATTGAATCAATTAAATCAATATTTAATTCTGCAACTGAAGCTTCGGAGAACTCATTTGTATTAGTAATATAAATAACTCCTGCAATTGTATTTTCAATTCTAATTTGCCAGCAAGTTAATGGGTGTGCCGATTTAGGAGCATCGCCATCTTTTACATACTCAATTTTGTCTATACCTAAATGTCTTAACAGGCTTTCGACTTTAGATTTAATGTAGTTAATATCTTTGTTGGCAATTAACATTCCTAATGAGTTTATTTCTGTGTACTGTTCTTCTTTTTTTCCAAAGATTTTCCCTATTTCAAATAATTCAATCGGATTTATATTATTTTTAATATATGTTTGTACTTGACCTAAAAGGCTTACTGCAATTGATTGTCTTAAGTAAGGTACTTCTTCGTTTATTGAATTGGTAACCTTAACAGGTTGCCAGTTTATAAATCTAGTTAAATCATTACTTTTTTCGTCTACAAGTACCCACGATCTAACTTCGTCTAAGCCATTTGCTGCTAAGTATTCGGTAATATCTTCCATTAAGTAAATTCTTGATGGAGTTATGTCTTTAACTACTTGTGTAGTTAAATAATTTGAAGGAATATTATTAAAGCCCTTCATTCTTATAATTTCTTCAAATACATCTTGTTGAGATTCAATATCTAGTCTATTAATTGGTCTTAATACTGTAACCGAATTATTTTGATCTTGTTTAATAACAAAACCTAAGTTTGTTAAATATTCTTTAGATTCTGTATAAGTTATTGGTATTCCAGCAACTTGTTGAACTTTATCAAGGTCAACATTAATTTCAATCTCTGGAGTAATTTGAATATATTCATCGAATAGTTCAGATTCAACAGTTCCACCACAGTTTTCCAGAATTAGGCTTACTAACCATTCAAAAGCCTGAGGTAGAGAATTAGGATCCATGAATTTTTCTAATCTAGTTCCAGCTTCTGTAACTATTTTTAAGTCTCTAGAATTTCTTCTAACAACTGTTCCATTGTAAACAGCCATTTCTAGTACAACCTTTTTTGTTGTGTTACTTACAGCGTCATCTTTACCACCTATAAAGCTTAAAGAAAGGGGTTTATGACCGTCAGTAATTAGTAAGCTATCTTTTTTAAGCACAACTTCTTCCCCATTTAGGGTAGTCAGTTTTCTATATTTATCATTTGCTAACTCCCATACCAAATTGTCACCAACCAATTCAGAATCAAATACATGAGATGCATGTCCAGTTTCTAGCATTACGTAGTTTGTTAAATCTACAATATTATTAATTGTGTTAATTCCGTATAACTCTAAATATTTTTTTAGCCATTCTGGAGATTCCTTGATTTCAAGGTCAATCATTTTAATTGCTTGAACGCGTTTTACAGCTTCTTTTGCTTGTATTGTAATTGGTAATTTATAAGTGTTGCCAACAAACTTAATATTATATTCTGGATACTTTAAAGGGATTTTGTAATAAGCCGATAGCTCTCTTGCCAAGCCTAATACGCCTAAAGAATCAGCTCTGTTTTGCCTTACTTCTAGGTCTAAAAAGTAATCTTTTTGTCCGTTATATTCAACCTCTATAAATTTATCCAACATGAATCCAGTTAATGTAAATACATCAGCAACTTCTTTTGCTGTAGCTGTTAAACCTGGCAGGTACTTTCTTAACTGGGAGTAGAGAACTTTCATATTTATTTATGTAATTTGCCAACTAAACTTAATATTATACCTTTTGATTTTAACCTTTGTTCAGTAATAATTTCAAACCAATCAAGGTTTATTTGTAACATTTTAAGTAATTCTTGGGTCTCCATTACAATATTGTTGCTACTTTGAATAGGATTTTCAATCAAATATTTTTGTCCCTTTGCAATCTTTGCCGATACTACTTCGCCAACAAGTTCAATATTTCGTGCAAGGTCTTCTTTTGCAATATAGCCAGCTAACTGATTACAGTAATAAATATTATCAGGGGTTAAAGGCTGACTAGTAAGGGCATTCGTATTGATTGATCCAATACTCCCTGTATGCCAAATCGCTTTTAAAAGGAATGCGTTTGTAGTTAGTAGTATATTTTCACTAAAATTACTTAGCGAATCAAAGAATATTGAATATAAATCTTTATCTTTATTATTTTCGTAGCAAAGTTTATCTATTACTTCACAAAATAACTGAATAATTAACATTCCCAAATTATCTTTCTTCCATGGGATAAACTCGTTTATGGCTTTTATTTCGGTAATTATAGGTAACTGGTAGCCTTCAACAGCATTAATAAAAACCTGATTACATAGTTCAATTGAATGGGATTTTCGGCTGGTGCTTTTTTTAGCACCTTTAGCCAAAAATGTATTCTTTGAGCCCTCTAAATCAATAAGGTTAATGATTTTATCCGATTGCCCAGAACTATAAATTCTATAGATTATTCCTTTAGTGTTATTTGAACGCATATGCTTTTGATTCTAGCACCGATACTTAATTTTATAATGATTTACTTTTTTGATAGATTAAATAATAATGTAATGTAATAAAGTTTTCAAAGTTATGGATCAATTGCCTAGAAATATAGAAACCAAAACAAGTCCTTTTGCCTTGCCTAAATCGACGACAAATTCAATTCAGAATAAACGGGTTAAAACAATGGTTTATTCTACTAACAGGGAAAGTAACTTCTTTTATATTGCTGTAGGTATTTTTGTAATAGCGGCTACGGGAGCAATTATTTACGTTCTTATATCGCTTTCTCAGTTACAAAAGCAATCCAATGTTACAAATAATAATACAACTACACCTATAGTGTCTTATCCTACAACTGTCGAAGTTAAAGATACAGAAACTATTCAAACGCCATGGGCTTTAAGGGAGGTTAAGATTAATAACAATGTTGCATGGAGTCTGCAACTTCCGTCTTCATTTATAGAAACTACAGCAGGTGTGGCTGATGGTGTAACTGAGTACTCTGGTTCCGAATCTGGTGCAGAATATAAATTACAATTATCATTTCCATTATTCACTAATTACCCAGCAGGAGAGCCAGTAGATCTTAAGGCTTGGATTCAAAAAGAACTGGAATTTTTAAAACCTGAGGATTCACTAAATGTAAAATCCGAAAGCTTTACTTTAAGTAATAATGTTCAGGCAACTTTGCTTTTAAATATGAACGAAGTTACTGCAGATAGTGGTAATGCAAGGATCTTTGGGAGTAAGAAAAGTTTAGTGCTTTATATAAGTAAAACAAAAACAAGAAACTTTAGTAAGATAACACTTATTCCACAAGGCACTTACAGCGAAGAAACTGCAATGGCAATAATGGAAAGAATTGCTTCGACAATTAAATTCTAGGCAGTTTTTAAGCTGCCTAGAACAAATTTAAACTTTAGGCATTACGTAAAAGTCTTCGGCATCTTCAATTTTATGAATTAGCTCAATACCTACTTTTGAATCAATTAAGCCATTTTTAATTTTATCTTCCACGATTTCTATTCGTGCTCTTCTAAAAGCATCAAGTAGTTCTGTTGATTCCACACCTAAATAGTCGGCTGCTTTTTCGATTGTATTTGTAGGGTTCTCTTGAGCCGCTACTGCGTAAAGTGGTAAAACTGATGATACTGCTGCAGTTGCTGCAACGGCTGTTGTTACGATAATTTGTCTTTTTCTCATATATTTAAAGTTCAAAAATAAACTTTTTGGAAGGTAGCCTTTGTATTTTTACATTTAAGTAATTCCTGATAGTCTCAGGTAGAATAAAGTTACATTCTTCCATTAATTAAATATTAGGGAATTTCTGTGAAGAATATATGAAGATTCTATTAAATTTCAAGAATAAAACTGACGCCTTTATGAGGATTATTTTTTGCTTCAATTTCCCCACCCAGAACTTCTACGATCTCCTTTACAATAGCTAAACCCAAACCTAGCCCACCTGTTGTCCTGTTCCTTGATTTTTCAACTCTATAAAATCGCTCAAAAATCTTTTTTATATCTGCTTCGGGAATGCCTACACCATTATCACTGATTGTTATTCGGTTATTATGATTGCTTACTAATATTTGGTTCCCTTTTGAGTATTTAATTGCATTGTCAATTATATTTATAAAAACCCTTTGTAATAAGTACTTATCGGTACTAATGGTTAATTGTTTATCTACGTTATTACTTAGTTTTATATTATTCTTAAAAGACTTTTGTTCCATGCTTTTAGTCACTTCTTCAATTAAATTATAAATATTTACATCTTCTATTTTTTTATCAGGCAGTTTGGTTCTTAATTTTGTATATTCATATAGCATATCTATTAAGCTATTTAGTCTTTGAACCTCCTCAAGTGTACTATTTAGTCTTTTTTCATCTGCGTCAAACACACCGTCTATCATGCCTTGAATTTGCCCGTTTATTGATGTAATTGGTGTTTTAAGCTCATGTGCTACATCAGAAATTAAATCTTTACGTAATGTTTCTTGGTATTCCAATTCACCAGCTAGATCGTTAAATTCTTCGATTACTTGGTCAAATTCACTTTCTCCGGTTTTAATTAACTTATTTTTAAATTTGCTTCGCTTTAGATTTGCTATGCCTAATCTAAGTTCTCGTAAGGGTTGTGTAATAATTATAGAGAAAATGACTCCTGCAATTAAGGACATTAGTAGGCCTAAAGCTCCGGCAAAGAATAGAGTATTAAACAAAGAATCATTAAATTGTTTTCTTATAACTTCTACCGGCGCAACTGGGGACTGTTTTACCAAAAAAAGATTTCCATCAATAAACCTTATTGTTGCGCTCTGAAACTCGCTCTGAGCGGTGGTAATTGCAAAAATGCTAATATAGGCAAGCACTATGCCAGTAATTAAAAAAATACCTGCAAATATTTTAACTGAGGTTTTAGAAGTAAATTTTTTAATACTTGATTTTATGTTCATAGGCTATCGTTGAATTTGTAACCTTTACCTATAACAGTAAGTATAAATTCAGGTAATTCATTATTGATTTTTAATTTCTTTCGAATATTTTTAATATGAACATCAACAGTTCTATCTAAAATATCTGAACTACCAAAGTCATTGTAAGCTTTTAAAATGATATTTTCTCTATCAAAAACTTTCCCGGGATTTTTAAATAGTGTTACTAGTATATTAAATTCAGTTGTAGTTAACTCAATTGGTTTATCTAACACTTTTACTTGTTGTTTTTCTTCATCTATTTGCATGTACTCATTAGAAAGTAATGCGCTATTTGTTCGTTTTATTAGTGCTTTAACTCTTGCAACCAATATTGCAGGATTAAATGGTTTTTTTAGATAATCATCAGCACCACATTCAAGGCCAATCAGCTCATCTTGGTCTTCAATTCTTGCTGTTACCATTATTATTGGGATATTTGATTTTGCGCGAATCCTTTTGCAGACTGTAATTCCATCTATGTTTGGAATGTTAATATCTAGAACGACTAACTCAATATTGAGCTTTTCAAATAAGCTTAAAGCTTTTGCACCTGTTTCTGCTTCAAATATTGTAAATCCAGCTTTTTTTAAATAAGCTGTTTCTATTTCTCTGATTGAGTTTTCGTCTTCGACAACTAATATATTCATTCAGAAATTGCCCCCATCTTTTGTTCAATAAGATTATTTAACAGTTTTATAAGATGCTTCATGCCATCTAGACTTTCTGGATCAAGCTCTAATTTATTTATTCCTGCTTCAAATTCATTTAGGGCAGTTTTTGCAAGAAATTGGTTTGTTGAACCTTGATTATCGTTAGTTTCTTCGGCTAACGCTTTGCCTACGGCACTCAAATTTTTAATTCTTTTTTTTGTTTCCTCATCGGGATGAATTTGTGGCATAATCTTTTGTTAAAATTTATTTGTATTAATTGAGTATATCATTAAGGATTTGATTAATGAAAAAGACTAACTTAAACCTAAAAATAGTGAACGACTTTTTGCCTCAGGCTACTTTTGACTATCATAATCTAGGCATATTAAATTCGTATGAAATTGAGAAATATTTAAATGAATTTATTCAGGATTGTAGGTTTTTGGGTTATATACAAGTTCTTATTATAACTGGTAAAGGCCAAGTAGTAAGACCATTGGTAGGTAAGTTATTAAAGCAATCTAAAGAGGTATCAGAATATAAAACTGCTGGTTACTTTAATGGTCAAGAAGGGGCAATCGAAGTTACTTTAAAATAAAAAAGCTCCGGTTTCCCGGAGCTTTAAATTCTTTTGTGAGCTTTTAAGCTAATCCCATTTCTCGTTTAGCTACATCGTTTAGATTCTTTCTCTTGGACCAATCTCTTTGTGTTTTAGTTAAGAATTGTTTTCTTAGTCTTAAACTTTCTGGTGTTACTTCTAGTAATTCATCGTCGTTTAAGAATAGTAGAGCATATTCTAGTGTAATTTCTTTAATTGCTTTTAAAGAAGTTTGTGTAATTTCATCGTGCTTCATTCTAACTGCAGATTTTTGTCTTTCCTTAATTGGATTAACTTCTAAGTCTTGATCGAATTTATTTAAACCTAAAATCATACCTTCGTAAACTTTAGTACCAGGACCAACAAATAAGTCACCTCTTTCTTGTACTGTGTTTAATGAATAACCCATTGCAACACCATTTTCCATGGAAATTAACACACCTCTTCTATAGTTTGGCTCCATTTTCTGTACTGGAACATAATCTATTAAGTAGTTATTCATTACAATATTTCCTTTTGTTTGGGTTAAAAGAGTGTTTCTTAAGCCTAATAGTTTTCTTGTAAGGATTTTGTAAGTGAACTTTACTTGTCCATTTTCCATTTCCATATCAACTAATTCAGCTTTTCTTTCACTTAAAGCAGACTGAACAGTTCCCTGGAATTCTGAAGGAACATCGATTGTTACTTCTTCTAGTGGTTCCATTTTTTGTCCATCTTTTTCAATAAAAATTACTTCTGGTTTTCTAATTTGAAATTCGTAACCTTCTCTTCGCATTGTCTCGATTAAAATAGCCAATTGAAGTTCTCCTCTTCCAGCAACGTAGTAACTACCTGCGTCTCCTTTTGTAATCTTTAAAGAGATATTAATTTCTGCTTCTTTTTCGATTCTTGATTGTAATTGTTTAGCTGTAACAAATTTGCCTTCTTTACCCATGAATGGAGAGGTATTTGCTTCGAATTTAATTTGAACAGATGGATTTGTAATTTTTATAGATGGTAAGCTTTCTACATGGTTAGCAATGCATAATGTTCCACCAATCGCTGTAGATTCAACACCTGAAATTGCAACAATTTCGCCAGCGGAAGCACTTCTAATGTCTTCGTAAGCTAAGCCTTCTTTTACTTTTAAGCTCTTAACTCTTCCTGTGTCTTTGCCTGCATCAGCTGCATCACTGTGTAGAATCACTATTTGATCATCAATGTTTACTGTACCTCTTTTGATTTTACCTACTAGTAATCTACCTAAATGAGCATCGTAGTCTAAACTTGTAACCAACATCTGTAACGGTTGGGTTTCGTCACCCTTAGGTGAAGGAATATAGTCTAAAATTGCATCTAAAATTGGAGCCATATCGCCGTCAATTGAATTTGCAACTGTTAAATCGCCTTCTGGTAATTGTTTAAATACTTTACCTTCTCTTCCGATTGCGTAAAATACAGGAAATTCTAATTGGCTATCATCTGTTGCTAAAAGTAAGAATAAATCTTGAACTTTATCTAGGACTTTTTGAGGATTTGAGAACTTCTTGTCAATTTTATTAATAATTAACATTGGCTTTAAACCCATTTCTAAAGCTTTTTTCAGTACAAATTTAGTTTGGGGTTTTGGTCCTTCTTGAGCATCCACTAATAAAATACAACCATCAGCCATATTTAGTGTTCTTTCAACTTCTCCTCCAAAATCGGCATGGCCTGGTGTATCAATAATGTTAATTTTATGACCTTTGTATCTTATAGAAATGTTTTTAGCTTTAATTGTAATACCTTTTTCTCTTTCTAAATCTCCTGAGTCTAAGATCATTTCTTGAGCCATTTCGTCTTGGTTATCTCTAAAAACATGAGTTTGTTTTAGAAATGCGTCTACTAGGGTAGTTTTACCGTGGTCAACATGTGCAATTATTGCTATGTTTCTTATCTTTGATTGTTCAGGCTTGGTATACATAAAACTGTGTTTAAAAATGACTTGGAATTTTACCACAAAAAGCAAGTAATTTCTAATGTAGATAATTAAATTAGGTGATTAGTCAGTTGAACACTACGTGTTGAGAATTATATACTAATAATATATAATCCAGTGTGCATATACGGAGGTGTTGGATGAAAACCCGAGCTTTTAATTTGGTGGTTGCGGCAATTGCTGTTGACTTGCTACTAATATTAGTCGTAGTGGCAACGTCACCTTTGGTGAGTTCGGGCAGTTCGGACTGCGATGTAGTGCGTCAGGCGGGGCCAATGATTTGGTCTCGCAACCTGGACGGGTTGACAGGACTGTTGGATGGTCAGGATGTCGACCATCTGCGCTCGGTCGCACCTGATTGTGGATATCCGCAGTCGATGTGGCTTAGTACGCCGACTTACGGTCCGACGCCCACATTCAGCTGGAATTGCAGTGCCGAATCTGAGAGGATTACGCGGAATCAGAGAAATCCGCGGGAGCTCGGCACAGCAGTCCGCAGGCTAAACCAATGTCGCGCGCAGCTCGCGGCGACTGCTACGGCAACATACCGTAGCCCCTAACGTGCAAAGCGCCACCCAAAAGGTGGCGCTAAAGTTTCTACTATATATTGTCAATCTTGAATCCTTCTATTTTATATATCTTGAAATATCTCTTTGGTGCTCTGGGTGCTTTTTTATATAAGCTAACGATACTGGATCTAAATAGTATCTGTTGTGTGCGACTTCTTCTTGAACCATTTTTGCAAAATATGCTACAACAAAGGAGATTGTAATAAACGTGGTATCGTTTGCAAAAACTGTTTGAGATATTATGTATAAAGGAAAGAAGAACTCTAATAGATTTGGATAATATATTAAATATTTTGAGTTTTTAGTCACTTCAAAAAATATACTGCCAATAATTCTTAGAACAAAATAAGCTACAAATAACCATAATAATTGGTAGTTTGTATACCATACTGCAAGCACCATGTAGAAAACAAATAATAGATCTAGTACTTTATCTATCATCTGATAGGTTATATATCTAGCACCACTTCTGAGCGCGAACGAATAATCAAAGGCATCTAAAACAAAAGTTATAAGCCATGCTAATAATGGTTGAGTTAAAAAAAGTGGGAAAATAAAAATTCGTATAAGTATTATTACTGAGTAAGCAAGTTTAAAGAACAATTTATACATATATTTATTAGATTTGCTAATTAATTGTATATACTTTAGGTAAATCCAGCAGAGAAGTCAAATACAAGGAAAACAGGTGAATATTGACAAAAGTATATATTGGATATATACTATATATGTATTTAACAATCGAATTGATGGGGGTGTCAAGGTGTTGAAGTCATGGTATTTGCTGGGGTTGCTCACGTTCCTGGTTTCAGGAGCGATTGCCTCGGTTAATCCGCAGGCAGCGGCTATTTGGAGCGGTTTCGTGAGCATTCTCGCAATTTCTGCGGGATTAGGGTTTTCCTTAGGGGTAACCATCGTTTTTGCTGTGGCAAAGGGGATCGCCAATGGGTTTACTTTGTTTTTTAACCCGTTCGCGCGGATCGACAACCGTGAAACGGACGAAAAAGTCCGTTACATCAACGTAGTCAACATCCTCTGCCTGTGCGCGCTTCTTTGCGTGCATGGGTACATCATCATTGCCGTCGCGCTCAAGTAGCGTACGGCAAATACAAAAAGGGCGGAATCTTCGGAAACCGCCCTTTTGCAGGTCTATTCGACAAACTCCATTTTTTTGCTTGCTCAAAATCAACTTTCAAATTATTATATTCTAACTATTTCAAAGTAAATTTTTATGGAAAACAAATCAATTGTAGCAGCGTTAATTGTAATAGTATTTTTAGTAGGTATATTATTTTTTACAAGCAAACCAGTGGAAAATTCACGAACACAAACAGCAACAGATACTCAATCTAATGCACAACTAACAGAATTAAAAAAGGAAACCCTAAAAGAGGGAACAGGTGACAGACAAGTTCAAACAGGTGATTTAATAAGCGTACATTACGTAGGTACACTGTTAAATGGTACAAAGTTTGATAGTTCAAGAGATAGAGGAACACCTTTTGAATTTACAGTAGGTAGCGGAGTCATTGAAGGTTGGAGTGAAGGTGTTGTAGGCATGAAGCAAGGCGAAACAATTAAACTTTCTATTCCTGCGGAATTAGGTTACGGTGCTCAGGCCGTTGGTTCTATTCCTGCAAATTCAGATCTATACTTTGAAATTGAATTAATGGAATTCAAAAACTAAAATTTTTTAACGAAATTTAAGAGCACCACCAGGTGCTCTTTTTTGTTTACTACAAATTCATAATGCAGTAGTAATGTTGTATAGAATTGTAGAAATCTTTGTGATATTGTAAATAGATTAGCACTTTTAACCACTATTAAATGGATGGGAATCCTTTCTTTGAAAAACCTGCATCTAAGCCACAAAATTGGTTTATTATCATATTACAAACGCTTGTAATATTCACTTCTATAGGGATTATTATGTACCTTTTTGTAATATCACCTAACGAAGTTGACGGTCCATCAATGGAGCCAAATTTTTACACTCATCAAATATATTTTGCGAATAGAGTAGTTCAGTGGCTAAATGGTACAGAGTTTGGTAAGGTCACAGGCTTTCAATATCAAAGAGGAGACGTTGTTGTTTTACAAATTCCTAACTATCCATCTTTTATAAAAAGAATAGTTGCATTGCCAGGCGACAAGATCGCAATTCGCGATGGGAATGTATATATAAATGATAAGCAAATTTCTGAAGACTATTTGCCACCTGCATTGTATACTAAAGGCGGTGATTTTTTAGAAGACGGTGGTGAATCCCAAATTGTACCGCCTGGAGCAGTATTTGTTATGGGTGATAACAGAGCAGTTAGCTACGATTCAAGGTATTTAGGCTTTATTCGTAATGACTGGCTAAAAGGAAAAGTCTTCTTAAGAGTCTTTCCACTAGATGTATTTGGCCTAATTCCTACGGGAACAATAAATTACAATTGAAAATGAAGAATCCATTTAAAAGAAATAACACTGAAACTAATTTCAGTGAAAAAAAAGAGAAGTCCGTCTTAATAGATTTTTTACAATCTGTTACTCTTGCAATTATTTTTTCGTTTATTATATTCAGCATAATTACTCCTAGCGAAGTAGATGGACCATCAATGGAACCAACCTTCTATAATACCGAAAGAGTTTACACAAACAGATTACCACAATGGTTTAGCACCACAGATATTGGTAAAGCTTTAGGTTTAGGCTATAACAGAGGTGATGTAATTGTCTTTTTTAAGCCAACAATGGGTAGTTCATTAATTAAAAGAATAGTGGGGTTACCGGGTGACACAATTAAAATCGAAGAAGGTAAAGTATATGTAAACGGTCAATTAATTGTGGAAAATTATTTACCTGAAGACATTTATACAAAGCCTGGCAATTTAAGAGAAGGTCAGGAATATAAGGTACAACTTGAAGAAACAGATACGAATGGCAACCAGATTATTGATCAAGATGTATTTTTTGTAATGGGGGACAATCGAGCTGTAAGCAACGATTCAAGATACATTGGCTTTGTTAAAAGAGAGTGGATGCAAGGTAAAGTTATTTTTAGACTTTGGCCTTTAAATAAATTCGGAATAATTAATCCTGGTGACTACGAGTTAAAGTAAGGTAGGATAAGTAAATAAATTTCTTGGACAATAGTTCAACTTTCGAATAAACTTCTATAAGATTTAAATTTTAAAACTAAGTTATGAAGAGAATCCTTATTTTTGGTTGTATTGGTGCTCTGTTTTTGGCAGGAATCGTATCTACTACTATATTTGCCGTGCTTTACCTTAATTCTCAGAACGAAATAAAAGTAAAGAACGTAGAATTAGCTGCATGTTTGGCAAAACCAACAGAGAGTACAACAACTTGTCCCGATCTGACAGCTCCTACAACTGGACCTACTGAATTGACATTTAAAGATGAGGGACAATCCATTGAAGTAGTTTACCCAAGCACATGGACTGGAACACTTAACACTAAACTAAGTGAAGACTTTGCTTACGAACCTGAATATGGAAAAGTGATTTCTAAATATGAATTTTTAGTAAAAAAAGGTGGAGCTACACTTAAATTTACTAGAATATTGGGTGGTGTAGATGGCTTTGCTGATGGACTTAAAACTTCCACACACGATTGGAGCATTATAGCTGGGACAGATTTAATAAGAATATCTCAAAAAGGAGAGAATGATTGGAAGTATACACATACAGTTGATTGTTCAACTTTAGGTGATCCATTCTTTACTCCATCTGAAGTTGCTAGCTTTGATATTTGTGTAGGGTCTTTCTTTCCAGGTTTTGGAATTACAGGGGCTAGTACTGCAAATATAAAGACAGGAGATGCAACACTACTTGAAGAAGCTGATCAAATTGTAAAATCAACAATGAATTAAGAACAAACTATGTAAATTAAACCCTCCTTTCGGAGGGTTTTTTATTATAATGGATTACTGTTCAAATGTTGTTGTAATAAGGCTAATGCTTTAGAACGCATTGAATAGCTGTCCTTTTCGGAATCCTGCATTTCAGCAAATGTTTTATCTTGTCCTAAAGGAATAAATATTGTGTCCCAGCCAAAGCCATTCGTGCCTTTCTCTTCTGTAGATATATCACCTTCAACTTTTCCTTCGAACGTATGGATAGTATTTTCGTCTATAATTAAACAGAATGTTACTTGGGCCACAGCTCTTCTATTATCAACTGCGGCTAGTAAATTTATTAACCCTTTATTGCCAAGCGCTTTTGCAAAGTCGTTAATATATGGTCCTGGCAGTCCATTTAAACCATTAAAACCTAATGCAGTATCTTCAACAATTAGCGGTGTTTTCAATTCTCTAAAGTAAGCCTTCGCTTTTTCTTCAGCGACTTTTACAGGATTTAAAGACTGAATTTCATCAATTTCTACAGAAGTTCCTTCAATTTCAAAACTATTGCCAAGCATTCTACTAACTTCGTTAATCTTATTCTGATTAGAAGTTGCAAAAATTAATTTCATTTTTTAAAAATAACAAATTAACATAATTAAAATACCATAGAATTTTGCATACACAAAGCAGACACTTGTACTTACCAAATTTTGTTCTATAATTAAGCATATGGCAAATACAGTAATTTCAATTAAAAGTTTTTATAAAGCATTCGGAACCAAAAAAGTAATTGAAGATTTATCCTTTGATGTATTTGAAGGTGAAATATTCGCATTCTTAGGTGCAAATGGTAGCGGAAAAACTACAACAATTAGAACACTACTCAATATTTATAAAGCTGATAAAGGAGAGCTAACAATTAATGGTAAAGTATACGACTCTACAATGGCATCATATTTAGGTTATTTACCTGAAGAACGAGGATTGTACTTAACTTCTAGAGTTTTAGAAACTCTAGTTTATTTTGGCCAGCTAAAAGGCTTAAGTAAATCAGAATCAACAAATAATGCCCAGGCTTACTTAGCAAAAGTTGGATTAGAAGATAAGGAAAAATCAGAATTAAAAAAATTGTCTTCAGGGCAACAACAAAAAATACAACTAGGAATAACTGTAATAAATAATCCCAAATTATTAATATTAGATGAACCGACCAAAGGATTAGATCCAGTTAATCGAGAACTACTACTTTCTATACTAATGGATTTAAATAATTCAGGATCAACTATTATTTTTAGTACTCATCAAATGGAGGAAGTCGAAAAGATAGCTGATCGATTACTAATGATTAAAGATGGTAAACGAGCTTTATATGGAACATTATCTGAAGTTAAGGCAAACTACAGCGATAACTCTATTAAATTAAGCTTTGAAGGTAGTTTGCCTAGTGAAACAGAGTTATTTACAGCAAATATTAATAAGAACATAGCAACAATATTGTTAAAGCCAGGTATAGCACAAAGTGATGTTATAAAGTATTTAGCAGATAAGGTAAAAATTAATAGACTCGAAGAAAATTCACCATCACTAAACGATATATTCATTAAAGTTATGAACAGCAAATGAAAAAAAGTTTTATTGTAGCAAAAAGAGAATATATAAAAGTTGTAAGAAAGCCTACATTTTGGTTATCGACTTTATTCCTTCCATTGTTTTTAGTTGTTATATCGTTTATCTCGGGGTATTCATCAATGCAACTTGAAGAAAAGTTAAAAAGTGAAGCAGAAAATGCGAATAAAGTTTTAATAGTTGATAGTACAGGCTACATAAAACCAGAGATTTATTCTGAAAAAATTGTAAGCGCAACAGATGTAAATGCAGGTATTCAAGAAGTTATAAATGGTACAGCAGACGCACTTATATATTACCCTGCTGACATTGCCCAGAATAAAAAAATAGAGATATATTCACAAGATAAAGGTCTTTTGTTAAATGAATCCTACAATAACCTTGCATCTAACCTATTAAAGCAGAGCATAATTGTAGATTTAAACGATGCAAATAAAATTACTGTCTACAATGCTGATTTTGATTATCAGGTAAAAACATATAAAGAAGGCAAGGAAACTAACTTTAGTTTATCTGATTTATTGGTTCCAGGAATATCTTTAGTAATTTATTTTATGTTAACTACATTTGCAGTTAACTACTTGCTTTTAAGTGTTTCAGAAGAAAAAGAAAATAGAGTAATGGAGATTGTTTTATCTAGTATTTCATCAAAAGATTTAATTTTAGGCAAAATTGTAGGTTTAATTGGAGTAATCTTTACTCAGGTGTTGTTACTTACCGTATTGTCACTCGTCGGGTTAGTGGTCACATCGGCACTATTAGGTGGTTCAGGCTCAATGTTTGATTTAGGCTCGCTGTTAGGTTCATTGAATATTTCAACAGGGCAACTAATTGGGCAAATTGTACTTGGTGTGGTATTTACATTCTCTGGATTCTTTATTCTAGCTTGCACAATGGTTGGTGTAGGAGCGGCAAGTCCAACGTATAAAGAAGCACAAAGCTTATCATCTATATTTGTATTGCTATCTATTTTCCCGATTTACTTTATTACTATAATAATATCTGATCCATCAGGAGATCTAGCAAAGATATTTAGTTTTATACCTTTTACAGCAAGTTTTGTTTTATTGTTTAGAAATGCCTTAGGTGCATTAACGTTACCAGAAATTATTTTAGGCGTTGTTACACTATTGTTATATTGTGTCATCTTTGTTGTAATTGCTTTTAAACTGTTTGAGTATGGCGCATTAGAATATAGTAAAAGAATTTCATTCAAAGAATTCTTCTCAACTTTCTACAGAAAATCTTGATATTTAGTCTTGTGCTGGTATACTATTAATTGTCACCAACTTTTAGAAATTTAAAATGTTACCTAAAAAGAAAAGAAAGTTTGCCCTCAAAAGTTTTGCCATTGTAAGTGCTATTAGTTTATTTGTTGTTGCAGTATCTTTAGCTACTGGCATATTAAGAATAGATATTGTTGCTTCTTCTGTATCAAAAGAAATTCCTGCTAATTATCAAAAACTTGAAGGTAATATTATGGATAAAATCCAAAACGGAAAAAACTTTATATTCTTTACATCGAGCTGGTGTGGCCCTTGTCAAACAATGTCTAATATCTATAAATTATCTGCAGAAAAATATTCTGATATAAATTTTTACGAAGCAGACATAGAGGTAAATAGAGAATTAGCAAATAGTGTATCTGCTGCAAATGCTCCTGTAGTTTTGTTTATGCAAGATGGTAAAGTAATTGGCAATACCGAAGTAAACTTAAACGAAATTGAAAAGACAGTAGATAAATACGCATCACTTTAGTCCTCCAAATTCTGATAAAATGATTTGATTAGATAACTTTATGTATCTGTTTCTTGCCATATTTATATTTCTTGTCATTACCCAAATTTTCATGGGTATATTTGCATCTTCCGTTAAACGTGGATTGAAAAAGAAGTACAGCTATTACCTAGGTGAGCAAATTGAATTTAACAAGATATTGCAGACCTACCAAGAAGAACATCCAAACCTGAGTATATTAGCATCTGACGAAATAAACGACGTTTGTATTGCAGAAAATAACTTAATAATTATTAGTAAAAAATCAATTTATGCAAAGGATTTATACAGTAATTTTTTGTTACTTTTCCATTTAAAATTAACAAATCCCTCACTTAAAGAAGTTCGAAATATATATAACTATCAATCAATTGTTTTTTTAGCGCAGTTATTTAGTCTTGCACTTTTTTTTATACTTAATGTAATTGCTGGAATTGTACTTGCTTTAGCTTATATATTATTGGCACTCAATATCTTTTTAGTGGTTTATGGTGTTCTTGCTTATTCCAAACTACTTAAGGAAGTTTTAATAGACGCTAAGCCCATACTAAAATTAGATAAAGTAGAGGAAGCAAGAGCCGAAACACTAATGAACGAAATTAAATACGAAGTATTAACCTACCCTCTAGAAATACCTTGGCGATTGACAAGGTTTTGGAGTATATAAAACGGGGGTCCATCCATAAGCCGGATTCTGTTTAAAGAATCATTTATCTATTG
>CAYUKX010000003.1:0-4806 GCA_964445405.1 uncultured Candidatus Saccharibacteria bacterium
CTTGGGAAAAACGGTTTAGAGATGCTGCATGTGCATTTGGAGCCGAAGGTGATATTACATATCCACTAAAAGAAGCCATTCTAAAATTCCATAACGCTGGTGGTATAGTTGTTTTTGAGCACGAAGATGTTCAAATGATTCTTGAAAGTAGAGCAAACCTCTTAAAGGAGAGTTAAATCACCAAATTTATAATTCTAATATCTTAAAAATCTCTTTTTGATGATTTTTAGCTTTTCTATAAGCTCTTTCTACAACTCTATCAATATCTTTAAACCCCATATAGCTAACATCATCTGCCTTAAACTCAAGTTCATAATCTACTGGGTCTATAGAATTATAGTAGCTATCTATTTGCCCTGTTAATAGTCTATATGTTGAAATTAATGTATCAAGAGGATTTGTGGTGAATAGATCAGATCTTCTTGGCCTATATCCGCAACCAATAACTACTTCTGCACCACGGTTTCGTAGGTAGTTAGCAGAATAACTCGATGTTAAATCGCCGTCTATATAATTTGCAAAATTGCTTCGCTCAATAACCAATGGGTAAGAGCAACTTCTAATTAGTGCTTCACCTAAATTACCTGAATGTATAACAACTCTATTTTGTGTTTTTAAGTTTGAAGAAAAAACGTAAAGCTTATTAGGTAAGTTTTTTATATCTATTCTTTGGATTGGAGTCTCTAAAGATTCGCTTAGCATTTCTAAAAATCTTTCCTTTGGAATTAATCCACCTTTAGTAACAAGATTTGTTAAAGACATCAGCTTAGTAATCTTAACCTCTTTAAAATCATTTAGAATTTTATCCCAGGTATAGTTCATTGCAAAACCAGCTGCAACCAAAGCTCCAGAACTAGAGCCAGCAAAATATTTGGGTTTTAGATTTTCCTCTTGTAGAAAGCGCATAAGACCAATACTGCCTAGGCCTCTTGCCATTCCTCCTTTAAATGAAACTGCAAATTCCTTCATAGTGTGTGAATAAACTTCCTCATTATTTAATAAATTCAATCATAAGTAAACGTCTTTTTAATAGTACACCTTATAGTACTATAAATTAGACACAATAATAGGTTCGTGTATAATAATTATTAACTGTCAAATAACTAAACTTTAATACAAATTTATGAGTTCTATAAAGATTCAGGGTGGATATCCGCTTAAAGGTACAGTTACCCCAATGCCCAATAAAAATTCCATTCTTAAAATTATTCCTGCGGCAGTATTACTAGATACACCAGTTCTAATACACAATGTGCCTAAAAGTACATCAGTAGTTATTCTTTTACAGATTTTCAAACAGTTAGGTGGAAAAGTTTCTTATCCTAAAAAAGGCTCTGTAAGACTTGATGGTACAACTATTAATACCTCTGCAATTGACGAGGATTTAGCCATGAGAGAAAGATCTTCATTTGTATTTCTTGGGCCGCTAATTTCAAGATTTGGTACTGCTTCTATAAAAGATGGAGGAGGCTGTAAATTAGGCAATAGACCGTTAGATACAATGTTTAAAGGAATGACAGACATGGGAGTACATGTAGATAAAAACGATGGCTATAAGCTTGAATCAAAAAGAGGATTAAAAGGTACTGATATTTGGCTTTTAGAGGCATCGGTTACAGGTACAGAAAATCTAGTTTTAGCTGCAGTAAAAGCAAAGGGTACAACTACAATATATAACGCAGCATGCGAACCCCACACACAAGACTTATGTAACTTTTTAAATACTTGTGGTGCAAATATTCAAGGTATTGGCTCAAATAAGTTAGTAATAACTGGAGTTGATAAACTTGAAGCCACAGAATGGACTATCCCAAGTGACCACATTGATGTTGGTGGATTAATGGTAATGGCAGCAGTTACAGGGGGTGAATTGCTAATCAAAAATGCAGTGCCTGAACATATGACTCAGGTAATTAACAATTTTGCAAAATTAAACCTTAAAGTAGAAATTAGGGATAATGATATTTTTGTTCCAGCAAACCAAGACCTAAAGGCATTCCTAAACTTTAAAGGTGATATGGACAAAATTAAAGATGAACCTTGGCCAGGATTCCCTGTAGATCTAATCCCACAAGCATTAATACTTGCATTAAAGGCGAAAGGGAATATTAGAGTTTATTCTAATATGTACGAAGTACAACTAATAGAACTATTTGCCGAACTATTCAAAATGAATTCAAAAATGACATTAACTAATCCTAATCAGATTATTACCTTTGGACCAACTGAATTCAGAGGAACAAAGGTTAATGCTTCAACAATCTTACAATGTACTCACGCGCTATTATTAGCAGGCTTAGCTGCAAAGGGTACTACCATTATTAACGAAGCAGATATTATTTACCGAAGATTCCCAGATATTATACCTACGCTTAAAAAATTAGGTGCACGAATAGAGGAGATATAAGGTTATGCAAAGTAATTACCAAGAACTAATCAACAAATTAAACCCAAAGTACCTAAAGCTTAACGAGCCATTATCTTTGCACACCACTGTAGGCATTGGTGGACCAGCAGATATATGGTACGAAGCACAATCAACCCCAGAATTTATAGAAGCTATAAATCTTGCAAGGCGATTAAACATACCTGTAACTATTCTCGGCCGCGGAAGTAACGTTCTAGTTAGTGATAGCGGCATCCGCGGCCTAGTCCTAAAAAACGGAAGCAAGAATATTATTATTGGACAAGAAGTTCCTGTACAAGAAACAAAAGAACTTGAAGATGAAATGCAGAAAGTAGAGTATAGATGGGCTTCGGATAGCGAAAGAGGAACTTTTAAGTATGAATTTAAAGATTTAGATTACGACGAAAGTGATAATCCAAGAATCGAAGTAAAAATTGAAAGCGGAGTAGACATGGCATTTGCAATAAACTACTTAATAAACAAAGGAATAACTGGACTTCAATGGTATGCCAGAATTCCAGGTAACTTAGGTGGTTGGATTTACAACAATGTTCATGGCGGAACCCACTTTATAAATGAATTAATCAAGTCTGTTGATGTTTTAAGCGATAATGGAGCTGTAATCACTTTAAAGGCCTCCGATTTAAACTTTGGCTATGATGTATCTCGTTTCCACGATTCAAAAGAAGTTATTTTATCCGCAACTTTAAATTTATTTAAAGGCGATAAAGAAAAAGCAAAATATGTAGCGCTAGAATGGGCTAAAAGAAAATCTATTCAACCACATAGATCCCTTGGCAGTGTTTTTAAGAACATATCCAACGAAGATAAAGAAAGATTAGGTTATCCCACAACTGGTATAGGTTATATTGTAGAGCATGTAATAAAATTTTCCGGTTTTAGAGTAGGGGATGCAGCTGTATCGTTAGCTCATCATAATTTTATTGAAAATGCCGGCAATGCAACTGCAAAAGAATATATTTCAGTAATAAAAGAGATACAAAAAGCTACACTCAAGGCAAATGGCCTAAAGCTCCATCCAGAAATCTTTTTCCTTGGTTTTGAAGAACAGGAAATCCAAGATATAGAATAAAAAATCTCCTTTACATAGAGTTTTAGTAAAGTTATCCACAGCACCGCAAATACATTTTAAGTGTACCGAATTTCTACGCAGTGTATATATTCACGCTGTCAGCACGTACACTTAGAATAGACTTTTTATAACAACTTTTTCTTTTGTGGGTAGAGTTCTAATTAAACAATACAAAAAAGCTCCTTTGCAATACCCTAATTCCTGTAACAATCTATTTCAAATTGCTGTTTTCTTAGCAGCCTAACAAAATTAATAACATTCATATTTTTTTAATATTAATGTTCAAATGTTTTGAACTGTGTTTTCTTAATCGATTTTGACTTTTAAACATAAGGGAATCGGGTAGGCAAACTTTTTATACTTAAGCGGCAAACGAAGTATTTTTAGGGTACAAGTTACGATTTATCAAAGCATATGCATTTAACAATTTTGTTACATTTGCAAACTTTATAAAAATAGGCCTTCATGATAACCTTAAGAGAATATGTAACAAAATTTGCACTTAGTATGGGTAAAATCCAAAAATTATCACAAAATCTTATTAATTTAATTGCCGCAGGCGAAGTTGTTGAACGCCCAGCATCTGCCCTAAAAGAACTAATGGAGAACTCAATAGATGCAAGAGCTTCAATTATCATTGTTAAGCTTGATAACTACGGAATAGATAGCATAAGCATTAAGGATAATGGAGTTGGAATGAATAAAGAAGATGCAGCCTTAGCATTCGAGCAACACGCAACTAGCAAAATAAAAAGCGAAGACGATCTTAACAACATATTAACCATGGGCTTCAGAGGAGAAGCTCTTGCGAGCATCTCTTCAGTCGCAGAATCAATAGAAATAAGCACTAAAACAACCCAGGACCAAGCCGTAAACCTAGTTATAAAGCAAACTGACATTCTCGAAAACCCAACAGTTCAATCAGATAATGGAACTACAATCACTATCAAAAACCTTTTTGCCAATGTTCCAGCACGTAAAAAATTTCTAAAGACACCAAACACGGAATACAAATACTTAACTGACACATTTATAAATGTAGCATTGCCATACTTAGATATACATTTTGAGCTTTACCACAACAACAAACTCATATATAGACTTACACAGACAACGGATATTAAAAATAGAATATTTGAGATATGGGGCAACCTAGCAAAAAACCTCTTTGACCAAACCGAGTTTGAATCCACATCATTAAAAATAAACGGTGTATTTGGCAACTCTGAATCAGCAAGAAAATCATCTCCAGTACAGTATATCTACCTTAACAATAGATTCATCACAAACAAAACTATAAACGCAG
>CAYUKX010000003.1:4906-43090 GCA_964445405.1 uncultured Candidatus Saccharibacteria bacterium
GTACAGTATATCTACCTTAACAATAGATTCATCACAAACAAAACTATAAACGCAGCTATACAAGAAGGTTACTCTGGCTTTGTTAACAGAGAACTAAAGCCAACTTACTTCCTTTTTCTTTATATTAACCCTTCCGAAGTTGATGTAAATGTACACCCTAGAAAGCTCGAAGTTAAATTTAGTAAGTCAGATGAAATATTCAGGAGCGTGCTTGCACTCACAAAAAAGACTCTAGAAAAGAACACCCGAAATATTATTAATAACAATTTCGATAGTGTTGTTCCAGCTAACCGTGTGCACGATACAGTTCACTTTAAAAACGAAGACATAAAGCCACTTAGAACTCCATTTACAAGCGGAGGCAGTAGCAGCACATATTCAGTTCCAAAAAGGACTATGCCAAGTCAATTATTGGATTTTAGCAGTGAGCTCTCCAATCAAAAAGACGACGATCAAAGCACCTACTACAAACCTTATCAAATATTTAACACATACATTGTATTAGAAAAAGGGGACAAACTTTTATTCGTTGACCAGCATGCTGCAGCAGAAAAAATTGCATTCGAAAGGCTAGTTAACAATATTGGCAAGCTAAATCGAAAAATGCTTTTAGTCCCTGAAGTTATAGATCTTAAACCCGAAGACAAAAAACATGTACTTGAAAACAAGAATCTTCTAGAAGACATTGGTTTTATAATCGAAGATATTGGGTTTGACTCAATACAAGTAATAGAAGTGCCTGAACTTGTTAATAAGTTTGAGACTAAACACTATATCGACTCGATTATTAACCCCGAAACTGATATTTATAATAACTTTGACCAATTCGAAACATACAACGGAATAAAGCTAACTAGGGACATATACCTACTAATTGCCACGGCAGCTTGCCATTCAAGCGTCAGGGCGGGGCAAAAACTCACCGAAAGCGAAATGCTCAACATACTTAAAGACTTAAACTTACTTTACAACCCCTATAACTGCCCGCATGGAAGACCAGTAATATGGGAATTATCAAAATACGATGTTGAAAAAAGTTTTAGAAGAAAGATATAAATCAATACTCGCAATCATTATAACTATCGCAACTATAGTACTATTAATATCCAATACAGTTTTCAACACTGCAAATAATCAAGAAAGCACCTATTCAATTAATGATAATTCAACATTAATTCTTACCCATATCCCTAGTGGCAGCACACTATCTCTGGAAGTTGCCTCCACACCTCAGAAAAGAGAATCAGGATTAATGTTTAGAAAAGAGTTAGAAAAAGATTCGGGAATGCTTTTCATATTCAGCACAGAATCAGACCTTTCGTTCTGGATGAGGAACACGTCAATATCACTTGACATGATTTTTCTTGATAAAGACTTAAAAGTGACATCAATTGAGAGTAACACAAAAATTCTACAAACTTCTGAAATATACAAATCGAAAGCGCCTTCTCAGTTCGTAATTGAAGTCCTTGCTGGATGGGCTTTTGAGCACAAGTACAAGAAGGCGATTTATTCGAAATATCGAGTATAAAATAGTTACTCAAAATCCGTATAGAATAAACGCTTACTAGTTAATAATATTATTAAAAATGTATTGACAAACTTAAAATTAACTTTTAGAATAATAAAGAATTTAATCAATAAAAGATTAGAGCAGTAAAAATAGTTAAAAGTGCAAACTGAGATTTCCCCGAAAGGGGATTTCCAGTATTTAGGATTTCAATTTGTATAACAGAACTAATTTATACAAACTCCACGCCCCAGACTTCTACAAAGTGATATAATAAATAATATAACCTTGATAAAGATATTAATTAATAGATAGATATTACACATATAATATGAGTTATTTAATTCCTACAGTAATAGAGAAAACCCGAGATGGAGAGAGATCTTACGATATTTACTCCAGATTATTAAAAGATAGAATTATTTTTCTAGGTAGCTCCATCAATGACGATGTGGCGAACGCTGTGGTGGCGCAGTTGCTATTCTTAGAAAAAGAAGACTCCGAAAAGGATATAAAAATCTATATCAACAGCCCTGGAGGCAGCGTATACGCAGGTCTTGCAATAATCGACACCATGAATGCTATAAAACCAGATGTAGCAACAATTGCAGTAGGTTCTGCAGCTTCAATGGGCACTATGATCCTTTCAGCTGGTAAAAAAGGCAAAAGATTTGCATTAAAGAATTCAACTATACACATTCATCAACCGCTAGGTGGGGCAGAGGGACAAGCAAGCGACATTGCTATAAGCGCAAAGGAAATACTTAGAATAAAAGACTTATTAAGAGATATGCTTATAGAAGCTACTGGAAAATCCGAAGAAAAAATCGAAAAAGATATGGATAGAGATTATTTTCTAACTGCAAAAGATGCAGTAGAATATGGTTTGATAGATAAAATAATCGAAAAACAATCTATTTAATTATTGAACACAAGTGTGTTTCACCACACTTACTTAGGGCATTTAGCTCAACTGGTTAGAGCACCTCGTTGACGTCGAGGAGGTTATAGGTTCGATCCCTATAGTGCCCATTTATTAACTAATAAATATGACAAGCAAAGTTTCAGATGCACAAAAACACTCAGCAGCACATGTTTTAGCAATGGCAGTATGCAGAGTTTATAACAACGTAAAAATTGGAGTTGGCCCAGTCACTAAAGATGGCTTTTACTACGATTTTGACTTAGATGAATCATTAGATCATGATGACCTAACAAAAATAGAAGGAGAAATGAATAAGATTATTCAAAGCAATCTAAGATTTCAACAAGTATTTCTACAAAGAGATCAGGCTATAAACCTTTTACTACAAAGAGGCCAAATTTATAAAGCTGAGCTAATTAGAGGTTTACCAGACCAGGAAATTAGCTTCTTCAAAACTGGAGAAGAGTTTGTAGATTTATGCAGAGGTCCACATGTGTCTTCAACAAACCAAATCGGAGTTATCTCCCTTACAAAAACTGAAAAGACTCACTGGAATGATGACCCAACAAGACCCGCTATGGTAAGAATTTTCGGAAAAGCTTTTAGATCCTTAGATGATTTAATGGAGTACAAAAAGCTTCAAGAGGATTTAAAGGAAAAGAACTTTGAGAACTTAAGTAAAAAGTACCATTATGGAATAACTGACAAAGAGAACGAGATAATGTACACAGAGCGTGGAACAGCTATCTACAGGAAAATTGAGAAGATTTTCGATAAGAATTTTAACGGTTCAGAGTTTAAAGAAATTGCACTGACTAAGTCATACAGCAACGAATTAGAATTAGATTCATCATTTAACTCAATTGTTAAATTTGATAATTCCAGCTACAGAGATTTTCCATATAAATACATTCTTAAAGCAAACATTAATTCACTTAGTTTTTCCAAGGGTATTAAAAAGGTAGGTTTACAATCTTTTAGGTACTTGAACAGAAATTCAGACTTTGCACAGGGATTTGGTGATCAATTCGAAAACCTACTTAAGGCCTTTAAAGCTCTAAACATTGACTTTTCAGCAGATATTTATGCCTCTGATTTTGAAGATTCTTATGCAAAACAAATTTCTAGTTTTCTTCAAAGGAAGATAATTTCACATAATAAAGTTATTAAAAACACTAAGGACACTTACTTATTTATAAAAGTAAACGACATCTACGAAAAAGAGTGGGTTTTAGCCGATTTAAAGCTACACGAATTAGATGGTAAGCAAATAATTTCAACATCATTTAACATTTACCTAACCGAAGTTTGGAAGTACTTAATCGAAGGCAACGAAGGAGTAATGCCTGATTATCTAAGTCCAGTTGATGTTGTATGCATTCCAATAAGTAAAAACTACTATGAGTATGGTAGTAAAATTGTTGATTTACTAAATAAAGAGGGGTTTAGCGCAACTTTAAATAGTCGAGCCAAGAGTCTGAATCGAAAAATTAGAGACTCCGAGAAATTAAAAATTCCTTTTCAACTAATAGTTGGGCAAAAGGAAGAGGCTAGTTCATCGGTATCTTTAAGAGAAAATGGCAAGGACTCAGGGCTAATAAGCATAGATTCACTTATTGCCAAAATTAACCAAACTTTAAGAAGATAACGATATTCCCATTGTATAATGCGAAAATATTTGCTATTATTTTCAAGCCAATTTATTGGTTTTAAAGTAAATTTTTAGATTAAATTCTATAATTAAGAGAAAGAAAAATCCTAAGAAAGTAGTAAAAGTTACTAATTTCTACGATTATAACGAAAGTATTAGAATCCCAAGCATGGTCGTAATTGATGCTGAGGGAACTAATCTAGGTGTTCTTACAAAATTTGATGCACTTAATTTAGCAAGAGAAACTGAACTAGATTTAGTTCTTGTATCTCCTAATGCAAAACCTCCAGTTGCAAGAATAGTAGATTATTCAAAGCTGAAATACGAAAGAAGTAAAAAAGCTAAGAAATCTCAAAGTAAACAACTAGAAAATAAGGAGTGGTGGTTTAGCCCAACAATCAGCGAAAGAGATATTCAAATAAAGCTTGAAAAAGCTAAAGACTTCTTAGCAAAAGGTGGGAACGCTAAATTGACTGTCAAATGGAAAAGAAAAGCATTGCCTGAACAATTAAAGGCAGTTATGGATAAAATATTAATACAAATTGCTGACTTTGCTAAACCCGTTTCAGAGGTTTCTAAAGAAGGAAGGAATTTAAGCATTTTAGTTAAACAAAAGTAATACAATGAAAAAGTACAAATTAAAAACACATAAAGGAACTGCAAAAAGATTCAAGATTACTGCAAACGGTAAAGTAATAAGAAAAAAATTACAGAATAGAAATAACTCTCATATGGTAAATATGAGAAAGAATGCTAGAAAAGCAATTCCTGAATCATTTGTAATAACTTCAAAAGCTAATGTTAGAAAAATTAAAAAATTATTAGGTAAATAAATATGAGAATAAAAAGAGGAGAGGCAAAAAGAGCTAGAAAGAAGTCAGTACTAAAGCAAGCAAAAGGCTTTAGAATGAGTTACCACAAGCTTTATAGAAGAGCAAAGGAAGCTTTATTACACTCAGGTCAATATAGCTATGCTCATAGAAGAAGAAGAAAGAGTCAAATTAGAACAGAATGGATTAGAATTATTTCTGCTAGTTTAGTTAATACAGATTTAAGCTACAGCAAATTCATGAATGCTTTAACAACTAAGAATATAAACTTAGATAGAAAAGTTTTAGCAGAGATGGCAGTTAACAGCCCTGAACAGTTTGCAAAGATTGTAGAAGCAGCTAAGGCTTAAATTTAGCCCTATAAAACAACTTAGTCCCACCCAAAAGGTGGGATTTTTTTTGCACTAAAAACTCCCCTTTTGGGGAGCTCTAGTAATAATTAATCTTACCTTTATTTTATAGAGTAAGGTTTTCAGTTACAGAGGTAATTGAGCCTAATCCATTAGCTGTATTAGCCTTTATGTAAACAGAGTAGTCACCATCGCCAGCAGCACTATACGACCAACTTGAACCATTCGCAGGAGTAAGGCTACTACAAACTTCTGCAGCGCTATCTTTACTTACACATATTTGTGCAGCAGATAAACTTCCTCCGCTGTAGTTAATATTAATAACATTCAATAGATTATTACCCGTTATACTGAATTTACTTGAAAGACCATTTCCAGGGGTAACGGTCATATTAGTTGGTGCTAATGTATTTTCAGAAGCGAACTCACTATCTTTTGCCCTTGCTGAAAATTGATGAACACCATTATCAAACGATGAAATATCACAGTCAATATCAATATTATTAAAGCTAGTTATTGGGTCACAACTTAATAATTCATTGTCTAAAAAGAAGTTAGCATATACTATTTCCCCTTCTAGAGTAACAATTTTACCCTTAACATTTAATGTATTTGCATCTGTAACCTGGGTACCCGATAGATCGAATAGAGGACCACTAGTTGAACCTCTTGGAATATCACATGCTTCTGTTGGACCACCATTTGGAACTCCATTTTTTTCCTTTACATATTTATCAAGGAATCCTTGGTAATTTGCTACAACATTCTTGTAATAAATGAATTCTCTTTCTATTGATTTACCCAAAGCAATATCAACAGCTCTTGCAACTCTATCTTGTTGATCAACACATACTATAACCTTTTTTCTTGTAAAGTCACCTTTAGCTGGCTCTCTTCCTTGAATTAACCAATCACTTGCAATACCTTGGCACTCACCTTTATCGTTACAGTCGTTACTACCTCCGCCTTGATAAACGAATCCAGGTCTATTAAAGGAAGTTTTAGAAGTAAAGTAAGGGAATGAAGATACTTCGTTCATATAGTTTTTTACCCAAGGAATTATAATTATTCCTGGATATGCATTATTCGCATCCATTGGAATATTATTATTATTACCTCCCCAACCCAAAGTAACAAAATCAGGTGACCATTCAACTAACCAGTTATCTCTATTATCTTCAGATGTACCAGTTTTCCCAGCTACATCTCTGTCATCCCAAGCGATTGTATTACCCAAAGTATCTAACTTGTATAAACTTTGATTAATTAGGTAAACAGCTTGTTGATCTCCTAATGCTTTTCTTTCTGGTTTTGCTTCGTATATAACTTTTCCATCTTTATCAATTATTTTAAGGATTGGATCTAATTGAACCCAATCACCACCGTTTGCAAATACACTGAATGCTTGTGTATGCTCAACAGGTAGAACATCTGCACCTCCAAGAATTACTGATGGTCCATAGTCACCATTATAAGTAGAGTAGCCCCATTCCTGTGCAGTCTTAACAAAATTATCTACTCCGTCTAAATCAATTACATGTAAAGCTGGTAGGTTTTTAGACTGTCTTAACATCTCTCTTGCAGATTGATGTGGTCCACTAAAGGAACTATTCCAGTTTTTAGGTTCGTAACTGCCTATTTGAATTGGAATATCTGGTAGTACACTACCTGGTGCCAATTTGCCTGACTTATATGCTAAGTAGTAGCCCATTACTTTATTTGTAGAGCCAGGAGACTGTGAAGTTGTTAAAACGTTAACTTGAGGATTGAAAACGCAATTTTCAATATTTTCTGCGCATCCATCACCTTCATCATCGCCGTAAAAATTCTTAGAACCAACCATTACTAGAATCTGCCCCGTAGAAGGCTGAGTTGTCATTAAAGCTGCATTATTCATACCGTAACCCTTATATGCATCTCCTGCCTCTCTTACATATCTTTCTGCAATTTTCTGCATGTCATAATCTAAACTTGTATAGATTTTGTAACCGCCAGTTTGTAAATCATTTAAAGTAAATGGTTCTTCACCATTCTTATAGTTTCGTCTTAGTAATTGATCTGTTACATAATCAACAAAATGACCTGCTTTTTTGTCTGTAAACACTGGAGGTCTTAATGTTGCTTTCCAATCTTCATTTCTTGCTTGTTCAATCATTTCTCGAGTTATTGGGTCTGGTGCATTTACATCGCCGTTATTCTTTTTTAACTGAGAATTAATTAAGTCAAGTTTGCTTTCCATTTGATCGTAAATGTAATCTAGTCTTTCCCCTAACTGTTCGTAAGCACTTTCCTGATCTAATAAACTAACAGTAGGCGATAGAGCAGAAGGATTCTGAACAATAGCTGCTAGAATTGCTGCTTGTGTTAAAGAAAGCTCTTTTGGTTCCTTACCACCTAAATCTGGATTTGCTGGATCTTTATAGAAGTAGAATTCTGATGCAGATTTTATACCAACAATATTTGAACCATAAGAAGTTACTCTCATGTACATTTCTAAGATTTGGTCTTTAGAATAACTATCTTCAACTCTAATTGCCATTAAAATTTCTCTAATTTTTCTATCTAGGGAAACGGAATTATCCTTGGTTGTTAACTTAATTAACTGTTGAGTAATAGTACTTGAGCCACAAAAGCCTCTTTTTGTAGCAACAATAAGAAAACATCTTACTAGACCTTGAGGATCATAACCATTGTGGTTAAAGAAGTTGTCATCTTCAGCGGCCAAAAAAGAGGCCTTAACAACTTCAGGAATATCTTCTAGGTTTACTTTATCTGAATTTTCTTCACCATAAAGTCTGTATAAAACGTTACCTGAATTGCCTTCTTCGAGTCCTTTTCTATCAAAGATTTCTGTGGCTAAATTTACATCTGGGAAAACTTTATCGGGACTAGGTAAGTTCTTACTTACATCTTGCAACATTGTTAATAGAACAACAACTCCAACTACAACAGCTATAAAAAACATTCCAGCTAATACAAGCATTACTTTTTTAAAACGCTTGCCGAGCTTAATTCTTTTTGCAAGCCTTTGAGTATTAACTTTGCGACCCTTATTTGCTTTAACAAGATCTAGCCTTGATTTAGGAGATTTATATTGAGATTTTGAATTCTTTTTATTGAGTTGCTTTATTGAAGTTTTTAACATAATTCGTGTTCTAATTTTCAAAAATTATACATCTATATAGTAGACGTTGGTGTACAAAAAATATTATAAAGTAAATACAGATTTTAGACCAACTTTTAAGTTCGAAATCTTAATTAGATAGGAACTTTCAGAGATGGAATAAAAATTAGAAATATAGTAAAATCTTTGGGTTTGGAGAGATGACGGAGTGGTCTAACGTACTCGTCTTGAAAACGAGCGCTCCGCAAGGGGCCTAGGGTTCGAATCCCTATCTCTCCGTTCTTTGTCTTTCAAATACACCCTAAGTATTTTTAGATTCCCACTAATAAGTTAGAATTATTTATGCATCGAATTTCTATTCTTAGCAATAATAAGCTACTACTTCTGATTTCTTTTCTGACCGTTGTATTTTTTTTATTCGCTTTTTTTGTAGCCAAGAAAGAAGTTATTTTCGCTGATGGAGTAGGGTATTTTTCTTATCCATACGAACTTTTACTAAATAAAGACCTTAGTTATTCATCACAAAATTCTCAGTTTTTCTTTGGAGTTATAAAAACAGATCAATATAACTACAACAAATACCCAATCGGAACAGGAATACTGCTAATTCCTGCACTTCTGCTAGGCGAAGTCGCAAACACAGTTGTTGGAATTACAGACCACAGTATCTATAACAGGAACTATCAGTTCCTTGTTGGAATAGTAGGAATATTTTACTTTATTGCTGGAATGGCTCTATTAAAGAGAATTCTCCGACACTTTTACAAAGATAAAGTAGTCAATTGGACAATACTAACCATCGCGTTTTGTACTAATTTATTTATTTACGCATCTACAGATGCTTCTTTTAGTCATATTTATTCTTTTTTTGCTATAAACCTATTTGTTTTGTATTTAATAAAATGGAGCAAAAAAACAGATTATCGAAATACTTTATATCTAGGGTTTGCACTGGGATTAGTTGGGTTAATTCGTCCTTTTAACCTTTTAGTAGTAATTTTATTCTTATTTATACCAATAGATAAGCAATCATTAAACATAGCATCCAATATTAAACTTCTACTTAGAAGCAAAAAAATGCTCACTGTTATCTTAGCAATTACGCTACTTACAATGTTTCCACAATTTCTATATTGGTGGTCAATTACAGGGAATTTTGTCATTTACTCTTACACTGGCGAGACTTTTAACTTATTGTCACCGCAAATCTTTAATGTGCTTTTTAGCAGTAGAGGAGTATTGTTCTGGCACCCAGTGTTAATGATAAGTTTTCTTGGAATCTTCTTTCTAAGGAAAAAATATTCCAATTTATCATCAGGAATTTTAGTGTTCACATTAGTAAACATCTATTTAATATCAAGCTGGTGGTTTTGGGATTTTGGAATTGGATTTGGACACCGAGGGTTTACCGATTCTCTGGGAATAATGGCAATTCCACTTGGGGCTATATTACAAAAAGCTGAACATTCCAGTCTTGCAAGCATATTACTAGTATTGCTCTGCATTGGGATTATTGCCAATCTGGTCCAAGCAATTAATTACATTTATAAATAAATTTAATGTTATATTTGTAAGAATTTAAATCTACGAGATAAAATAATATATGAAGAAAAAGAAAGTAAGCATAAGAGAAGTGGCGGTATTCCTTCTTGCATTGTTAATGGTATTAAGCCTAATAGTACCTTCATTATTAACATTAATAGAAATAGTAGGACAATCTAAATGAACTTAAATAGTTCAACCACAGAAGTTAAGGGAGTATCTGCTAAAAACTCACAGCTTCTTGAAAAACTTAATATCTACACTATAAGAGATTTACTTACATATTTTCCCGTAAGGTATCTAGACACCTCAAACGTAACCCTAATAAGAGATTTGGTGCTAGGCGAGCAAGAAGATGATTTATATCTTTTAAAAGCTAATTTAACCGAGTTTAGATCTACTTATATCAAGGGAGGGAAAACGCTTCAAAGAGGTATTATAGAGGACCATAGTGGCAATATTCAGGTATCTTGGTTTAATCAGAATTTCCTTAAAAATGCACTTAAAGTTGATAACGAGTATTACTTTTATGGGAAGGTAAATAAAAAGGGGAATCGTATTTCTTTTTATCCCAGGACTTTTGAAAAAGTTACTGAAAACATAAAGAACATACATTTAGGTAGAATAGTTCCGGAATATAAACTTACAAATGGAATTTCTAAGAAAGTATTCAGACGGTGGATTAACAACGCATTAGCTGATATTAACAACATTGATATTAACGAGGAATTAGTGGGTTATGTGGAGCTACCTTTAGACGTAAAAAAGAGCTTATCAATAATTCACTTTCCTGAAGACTTTGAGATATTAGATTCAGCTTTAAGGACTTTATCTGTGTATGAGCTTGTGCATGTGTATCTTAAGCTGTTAAAAAAGAACGAAATGAACGTGGGGTTAAAATCTCCAACAATATTGCCCACTTTTAATCCAGATAGTATTTTCACGCTAATTAAAAGTATTATAAATTTCGAACTTACTTTAGACCAAGAAAAGATAATAGAAAGTATTCTTAAAGATATAAAAAAAGAAGACCTTATAAACGAAATTGTACAAGGTGATGTTGGTACAGGAAAGACAGTGATAGCACTAGCTGCGAGTCTTGCTATGGCCGTAAATGGATACCAGACAGCATTATTAGCGCCAACTACAATACTTGCAAGGCAACACTTTAATACTTTTAATAGTTTACTATCTAAACTAAAAATTACAGTTGAGCTAGTTTCTTCTGAAAATAAAAAGAACCAGCCAGCACAAATACTAATAGGTACTTCAGCAATAATGGCTCGAAAGAACAATCTTATCAATAACTTAGGATTAGTTATTGTTGACGAACAGCATAAATTTGGAGTAAACCAACGAGAGGATTTATTAAAACCACTTGCATTACCCGAAAAAAGCATGCCTCATTTTATCAATATGACCGCAACTCCAATTCCTAGAACTATTTCTCAAATTATATTCGGCGATATCGAGCTACAGACCATCAAAACCAAACCAAAAGGCAGACTGCCTATCAAAACGCTTTTAGTACCTGAACCAAAAAGAGAGGATAGCTACGAATGGATTAAACAAGCCCTAAATAAAGGCGAACAAGTATACTGGATTTGCCCTCTAATTGTAGAATCAGAAAATCTTCAGGCAAAGTCAGCTATTAGTACCCAAAAAGAGCTTCAGGAATATTTTGCAGACTACAACATTGGCCTTATTCACGGCAAGCTCAAAGAAGCTGAAAAAAGCCAAATTATGAGTGACTTTAGTGAAAATAAAATAAATCTACTTGTATCAACCTCTGTTATTGAAGTAGGTATTGATGTTGCGAACGCAAACATAATTGTAATCGAAAGTGCGGAGAGATTTGGATTAGCGCAATTACACCAAATAAGAGGAAGAGTTGGTAGAAGCGAAAAACAAAGCTGGTGCTTACTTTTTTGTGGTAAAAATATTTCCGACAGCAGCCTAGAGCGACTTAAATTTTTAAGCAAGAACAGTGACGGAATGGAAATTGCAGAATTTGATCTTTTAAACAGAGGTCCAGGTGAAATTTACGGAACTCAGCAAAGTGGAGTGCCAGATTTAAAAATCGCTAAATTAGATAACTTAAACACAGTACAAAATGCTAAAATAATAGCAGAAAAAATTTGGAAAAAGGGAGTCAGAAGTTTAGATTTATTCAATTAACTATGTTAAACAAAAAGAACGTTGTAATTATATTAGACAATATAAGGTCAGTTCATAATGTTGGTGCAATACTTAGAACAGCAGATGGAGCAGGGTCCAAAGAAGTACTTCTATGTGGAATCACGCCTACTCCTGAACATAAAAAAGTCCACAAAACTGCTCTAAGCGCTGAGGAATACGTGAACTGGAAGTATTTTAAGAACACAGAAGACGCTATTAAATATTCAAAAGAACAAGGATATACAGTCTATTCCGTTGAGCAGGACGCTAATTCCGTAGATATAAACCAAATAGAACTACCATTAAATTGTGCTTTTTTATTTGGGAACGAAATAACTGGAGTTGCTCCATCAATTAAGGCAATGAGCGATTTTATCATTGAACTTCCCATGATTGGTAAAAAGAACTCATTAAACGTTGCGACGTGCGTTGGAATTATTACCTATTATACTAAATTACAGATATGAACAACAAAACTATACAGCCAAGAATAATCGCAGGATCTTATAAGAATTTTAGACTTGAGGTTCCCCAAAATGCTCGTCCAATAACCGATCGGGTTAAGACAGTTTTGTTCGATACAATAAAGGACATATTAGATAAGTCAGCAATTTTAGACTTATTTGCAGGAAGTGGGAATCTTGGAATTGAAAGCTTGAGCAGAGGGTCTAAGTTAGCTATTTTTGTAGATTCTGACAAAGAAGCATTTGAAATTTTAAAACGAAACCTAGGTAAACTTAAAATAGAGAAAATGCAGCACAAGATTTTTAATATTGATTACATAGAATTTATAAAAACTTACACAGGGAACTTTGACATTATATTTTTAGATCCTCCTTTTAAAATTCATAGTAAGCTTAGACTTGAGCCAATAATCGACTTATTAGCACCAGATGGCATAATTGTTTATAAAGTTGAAGACAAACAAAGAGAAAATATAGTAATTCCTGCCGGAACCGAGGTTATATTGGAAAAACAGGTAGGAATTAATACACTTATTTTTATTAAAAGAGTAGAATAAAGCAGAAACATAATAGTATCCAGGTTTCGAATATGCTAAAATTAACACCTAGTAATATTAATTTGTAAATTATGGCAGCAACACCAAAACACAGAAGATCTAGTAGCAAAAGAAGATCAACAATGGCTTCTAATAGATACGATGTAGAACTTAATAAACATAGAGTTATTAAGAAAAACGGAGGAACAAGATTAGTTATATCTGCTGAAACAGGTAAATTAGTACCTCCACACATGGTTACTCCAGACAGTCCTTCTTATAGAGGAGTTAAAGTAATCAAAAAGAAGCAAAAATAAAGACTAGCTTATATTATTAACTATATAAAATGCAGGAAGAAGAACAAATAGTTTCGGACCCAAGGCATATAGCCAGAATATTAGCAGTACAGTATTTTTTCTCACAGTATAAACACGAAAACGAGGCAGGCTTTCAAACATTTGAAGTAGAAAGCCTTCTTCAGATTCTAGAAGAGGAAAAATACGACAAAGCCTTATACGAAAAGATAGTTGATGGAGTAGAAAGCAATGTTGAAAAGTTAGACAATATCATTAAAGAGAAGGCTCCAGAATGGCCAATAGACCAAATTAACCCTGTAAACCTATCAATACTTAGATTAGCACTTTGGGAAGGTTTTATAGAGAAATTAACTCCACCTAAGGTTGTAATTAACGAAGCTATTGAAATGGCTAAGCAATTAAGCTCAGAGGCTGATGGGGCATTTATAAATGGAGTACTAGGCAATATTTACAACGATATAAAACACCAGGAGGAAGAAAAGAAAGTAGAAGATAATGGCACAAGTAATTGATCTAATAAACAATAAATTAAAGTTAAACACTTCAAGCTTAGAAACTTTTACAGAAGCTCTAACACATAGGTCTTATATTAACGAAGTTAAAGACTTAGACCTAAAACACAACGAAAGATTGGAGTTTCTTGGAGATGCAGTACTTGAACTAGCAGTCACTAAATACCTATTTAATAACTACCCAGATCAAAATGAAGGTACATTAACTAGTTTTAGAGCTGCATTAGTAAAAACAGAGAGCTTGGCTCTAGAAGCAAAAAAACTAGATCTAGGCGAGTACATACTAATGAGCAAGGGCGAAGAGGCTACAGGTGGCAGACAAAGACCATACATACTAGCAAATACAATGGAGGCCATAATTGGGGCTATTTACATGACACTTGGCTTTGAGGAAGCAGAAAAATTTATTCTAGAAAAGATTTGCTACAAAATTGAAACAATTGTTGCAGAACGATCTGACCTAGATGCAAAATCAAGGTTACAAGAATTAGCACAAGAAAAGGTAAAAATCACTCCTGTTTACAAACTAATAAGTGCTACAGGACCTGATCATAATAAATCATTCCAAATGGGTATTTTCATTGGTGAGAATTTGTTTGGACAAGGAGAAGGAAAGAGCAAGCAGGAAGCTGAACAGGCTGCTGCTTTAGAAGCAATTCGAGCCTGGGAAGAATTAGAGGCTAAATATTACAAAAACTGATGACATAGCAAGGTTTATTTGCTATCATTCAAGAGCTATAAATTTAATTAGATTAAGTAAATGGTAAAAATAAGATTAACAAGAACAGGAAAAAAGAACTACGCTAACTATAGATTAGTGATAACTAACAACAGAGAAAAAAGAGACTCTAAGGTTATTGAATATGTAGGTCACTATAACCCACATACTAAAGATTTAAAGTTAGAAGCAGAGAGAATTAACTACTGGTTAGGTGTAGGTGCACAACCAAGTGATTCTGCAAAAAGCTTACTAGTTAAGGGTGGATTAGTAAAAAAACCTGAATACAAAAAAACATTCAAGTCTGAACCTGGAAAGAAAGCAAAAGAACGAGCACCAAAAGCTGAATAAGCTTTAAGTAAGTAATTTAAACCTGCCTATGGCAGGTTTTTTTATATCTTTATTTATTCTTGTGTTGAAAGGCTGTTGTTTGTAGAAGCAGATCTTGCATTTATATACTGCTGAATTAGCGCATTTAGCTGAGCTTCAACAGGTACGTTTATATATAGTTGTCTTAGATCAGAGCCAGAATCTGTATTAAACTGGTATTTTACAATATTGATTTTCAACTGCCAGTCACCAGTTGGATTCGTATTACTTGCTGCTGTAAATTCCATCTCTTTGATAACTATAAAATCTTCAACAGAGTTCAATGATTTAATAAAATTTACTATATTGTCATAACTACCAGAAATCGTAAATATAAATGGAACTTCCTGAAGAATAATAGGAGAAACAGTTTGCGTGTCTTGATTCTCTGTTTCGGTGTTAGCTTCACTTAGTCTTTGACTACTAATCACAATACTATTGGATAATATTTGAGTTGTTATTCTATCTCGGAATTTAACTACTTCAGTACTTCCTAAAGGCGCTATATCGTCTATTACAGATAAGTTTTGAACTATACTATTATATTGAGAAGTAAGGCTGTCTAGGGCTGATAGAGTATTGTTATTTTCGGTAATAGTAATATTATTTTGGCTTACCTTATCAATTCCAGAAAATATCTCATTAATTTTAGGTATAGTTAAAATTAAAAGAATACCTATAAAAGATACTACAGCAAATATAGGAATAACATAAAGTCTTACATACTTAACTGATTCTTTATTCCTTTTTTGAATGTTTTCAAAATCTAGCTTTTTATCTTTCATACATTTAATAGTGAAAACGAAATAGTTGCACTTACCTCTGACTCATCTTGAATATACTGAACATTTCTTGCAAACACATTAAGCAGTTTATCGTTTTTATTTAAATATTCAACAAGTGTTGATGCAGTAGGTATGTCTGGCATGCTAAAAGTCAAAACAAATTCACCTGTAGCTTCTCTTGAGTAAGTTGTTACATTAACTGTCGGGTTATCGATAGAAATTTGATTTGCAAGGTCTAGTACTTCTGTAAGTTTAATATCCTTTTTTAATACTGGCTCCAAAAGCTCACCTTTGGTAATTAACTCACCTCTTACCCTTTTAATTTCGTCGTAGGCGCTAAATGAAGCTTCCTGCTCTATAATTTGTACATTACCTTGTTCAATTCTTTGATTAATTACAAATGTCTGAATCATATTAAGGACAAAGTAGATAAACATGGAGAAAAATACTAGTAAGAACGAGTAGAGGATTGAATTATCCCTTTCTTCAAGCACAACTAGCTCTTCCTTAGTCTTTGGGGGGACTAAATTAAAGCCAAATGAACTTGTTTTATTGTAGTTATTTTCCTGCATAGTTCCTTCTTATAATAATCCTTTCAATGATAGTCCAAGCGCAACATTGAAACTACTTAAATGTACATTCTGAAGCTTCTGGGCTAGTGTTGGGTCTTGTTCAAAATTGGCGATTGGATTTGAGTTAACAACACCTATGTTTAATTTTGCCTGTAAATATTCATTAAACTTTAATAAATCCGAACCTCCGCCACTTACAAATACTTCAGAAATTCCAGTTCCACCAATCTTTTCTTTGTAGTAAGATAATGTTCTTAAAATCTCTGCAGAAATTATCTGTAATATTGGATCAACTGACTTTGCAACTTTACCTTCTACTTGAGATGCATCAAGTCCGTAAGTGATTTTATATTTTTCGGCCTGAACCATATCAACACCTAAATCTGATGCAATCACTTTTGTTATTGCATTTGAACCTGTACTAATAGTTTGAGAGAACATTACAACTCCATTTCTGCTTAATATTACATTTGTATTTTCAGCACCCATATCTACTATCATGATGTCTTTTTTTGCGAACTGAGGGTAGTTGTATACAACCATTCTTGTTAGTGCTAATGATTCTGTTTCTACTGCTAATAAATTTACTCCTGCGGCTTCCATGGACATTTGATACCTTTGAATTAACTCCTTTGGTGCAGCAACAACATACCAGTTGCTAAAAGTATTGCCATCAATTATTTTCTGATCAATTTCTAAAAAAGACACATTAACTTCTTCCAGGCCCATTGGTACCAATGGCTTTAATGCCCATTGAACAGCTTCGCCTACCTCTTTATCTGTTACCTTAGGCAACGTAATCAATCGGGAAAATACAGCACTTTCTGGTACGGACATTACACAGTTTCTGGATTTAATACCGGCATTTCTACATGCTTTATTAATCTCATTACCTAATGTTTTAATTCCAGTGTCTGAATCATTGTTAAGTAGCCCTACAGAAGTTGGAGTAGAGCCAATTGCTTCTAGGTGTGCTCGATTATTAACCCTTTTTATTTCGGCAAGTTTAATTGAGAAGTGTCCTAAATTGAGTCCAAAGAAATCAGGTATTACTGCCATATGAGTGTTAATAAATTTAAATCTTAATCCATTTTAAACAGCTTTTGAAACAAGTTAAAGCATTATGGAGTATTTTTTAATATTCCATTAGTTAGTATTGCTGCATCTAATACACTGTCGGGTTGCGCAGCTAATGGAATCTTAGTTTCAATGTTTGCAACTGCAGTTGAGCTACCCCCGTTAGTATCAAATGTTTTTGATGTGAACTCTCTAATTTGATCAGGTAATGAATTATTAGCACCTCTTACATTTAATAAAATACTATCAAATCGATCTGTCATTCTAGGAGTTATTTTTAGTGTAATTGGAGTACCTACAAATGGTGCGCCACTTAAAGTTACAATGTCTGAAATCCTAATTGAGACAGCTCTGTCATCAGTTTTACCAACGTAATGTTTATACTTAAAAGGGTGGATTGTACTTAATGGATCGAATGGATTATCAGCAGCAAGTGATGTATAAATTCTTGGAGAACCATTATCGTATACATCTCTAATTGATTTAATAGTCCCACCTTCGTTATAGATTAATTCAAATTCAATTGCAGCATTCTTGTCCCAAGAAACATTTAATGTATCAAGATATCCCGATAAATTCATATCAAAAGATCTATCTTTATATATAGGAAAATCATTAACATCTTTAGTATCTTGAACTGTCATTGATGTTGTTAGTCTATTATCGCTAAAGTCACTGTTTACGGCAGTACACGTATATAACTTCTGTGCAGCCTGAGTTTCGGTACAGCTAATATCTGTAGGTGAGCTTAGTAGATTTGGAAGTTGTGAAATAGGAATACTAGGCTTTCCTATTACATCTAATACCTTTTTTAATTGAGTTTCAGAAGTATTGTATGCATCTTCATATTGCTCAGTAGAGGCAACCTGTTGAATATCTCTATTAACTAAACTTACTAAACTTACTGTGACAATAGCAATGATTGTAAGTACCAATAGAGTAATTATTAAGATTTGTCCTTTTTTTGTTTTCATATTTAAAAATTTCTAGTCGAAACTGATATTTGTCTAATTACATTCTTAATATTATAGTTTGAATTTGAATGACTTGCATTAATTAAGAATACAATATTTGTTTTAGCATCGCTACTACTATCAGTATACCCTAACGAAAATTCAAAATTCTGAATTTGAAGTATTTCAGAACTGATAAACATTATTTCTTTTTGATTTCCTGTAAGTATCCTAAACTTACAACCTCTATTATTTAATGCCCCATTCGCATTCACAATGCCATTTTCGTCGCATTTTTGCCAAATGAAATTCACACCATTCTGAACAAGCTCACAACTTTCTGGATGAGCCTGATCACCGCAATTAATTACATAATCAGCATTCCTTATATCTCTTGAAATTAGACTTGAAATATTAGAAATTTCTTCTCTTACCAAACTCCTGCTCAAAGAAAGGATACTAACTTGTAAACTTAGTATCAAAAAGCTAAACATTACAGTAATAGCAAAGCCCATGATTGCTAAACTTATTATTATTTCAATAAGAGAGTAGCCTTTTTTAAATTTTTTATTTTGAGAAACTACCATATCTATAGCTTAATATTGTTTCTGACTTAGCCTCGTTAGAGGTTTGATAAATAATTGTTGTACTTACTTTATATAATTCTCTTGTCACCCCAGGCCTAAGAATTGGTGAAATTTCGACTTGCTGACAGTATGTAAAATTCTGCCCGTTGGTTAAATAGAATACATTTGTATCTCTGCAAATTTGTGAAAAATCAAATGTATTATCTGTTTTTGGCAACGAAGTAAACTGACCAGGATATTGATAATTTAATACGTAATTACCACTTTGATCTTCTTTTAATGCAAAATAATATGGACCAGCTCCTGTAAGAGCAGGGCTATTTACTAGAACTACCTTACTAGGTGACTTTAATGCCTCTAGAGCTTTTAATAAAACTTCGTTTGCGTTGTCTTGGAGTTCGTTATTTTTAATTTCGAGTCGGGTTTTAGCAACTAATGCCATAGATGCAATTATTGTAAAGGAAACAATCGCTAGTACAATAATTACTTCTATTAAACTAGATGCTTTTTTTAATACTTTATTTTGCTGTGACATTGCTTGTATTCAAATTAATTTCAATTAGTTTTTCAGTTGTAAGCTGACTATGGGTAATTTTTATATTACATGTACCTGAATAAGAATATGTTGTGTCGAATGATGCAATCGACTCTAAATCATTGGCAGGCAATGCAATGGATGCAAATCTACCACTAAGCCTAGTGAATCCTAACCCTGCACAACCCGTATCAGGTGTAAGTTTAATGTCTACAGGTAATAATCTAAAAATTACTGTGGTATCTTTTGTACACCTTACATTCTGGGCAATATTGTTTGGGGTATTATTATCACCACAATTAAATGCGTAATACTTATTATTTGCAAAGAATAGAGCATAGAAGTATGGAGTAGTACCATCGCTTTTTGATGATACAGAATTTTTAGCTTTATTCTGTTCGGATTTTATTACACTAACCAATTCGGAATATGCATTCTGCATCTCTGCTGTAGACCTAAAAGTTATAAGGCCGGACCATCCAAGGCCCATAATAATAGCTAACACAGCTAAGACTATAATTATTTCCAACATCGAGAATGCTTTTAAATTCATAACACTATATAACTTTAAATAGCTTACTATTAATAGTAAGCATAATCAATATTAGTAAATACTGAATAGATTGAAAATAGAATCTGAAAGCAGAAAACACAATATAAAACCCGATGCTAGGAATGGAACAAATGGTATTAATACACCTTTAAACTTTCTTATAACAACTACATATATTATTGAAATTAGTGCAGCAGAGAATAGAGTGTATAAAAATGAATAGAACAACGATGGAACACCTAACATTAATCCTATCGCAGCTAAAATATCTATATCCCCAGCTCCCATTGCCTGTTCTTTGGATATTTTTACGATAAGCCAAATTACACCTCCACCAACTATGCCCCCGACCAAATTCGATAGTGAACCTAAGTCAATTAAACCAAAAATATACGCATACTCAGTATTATTTAAAAGTAACTTCAGAACCAAAAATATAACGTTTGCAAATAGGGCGAACAGCAACATTCTTTTAGAGATAACTTCTGGTATTGAAAAAGAAATAATATCAAAAATAGATAGGTAGAGTAGAAAACAAATAAAGACTAACAGTACTAATGCATACAAAAGTGAAATTGAAAAATTAATACTGAACAGGTCAACTAATTTATTAATTCCTAGAACTAAAATAGTTGCCCAAGCGAAGGTCAACGCAAAACTTAAATAATAATAAATTCTAAGATACTTATCTACATATTGCTTTTCTAACCATGGTTTTAATACAAAGAAGATAAAGTCTTTTCTTGTCTTAATTAAATAACGATCAGTATAGCTAACATATGCAAAAACAAACATTAACTTAAAAGCAATATAACTTATAACGCCAATTAGCAAGATTAGAATACCGACCATAAAATTTTTATATTAATAAATGATTATTACATATGTATGTAATTTCCACACGTAAAAAAAGAGACTCTTTCGAGTCTCTTTTTATTACAAACTACCTTAGTAGGTAAGTGCTGTACAAGCTGTTGTAGAATTTCCTAACTGTTGAGCAGTACCTACTGAACCCCAATTAGCTGGACCTTCTAGATAAACTCCCAACTGATATGTTGAACTAGCTGCTCCTGTGTAGCAGTATGTAGTTCCTGTTTCGTTTGAAACACCACCAGCTGGTTTAATTATCTTTGCAGCACCTTTTAGTGTTAATGTTTTTGAACCAACTGTAACGGTACTGTTAGTAACGTTAAATGTAACTGTTGGATAACTTCCATTATCACCATAGTACGCAGCAACTTCCAAGTTTATGTTGCTTAATGCAGCTCTTCTTTCAGTATCTCTCTGTGATCTTTGCACAGATTGAATACCGAATAAACTCAAACCCATAAGAACAGCTATAATTGCCATAGCAACTATAAGTTCAAGTAGGGTAAAACCTTTCTTGTTTTGCATACTTTTTGTTTAATAAATAATTTATTTTACTAACTGCCCAACTTGGAATATAGGCAGGTAAACAGCAATCGCTAAGAATCCAACTAAGCCTCCTGCAATCACCATAATAAGAGGCTCCATAAGCTTTGTCAAGTTGTCTGCTATCTGCTGCACTTCGCTTTCGTAGAAGGCAGCCATATCTTCTAAAATCTTATCTAACTTACCTGATTCTTCACCAGTTGCAATTATTCTTACTAATACAACTGGGAAAGCACTTTTCTCGTTATACTTTGCAATTGCCAAAGATATTGTTGAACCCTTAATTACTTCTTGTTTTGAATTTAAAATTATATTCTTAAATATCTTATTACCTGAAGCATTTCCAACTATTTCTATTGCCTCAATTATTTGTATACCGCTTTTTGCCAACATGGCAGTAAGCTTACAAAATTGTGCTACTTCAGATTTTTGTATAAGTTGTCCAAAAATTGGAATCTTTAATTTTAATCTATCAAAGAATTCTGCACCTTTTGGAGTTGTGTATGCGTATTTATACAAGCCTAGTAACGATACTATTATTACAACCCAAATTATCACGGTTACTGGATTATTAAAACTTTCACCTAGAGTTACTAAAAACTGCGTAATTGCTGGTAGTTCAGCTTGACCTAAACTTAAATATAAGTCCTTTACCTGGGGAATCATTACAGTAATCATCAAAAAGACTACAACAATAATGGCAAGGAAAATAATAGCAGGGTAGATAAGTGCACCTGTGATCTTCCCCTTTAAAGATTTTGTCTTCTCTAAATCTATAGCTATCTTCTCTAACATTTCGTTTAAGTTAGCGGATTGCTCCCCGGCAGCTAGTAAATTTAAATGAACATCATTTAGTATTCCACCTTCTTTTTGAAATGCTTCTGCTAAAGTAGTACCGGCTTCTATACTTTTATAGATATTTTGTAACTTTACCTTTAAAGATTTTTTATCAGTTTGTTGAACCATTATATCTATGGCCTGTATTATCGGAATATTAGCTCCTACCATAGTAGAAAGTTGCTTTAGTAAAACCACTTTATCGTTTAGCGGCATTCCACCAACATCTGATTGAAAAATTCTATCAAAGTTTAAACCAATATTTTCTGTAATAGAAATTATAGTGAAAGACTGACTTTGTAAATAACTTACTAAATCATCTTTACTTGGAGATTCCTTTTCACCTTCAATTCTCTGACCTGAACTTGTTGTAACAATGTATTTAAAAAATGCCATATTTACTGTAATAATATATCTATTTCATTAGGGTTTACACTCATTGATTTTGCTGTTTCTTTAGAAATTAAGCCATCTCTTACCATCTTTACCAAAGATTTTTCCATAGTCATCATTCCTACATCGGAGCTTGTTTGTATAATATTATCAATTTGGAAGGTCTTTTTATCTCGAATAGCATTCTTAATACTTGGAACTGTAAGAAGAATCTCAACAGCTGCCTTTCGCCCGCCTGTTGATACTGCAATTAACTTTTGAGAAACAACAGCTCTAAGCACAGAAGATAACTGAACTCTTATTTGGTCCTGCTTATTAGCCTCAAATATATCAATAACTCTATTTATTGTTTCTGCAGCACCATTTGTGTGTAATGTAGCAAATACCAAGTGACCTGTTTCAGCAATCTGTAAAGCTGCTTCAACAGTTTCTAGGTCTCTCATTTCACCTACAAGCACCACATCTGGGTCTTGCCTTAATACTGATCTAAGTGCATTATCCCAAGAATTAAAATCGATTCCTGATTCTCGTTGGTCAATCAATCCAACACCTTTAGGGAATACAAATTCAATAGGATCTTCTAAAGTTACTATGTGTTTAGGGTAGGTTAGGTTAATCTGATTCAATATCGCAGCGATTGTTGTGGACTTACCACTTCCAGTTGGACCAGTAACCAAAACAAGCCCATTAGGGAACGAAGGGAAGTCGTTAATTATTTCAGGTAATCCTAAATCTGCAATCGAAAGGATTTTCTCAGGAATAATTCTTAAGGTAATTGAAAAGTTACCCATCTGTCTAAATATATTAACTCTAAATCTTCGATCCTCCATAGTGTAGGTTAAGTCGAATTCTTTAATTGAGTTTAATTGAACTTCAGGTCTTCCTCTTAATAAAGTTTTTACATACTGGTTAACTATATCTGGAGTTAACTCAGTAGAGGATGCAACTTCTAACTTACCGTCTACTCGAATTATTGTTCTATAACCAGGTGTAAAGTGAATATCAGAAGCATTTCTTTTAATCGCTAGTTTTAAAATATCATCAAGCTCTATAACCCCAGAAGTATTTGTAGCTGCTGACTCAATAACAGGAGTAGAGCCGCTTTGTTCCACAGCTACCGATTCTTGTGATTGAATTGAAGGCTCTATGAAACTTTGTTCCACAGGGCTATTCACAACTTCAGGCTTATTTTCTGTAATAACAGATTGAATATTTGCTAATTCAGCCTCCGAAGCCAAAGGTGCAAGCTCAACATTAGATTCCATTTGAGGCATATTATTAATTTTATCTTCAAGAGAAGATTTAATATCGACTTGAGGAGCGACTGTATTTTCTACTGGAGCAGAGTACTCTGTGACAATTGGTTTATCCACGGCTGAAGCTGGGATATTAACAGGAACATTTTGAAACGGTACAATTGGAGCAATATTGTTCTTAGGATCGGTTGTGTTGTTTACGTTTATAAGTGGCATAAATATATGTGTAATACTTTATATATTTAACTATATTTAAAGCCTGGTTACAAGGATAAATTTAAATTTGGACAGTATTTTATTCGTTCCTTACTCTTAGAACTTCTTCAACAGTAGTAGTGCCCTCTAAAGCCTTAATAAAACCATCTTGAACCATACTCAACATTCCTTCTTTAAGAGCTTGTTGATTTATTTCGCTTATTGATGCATTACTCATTATTAATTTAGAGATGCTTTCGGACATTTTTAGAGCCTCGAATATACCAGTTCTACCTATGTAGCCAGTGTTATTACATTTCGGACAACCTTTGGCTTTATGTAGAGTTACCTTAGCTGTATTCTTATCAAAATGTAATTTTAGTTTGTGATCTTCATCATAAATATTAAAGCCATTTAGTATGTCTAATTCTTCATGCATCTTATCCATTATTTCTTGGTTTGCTTCGTAAGGCTCACTACAGTCACACAATGTTCTAATAAGTCTTTGCGCAATTACAATGTTAATTGTTGAGATCAATAAAAAAGGCTCAACTCCCATATCAATCATTCTAATAAACGCACCAGATGCACTATTCGTGTGTATTGTGGAAAGAACTAATCTACCAACCAAAGCGGCCTGAACCGATAGAGCAGCTGTTTCTCCATCTCGGATTTCTCCAACTAGAATAACGTCAGGGTCCTGTCTTAAAAATGATCTTAATCCACTTGCAAAAGTAAGCCCAACTTCTGGATTAACTTGAACTTGATTTACACCATCAACTCTAATTTCTACAGGGTCTTCTAGAGTTACGATATTAACTTCTGGAGTATTAAGTATCTTTAAACAACTAGCCAATGTCTGTGTTTTACCACTTCCTGTTGGACCAGTTACCAAAATAATACCTTGAGTTCTTTTTAGTGAATCTTTTAATCTAGCCAAGCTTAAACCTCGAATACCTACTTGCTCTAAACTAAATACCGTTTGCGACTTCTGCAAAAGTCTCATTACAATCTTTTCACCGTAAATGCTTGGCATTATAGAAACTCTAACATCAGCAATGTTTGCACCACTTTTAACTTGGAATCTTCCGTCTTGAGGAACTCTGTGCTCATCTATTTTAAGGTCAGACAAAATCTTAATTCTTGATATTAAAGGATTTAGTAGTTTTCTTGGAATTGTTAGCTTTTCAGATAAAATTCCTCGTACTCTAAATCTAACTGAAATCTTTTTTTCTCTTGGCTCAATATGTATATCAGAAGCTTTATTTTTAAGACCATAATCCATAACCATATTAACGATTTTTATGATTGGAGCCTTATCAATATCTTGACCAATTTCGTTATCCTGAAAACTAGAACCTAAATCAAGGAGAGTATCATCGCTTACATCAGCTAATGCTTCATCAACTTCTTTACCAATTTGAGCACCATACTTTGTATCAATTACCCTTAAGATTTCTTCTTCTGCAGAATAATAAGATTGAACCTTTTTCTTTAGAATAGATTCTAGGAACTTAATCTTTTGAAGGTCAAAAGCGTCCTTCATTGCAACTTTAAATGTAGTAGGGGTTTCTTCGAATACCACCGACATACTGCTTTTAGCTGTATCCGCAGTCAGTTTATTTAAAGTATCAATCGGAATATCTAACTCATCTACAGCAATGTACTCAATGCCCTGCATTTCAGCGAGTATCTTTGCAAGATCTATGCCGTTAACAATATTTTGAGCTACAAGAATATCTTCAGGACTTTTATTTGTATTAATTGATTCAAATTTAATTGAATTATATTGGTCTGGAGTAATTACCCCTTTTGCTAGAACAGCATCAAGAATACTTGATAAACCTCTTACTGCTGTATTATTTATTGAATCACTCATTTAAAAAACGAATTACTGTTAAAATTGACTTATTAACTTCATTATATACAAATTTCAATTTAAGTTAAGGACATTTTAAATGAAATATCAATCTATTATAATTGAATCCAGTTCCGCAAATATTTCTTATATAAAGCAAGTATTAAAAGAAGAATTTAACATTTCGGAACTAAAGGACATTAATATAAATGTCATAAAAAAGCCCGATGAAAAAGAAAGTATTGGAATTGGAGATGTTAGCAATTTAGCAGAGTGGGCGTACAGCAAGAACCAGGATCTACGAGTATTAATAATTGAAAACGCGAATCTACTTACAGACCAAGCTCAGAACTCGCTTTTAAAACTAGTGGAGGAGCCACCTGAAAATATTTTGATTGTATTGGTATCAACAAACTCAAATTCAATACTACCTACTATACTTTCTAGATGTCTTACTATAAAAGGTGAAAACATATTTGAAGATGGGTACCAGATGAATGATATTATAAAATTTATAAGCTCCAACTACTTGGAAAGAAGCAGAATAATAGATAGAATGTTTAGTGAAGACCTAAAGAGAGGTAAAGCTGCTGGCTTTATAGAAGGCATTTTAAAACTAAAGCTGGATAAAAAGGATGTTAAAAACATCGAGGAGATCCAAAATGCATACAGAGGTGTAAAGCGTGGCGTAAACTTAAAATTATGTTTTGATTATTTAAATACTTTATTAGAGTAAAGCTATGAGAAGATTTTTTTTCCTTGTTTATGCATGGGGTAGTACAGCCTTATTTGCTGCGTTAATATATTGGTTGGCTACAATTCCAAATCTACAAGTTGGTAACAACATGAGTGATGATTTAATAAAAGTAGTTTTTAGAATGGTACTATATGCAATTCTGTTTATTCTTTTATACAGATCTGTAATTATAACTTTAAAATCCACTGTAGTAAGACTTGCAAACTTCAGATCAAGAAATGAAAAAGTAGAGGATGCAGAGTTTGTTTTAGTAATTGAAACTTTGGTAGTCATTTTGTGTATGGTAATTAGCGTTCTATTTTCCTTCTTTGAAGAGCATACGCAATTATTTACTTCAGGCAGAAATGGAGCAGAATCATTCTTGATTGAAAGTAACGGTGAATATTTCAAATCTGAATCAGTATCACCACTTACAAATTCAACCTATATAACCTTAAACGCTATAAACGAATCAAATAAAGATATTTTAATAAGTATCCTATCCGTTTTGCTAACTGGTATGGTAGCATACAGTATGCCTGTAATTGGAGAGCTAGAACTAGCTTTAAAGCATAAAGTTCAGAGGGAAATCAGAGAGAAAAAGGATTAAACCATACCTGCTCAATATCTCAACCTTGGCAACCCGCCAAAACTAATTATTGTGCTAAAATTTACTTATTCGGCTTGTTAATGAATAAATACTATGTCTGACGCTAAAAAACAGCAAGATTATAATGCTTCAAATATTACCGTTCTAAAGGGATTAGAAGCGGTAAGAAAAAGACCTGCCATGTACATTGGAGGAACAGATGAGGTTGGGTTACACCATTTAGTCTGGGAAATTGTAGATAATGGAATTGACGAAGCACTTGCAGGCTATGCAAATGCGATTTCAGTTTCTCTAAATAAAGATGGATCTGTTACTGTTTTTGACAACGGTAGAGGAATTCCAGTTGATATTCACCCAACTGAAAAAATATCTGCATTAGAAATTGCGGCTACTGTTTTACACGCTGGTGGTAAATTCGATAAAGACACTTACAAAGTTTCTTCAGGTTTGCACGGAGTAGGTTTATCCGTAGTTAATGCCTTAAGCGAATGGTGTGTAATTCAAGTCTATAAAGACGGAAAAGCTTACGAACAAAAATATAAAATTGGTGTTCCAGTAGCTCCTGTAAAAGAAATTGGTAAAACAAAATTAAAAGGAACAAAAGTTACTTTTAAACCAGATGCAGAAATATTCAAAGAGACTGTATTTAACTATAAAACAGTAATTACTAAGCTAAGACAACATGCTTACCTAAATGGCGGAGTAAAATTTGAGTTAACTGATAGTAGAGAAAATGGCGATAAGTATTACGCATTCCTATTTGAAGGCGGATTACGATCTTATATTCACTATTTAAATAGATTTGAAAAAACTATTCATTCAAATATTTTCTATACTCAAAGAAACTCTGAGGATATGGATATAGAAGTTGCTTTACAATACACGGATGAAATTCAAGCAAATGAATATTCGTTTGCAAACAATGTTTTTAATATAGATGGAGGAACTCATTTATCTGGATTAAGAACAGCTATTACAAAAACAATCAATAACTACTTAAACGAATACGGAACTGAAAAAGAAAAAGAATTCAAGCTATCAGGAGATGATGTAAGAGAAGGACTAACTGCTGCAATCTCTGTAAGAATTGGCGAAGCACAATTCGAAGGTCAAACTAAAGGAAAACTAAACAACTCTGAAGTAACTCAAGTTGTTAGAAAAGTTGTTGAAGAAGATCTAAGAAATTTCTTAATAGAAAATCCTAAAGATGCAAGTGCAATAATGCAGAGAATTGTTCTTGCATATAAAGCAAGATCTGCTGCAAAGGCAGCTAGAGAAGCTGTAATTAGAAAGGGTGCACTTGAAGGTGGTGGATTGCCAGGTAAATTAGCAGACTGTGCATCAAAAGACCCTTCACTAAGCGAATTATTTATTGTTGAAGGAGATTCAGCTGGAGGATCCGCAAAACAGGGTAGAGATCGACATACACAAGCTATTTTCCCTTACTTTGGAAAACCAATTAACTCAGAAAAATACAGAATTGATAAGGTTTTAGCTAATCCATCTATGGGAGATTTAGTTAGAGCATTAGGTGCTGGGATTGGAGAAACATTTGACATTAGCAGACTTAGATACCACAAAATAGTATTAATGTCCGATGCTGATGTTGACGGAGAACACATTAGAACATTAATGTTAACTTTAATGTTTAGACATATGAGAAAAATTCTTGAAAAAGGATACGTATATATTTCTCAGCCACCATTGTATAAAATAGTATTCTCAGCTAATGACAGCGTTTGGGTAAAAGATGATGCTGAAAAAGATAAGATTCTAAAACAAAGAAAAGCAGTTAAAGCACCATCAATACAACGTTTCAAAGGTTTAGGAGAAATGAATCCTGATCAACTATGGGAAACTACTATGAACCCTCAAACCAGAGTGTTAAAAAGAGTTATTATTGAAGATGCTGAGGAAGCAAGTAGAATGTTTGATGTGCTAATGGGAGAAGATGTACCTCCAAGAAAAAAGTTTATTGAAGCATATAGCCAACAGGCTCAGCTTGATATTTAAGTTAATAAAGTAATATGGACGAAAATACTACTGAAAATGAAAATTTGAATACTGTTGCTGAGAAACCAGAAACAGAGGTTAATACTTATACTGAGCCAAATCTTTTAAAACAGGATATCGTTGGCGAGCTTAAGCAAAGTTACATTAACTATGCAATGAGCGTTATTGTAGCCAGAGCTTTACCTGATGTAAGAGACGGTTTAAAACCTGTACAAAGAAGAATTTTATATTCTATGTACAGCATGGGTATTTTACCAGGAAGTGGATTCAAAAAGGTTGCCAGAATTTCTGGAGACACAATGGGTAAATACCATCCACACGGAGATGCTTCTATTAACGATGCATTGGTTAGAATGGCTCAGGATTTTACTATGAGATATACTCTTGTTGATGGACAAGGAAACTTTGGTTCCATTGACGGAGACCCAGCTGCTGCTGCCAGATATATAGAAGCAAGGCTAGATAAAGTTGGCCACGAAATGCTAAAAGGAGTAGAGGAAACGGTAGACTTTGTTCCAAACTACGACGGTCATGAAACAGAACCAAATGTACTACCCGCTGGCTTACCTAACTTATTATTGAATGGAGGAGAGGGTATTGCTGTTGGTATGGCCACAAAGATTCCTCCACATAACCTCGGAGAATTGGTAAACGGGATTGTGAAAATGATTGATGACGGCAATACATGGGACTCAAAGGAATTAGAAAAGATAAATCTAAACTACAAAGAAGCATTACTAAAAAGAGAGGACATAGCTAACTTACCTAAGAATAGATTTCATAGATTCCTAACTGGACTTGAAGTAAAAGACTTATTAACTGAAATTAAAGGTCCTGATTTCCCTACTGGTGCACACATTTATAATGCGAAAGAGTTCTCAACTGTTTACGAAACAGGTAGAGGTGGAATTCTAATGCGTGGTATTTCAGAAATTGAAGAAATTAAAGGCGGCAAATTTAGAATTATAGTTACTGCACTACCTTTTCAGGTAAATAAAGCTGTATTAATTACTAAAATAGCTCAACTTTATAAAGACAAGAAAATCGAAGGTATTAGCGATTTAAGAGATGAATCTAATAAACAAGGTATTCGTATAGTAATCGAACTAAAGAAGGATGCTAAGCCTAAGACAGTTCAAAATCAGCTATATAAATATACTGAACTACAAAAGAATTTTAACGTTAACATGCTTGCATTAGTTAACAACGAACCAAGACTTTTAAACTTAAAAGAGGTTCTAGAATTCTTCACAACACATAGACAAGAAGTTGTAATTAGAAGAAGTGAATACGACTTAGCAAAAACAAGAGAAAGAGAACATATACTTGCAGGTTTAATGATTGCACTAGATCATTTAGATGAGGTTATTAGCATTATTAGAAAATCTAAAGATGCTGAAAGTGCTAAATCTGAATTAATGACAAGATTTAAGCTAAGTGATATTCAAGCACAAGCTATACTAGATATGCAATTAAGAAGGTTAGCTGCTCTTGAAAGACAAAAAATTGAGGACGAATATAAAGAAGTATTAGCTAAAATTGAAAGTTTATTATCAATTCTTAATACTCCAGAAAAAGTACTAAATATTGTAAAGACTGAGCTTTTAGAACTGAAAGAAAAATATGGTGATAATAGAAAAACTAAAGTATACAAAGGTGACGTTGATGAATTTAGCGAAGAGGATCTAATTACAGAAGAACAAGCATTTGTAACTATAAGTACACAGGGCTACATAAAAAGAGTAAAAGATGATACTTACAAATCTCAAAAAAGGGGTGGAGTAGGTGTTAAAGCTCAAACAACAAAAGAAGAGGACTCTGTAAAACACGTATTTAGTTGCTCTACCCACGATGAGATACTTTTCTTCAGTAATTTAGGTAAAGTATATTCATTAAAAGTTTATGATATTCCAGAAGCATCTAGAACAGCAAAGGGAATACCTTTAGTTAATTTAGCTAACATTTCTCAGGGAGAATTAGTAACTTCTGTATTAACTAGAAATGCCAACGGTCATATTCTTGACGAAGAAATTCTTCAAGAAGGCGAAGGAAAAAGGGAAAATGAAGGAAAAGCTTATAAGTTCTTATTTATGGCTACTAAAAAAGGTACTGTAAAAAAGACTGAATTAAAGGACTTTGACAATATAAGATCTAATGGCTTAATAGCTATTGCATTAACTGATGGTGATGATCTTGTTTGGGTAAAACCAACAACCGGTGAAAGTGAGATTCTATTGGTGACAAAGGAAGCTAAATCTATTCACTTCAAAGAAACAGACGTAAGGGAAACAGGAAGAGCTTCTCAGGGTGTTAGAGGTATTAAATTAAAGGATACAGACGAAGTAATTTCGATGGATGTTGTAAGGAAAAAAGAAGATTTAATGCTTACTATATCTGAAAACGGATTTGGTAAAGTTACAACGTTAGAACAATTTACTATTCAAAACCGTGGTGGATCTGGAATATTCGCCGCAAAAGTAAATAAGAAAACTGGAAATCTTGTTGTAGCAAGAATCTTAGATCACCCTGAAAAAGAATTGCTTATTTTAAGCTCTAAGGGTCAAGCTGTAAGAATTCCAACAAATGAATTACCATCTAGAAACAGACAAACATCTGGAGTAACTTTAATGCGAGTTAAAGGTGGTGATACTGTTACAGCTGCAACTATAATTTAAGAACTGCTTTTTAAGAATAAATCGAATCCCGGCTAATAACCGGGATTTTTTTATATCTCTGGAACTAAATTATACTCAGTAACTGTATTCTAAATATATTCTTATTTGTAATAATTTAAAATAATTGATTCTTTAACTAGTTGTTTGTCTATTCACAAAAATTTACTGATATATGTTGCCTTTTCTATCAATCCTTAGCTTTATAGTGTCGCAATGCATTACCTGCTCTCGTTTTTAGAGATATCGAGTTTAAATGCGTTTTAAGCCCGTTTGTTTTTTGAAGGCTAGTAACAAGGCATCTTTTATTATTGGATTTGAATGGAATAGAGTGAAATAACAAATTTTACCCTTAATATGACTTTTGTTAAAAAGAGGATATTTCAGAAAAAACGAATTTAATAAAAATAGAAGGAATTCAAAAAATAATTATTATTCGAGCTAAATTAATTCTTATTACGAACTTATAAAAGTACCAATACAAAACAATAGAGTAGCTTAAACCACTCTTTTCCAAGGGACTAATCTTACTGAGTATAATATCCCTTATATGTAGTAAGACTGTATTTACGCCGTGATTTTTTAAGTATTCTTAAACTTTACAATTCTATTAACAAAAGGAAGTAAATCTATATTTAGCCGATTTGTAGCTTATTATGTACTTTCAAAAATTTACACTAGGAATTAAATAATAGTTCCGTTAATCCCCCAGACACTATTCGTAACGAGCAGGAGTGTGATTAAACCTACCAAGACACCGTACTCTACCCAGAGTGACTTACCAACATTTCCACGAACTTCTAAAGCTACGTTAAAGATAATGTAATAGATAATTGCGATTACCAGTATGGAGTATATGCTCTCTATTGGCCACACAGATATAGCTAACATTGCTACTAGTGTTGTCAGCACTACAGATCCTGTTCTAAGCAAAATATTCGACTCCTGAAGCTCTTTTATAGAAGAAAGTGATGAATATGTAAAGTAAAACACAAAGCCCAGTACTAGAGCAAACTTAACCAATAAATTAGAATTGGAGCTAAAAGTGAAGATCATAATCAAGTAGGTAGAAATAAGCCCTACTATAAATTGCGAGGCCTTAGCTGCCTGTTCCAAAGGTAATTGTCCGTGTACTTTTGAACCATTCAAAATATTAGCGGTTAGCACTAAAAGATAGCTAACAAATATATATCCTGCCGCAACTCCTAGGGCAAAAAGTGTTTTATATATGCTGTTGTCTATGGTTAAAATCAGAGAGTAACTTAAAATGCTGATAGGCGCTAAAGCAATACTTGGGTAGAAAGAAACTGTGAAAAGTCTTTTGCCACTCACTTTAAAGAATAATACCCAGTTGGTTAGTAAAAACATCAGTGCAGACATAAATATAGCTAACATTGCTGTTCTTCTAGTGTTTTCGCTGCCATCTTCTTGAACATTTAGAACGTATGTTGAGTTACGATCCTTTGTAGTTACGGTAGTCTGAGCTAAGTTAGATATATTTCCATTAGAGTCAATACTGCCTATCCCTACTTTATAATCCTTACCCTGCTCTAAGTCATATATAGCATAGTTATCCACATCTCTACCGTTCAATCTTTCATCTGTAATTCTTTGCCCGTTAAGACTCAGAAAGTACCCAGTAACATCTAATTCCTTAGCCTTATCCCATGATAGGTCAATTTCTTTGGACTTCTGCACTATGTTTACATTGTTTAACCCTGAGGGAGGAAGGATGAATTCAGCTATGCCTGTTGAAATTGGACTCAACAATAAAAAGAATACAATTCCTAATAATGTAACGGAAAGTACTGCTCTTTGTCTTGTATCTAGTGTTTTTAATTTCTTCATAAATCTTATTATAAATTATTCAATCTCACTCTACTACATCTAGCAAATGATTTCCTCCATAGCTTCTTAAACCGTTATCAGTAACCACTCTACCCTTTGGTGTCCTTTTTAATAAACCTTTTTTAATTAAAAAGGGCTCATAAACTGTTTCAATTGTCTCTGGCTCTTCAGACAAAGACGCCGCAAGTGTACTTAAACCCACAGGCCGATTACTAAAGTGCTCAATAATAACTTTTAGTATATTTCTATCTAGAATATCAAGACCGTTATCATCAATTTCTAGAAGCTCTAATGCTTTTTTAGCTGTTAAAACGTCAATAAACTCCTTACCATCAACGATTGACATATCTCTAACTCTTTTTAATATTCTTATAGCTATTCTTGCGGTCATCCTTGATCTTTTTGCTATCTCCAAGGCTGCTTGCACGTCAATAGCAACCCCAAGCATACGTGCCTTTTGCATAACGAGCTGTTTAAGTTCTTCGTCAGTATAAAAATCAAGCCTAAATGACATTCCAAATCTATCTCTTAATGGACCACTTATCATTGATAGTTTTGTTGTTGCACCTATTATTGTAAATTTAGGCAAATCTAATCTTAATGTTCTTGCATTAGGCCCTTTACCGATTACTATATCGAGTACGCTATCTTCCATTGCGGGGTAAAGTATCTCTTCAATTTGCAATCGTAATCTATGGATTTCATCTATGAATAATATTGAGTTGTCTTCTAAGGACGTCAATATGGCAGCCAAATCGCCAGCCTTATCAAGAACAGAACCATTTGTAATATGAATAGGAACTCCCATCTCTTTTGCTATAACGTGTGCGAAACTAGTTTTACCTAATCCAGGAGGCCCATGAAATAGTACGTGGTCTAAAGCCTTTTTTCTTTTTTTGGCAGAATCAATCATTATCTGAATATTTTTCTTTTCAAGGTTTCTACCTATTATTTCATCCAGATTACTTGGTCTTAGGGAAGTCTCAAGTACCTCTTCTGATTCATTCTTAGCTGTAGGGTCAGTAAATTCAGTCATTTTAGATTACTTTAAGCAATAATTTTACTAAGCTTGGAGAATCAGTAATAGATTCTAATTGTAATTCATCAAGTTGATTGTAGGCAGTTCTAACATCTTGCTCACGATACCCCAACGAAGTAAGAGCTTCGATTGCATCGTCTAATAAAAGGTTTACCTTTCTGTTACCATTCTGCGTGATATTAACTTCTACAGATAGGTCTTCTGCAAACTTAGCTAACTTAGTCTTTAGCTCTATTACAATTTTCTGAGCAGTTTTTGGACCTACTCCACTAACTTTTAACTCTTCGTGGTTTCCTGAAACAACAGACTGAATAATTAAATCAAAGCCCTTTGCATCAATTAATGTCATTGCTGTTTTTGTGCCTACCCCCGAAACAGAAATTAAATACTCAAATAATCCAAGATCATTTTTATTTGTAAACCCCCATAAAGAAAGTTCAGTTTCTTTTACAGATGTATAAATATACAGGCTAGCTTCTTGATTCAATAAGAATTTTTCATTTGATTGAATATTAACTTTATAACCAACTGAATCATTAGCTAGTACTACTAATTCATTCTTAGAAATATCAATAACTTTTCCTTTAATGAATCCGATCATATCGTTTTAATAATTCTATATGTATTAACATGACAATAACCAATTGCGATAGCGTCTGCAACATCATCTGGCTTTGGCGCCTCCTTTAGACCAAATACCATTTTAACCATTTTTTGAATTTGAGCTTTTTCGGCTCTTCCATAACCTGTAATACTTGTCTTAACCTGCAAAGGAGTATAATTAAATATTTCAAGATTATTTAGCTGTGCTGTTAATAGTATAACACCCCTCGCCTGGGCAACTGTTATTATGGTTTTTTGATTCTTAAAGAAAAACAAACTTTCAACTGCAATGTGAGTAGGTTTAAAATCTTTAATAATTTTATCTAAATCCTGGTGAAGAATAGCTAATCGTTTTTCAAACTGATCATCGGCTGTAGTAATAATTGCGCCGTACTCAACTAATTTCATTCCATTTTTATACATGGGATCTTTATCTATTATGGACCAGCCAGTAATAGCAAATCCCACATCAATTCCCAAAACTCTCATATAGATAATATTAATTAACTAATATTATCCCATACGTATACCACATCGGAATGATTTTTTATTTCATCAATTAGCTCCTCGTTTTTTCTGTAAATTTCTTCACTAACATCAATCTTATCTTTTGCTTCTTTTATTAATCCAGCTTCAACAAATTTAAAATCTTTGACACTATCTTTGATTTGTTCAAGTACAAATTTTAGATCTTCACGATTAGTAAAAATAGTAATTGTGCCATCATCATTTTCAACATCAACTACACCTTCAATTGAAATAATGCTTAGTAAAGTTTCGTCTATGTTATCCATTTTTTCAATTATAATCTTTCCTAATTCATTAAAGCCCCACGATAATGAGCCTTCTGGAACTAATTTCGCACCTAATTTATTCACTATGTTTTTTAACTCCCCTACTGTTCTATTAGAATTATCTGTTTCGCAATCTATTAAAATTATGATCCCTCCAAAGCCATTAACTTCGTAAGTTTTTTCTAATAAGGAATCGCCATCATTTTTTCCCATTCCTTTAGCTATAGCTTTCTCAATTTTTTCAGTAGTCATATTTGCAACCTTTGCTTTTTCAACAGCAATTCGCAAATAAGTATTGAACTTAATATCTGGCCCACCGCCTAATTGAGTTGCAATAATAATATCCTTTGAGACTCTTGAAAATATAGCCCCCCTTTTAGCATCTTGTACTCCCTTTGCATGCTTTATAGTTTTCCACTTTGAATGTCCTGACATATAATTAATTGTTACCTATAACTAAAATCATATCTCCCGAATAATTAAATTTATATTCACCATAAACGATTTTTAGATCATCCCTAAGAATTGATCTTATTAATCTTATAGTGTTAGTAAAATTATCAGGATTATTTTTTGGTATATATAAAATATTTTGAGAAACTAAATCTGGATAGTTACCCGTTTTAATTACAGTTATTCCAGTATTCTCAAATTTTCTTTTTAAATTGTATGCAACGCCTGACTTTTCAGTTCCATTAAAGATCTCAAGTTTAGATTGTTCTTTAATAATAGATATATTCCTAAATAACTGAGAAAGGTCTTCGTCTAAAAGCATATCGCTGTATACTATCCCCTCTTCTCTATTTAACTTCGATAAATCTGATAGTGTAAGCTTTTCAGAAGCTAAACCTGTAAGAATAGAACTATCTGTGCTCGAAACATTCATAATAAATCTTATGAACTCATCTTTCGTAAAATTAGTATGTATAACTTGGCTAAATTCTGTGCCGTTTAAAAAGTAACTGTAAAGACTAAACTTATCTCTAAAGTTTTCAAGTAACTCTTTCAGAAACATTGACTGTCTACCAATAGCCTCATCATCAGGAATTGATTCAAACGTAACAAAATCGTTTAATTTATTTCCAGAAAGAACTTCTCCCTCAGAGATAAATGTATCTCCGAACCGATAACTTTTATCGGATTTAATGGTTAAGTTTGTAGCTTGAACCAATTTATCAAAATCTGAATAGTCAAAAGCGATGTATCTATCAATTCGGACCGCAGAAAAGTTTTCAATTAACTCTTGAAGGTCTTTCATTTTTTCGCTGTTTGAACTAGTTAGTACATTAAACGCTGCCCTAAGAGTAACGCTATTACCATTTATATTTACAATATAATTTGGATTAAGACTATAAGTTTTAACCGTAGCATTTTGATAGTCTAGTGAAATAATAGCTATCATATTTATGAATTTATACGAATTTTGGGTATCATCGAAACCGATCAGAAGTGTGTTTATCTCTCTGGCATCGTTTAAAATTAAAGGCTGATTTTCAAGTTCAGAGGGGTCAAGATAAGGCGAAAAGTTTAATTGTGAGTATCGAGAAAGGTTAAAGCCGATAAAAAGAATAAGCGCGGAAATTATCACTATAAGAAGTAAGCCACCTCTATTCACTTGAAAACTAAAATTCTTTTTATAACTATTAAAGCCTCTTTTGGTACTTAGGTTTCTAAATATTAAAAAGGCTGAATTGTATAACTTTGTGTTCTTAATTTTAAAAAGAATTGAATTTCGATTCATGGCGTAACAGTAATCCTTTGATAAGGATATTATACATTTATTCCTAAACTAAATGATTATTTAGCTTGTTTATTAGCCTCTTTCTTTG
>CAYUKX010000004.1:0-34761 GCA_964445405.1 uncultured Candidatus Saccharibacteria bacterium
TCATGGCTTAAAAAAGGAAAGTGGTAAGTGTGTACATTACTCATTAACTCAAGTTTAAATCTATTCTAATATAGTTTAATATAGTGTTAGGAAAAAACAAACATAAGTTTACAAATGGAAAAGAATAGAATATTCAACTTACTAAAACCCGTACAACCGCCCGCTACATTCTGGGATAAAACCTACGACTGGATCTTAGGTAAGGCAAGAGTTGTAATTTTAATAACTGAATTACTTATTGTTGCAGCATTTGTTGCAAAAGTAATTGTAGATACCCAAGCTAGATCAAAAGATGAAGAGATCGCCACACTTAGAAGTGAGCTAGGTTTTTATGCATCTCAAAGAGAACCAATCTTTAGAGATATTCAACGAAGAGATAGTGCCTATTTAAAATTATGGAAGAATTCTGGTGAATACACTGAAGTTTTAGATGAAATATATTCATATATTCAAAATCCAGGAATTCAATTAACAGTAACAGCCGAAAAGAATAGAGTAAGTATTTTAGGTTATGACGATTTAAGTGCGGTACAGAATCTAGAAACACAATTAAAAGCGTCTAGTACATTTTCTTCAGTTTTTGTAGATACTTTATCACTTGAACAAAAAGAAATTTTACAGTCTACAGGGCAATATGCTTTAGTAGCAACAATATCTGATTACAAAAGGGGAGATTTACAATAATATGCCTCAAAGATACCGAAACGTAAACAAAAGATTAAATGACCTATTAGCAACTTCGCAGAATAAAAGTTATTTTGTTGGAGCTATTACTGTTGTATTTATTGTAATAATGGCTATGGTTGGTATTTTGCCTGCATACAGTGCCTTTACATTTCAAAATGAGGAGAATGGAAAAAGAGACTTAGTAATTACAAAGTTAAGTAATAAGTTAGGCATTTCTCAGGGGTTATCAAAAGAGTACGACTCAAAAAAAGATGTTGTTAGTTACTTTGAAGAGATTTTTCCAAAGCAACCATCACAGAATTCAATAATTGATTTAGTTAATTCGATAAGTGTTTCAAATAGTTCTTTTTTGTCAAAAATATCATTTAATAAAAACCCAAGTGTAGCATTTACACAACTTGGTTACGAAGAGCAAATAAAATCACAACAGGTAAATATTTCGGTGGAAGGTTCGCAAAGTGCGTTGCAAAATATAATTAACGATATCGAAGAATCAAGAAGAATATTAAACATTCTTACATTTACCCTAGATAGAAAATCACAAGAGGAAATTGACTCAGATGGTGGAGTTACTCATGGTGAATATGTTTTGAATGTTCAAATAGAGTATTACTATTACAATACATCAGATACAAGTAACTAACTATGAATAGATCTTGGATAATATTAATAATAACTGGAGTGCTTTTTTTAGCAGGTGCAGTTGCATGGGAAGCTTATCAAAACTTTTCTGGTGCAAGAAGTAACATAGATACAACATTAATAGAGTACCAACGTTCAACACTGTTTAGTAAAAATCTTGAAAAACATATAACTTCCGATACTAGATATATAAACCAATTATCTAATACTGAGTCCACTCAAGATAGTTCAGGATTCCTTCCTGCAGTAACAGTAGATAATTAAAAGGCTACATAAAGTAGCCCTTTTAGTAACTTAATAAATCTGTTTATTCTCCCCTTAAGCTCTGAATAAATGCATCGGCGTCTGATATTAGTACTTCTCTAGGTTTGGAGCCGTTAGCAGGGCCTACAACTCCTAATTCCTCTAGTTCTTCTAGTAAACTTGCAGCTCTATTAAATCCAATTCTTAATCTTCTTTGTAAAAATGATGAAGATCCTTTTTGACTAGCAACAACTATTCTAATAGATTGCTCTAACATATCACCTGAGTTTCCAAATTCACTTTCATCTAGACTACCAACACCTTCTTCATTTTCAGGTGCTTGGTTAGCAACAATTTCGTTAACATATTCAACTTCTGGAGCCTGAGATTTTAAGAAATCTACAATATGTATAATTTCTTGTTGATCAATAAATGAACTTTGTAATCTACTTGATTTTGGTTTATCAGGAGCTTTGTAAAGTAAGTCTCCATAGCCCAATAAGCTTTCAGCACCAATTCTATCTAATATAACTCTTGAATCTGTTGAACTAGTAACGCTCATACCAATTCTCCCAGGAATATTTGCCTTAATAATACCTGTAATAACGTTTACAGATGGTCTTTGTGTCGCAAGAATTAAGTGAATACCAACTGCTCTAGCTTTTTGTGCAAGTCTAACAATTGCAGTTTCGGCATCTACTTTATTTGCAGTCATCATCATGTCAGCCATTTCGTCAATTACAATTACAATATATGGCATTGCAGCAAAGCCTTTCTTTTGATTGTACCCTATAATATTTCTTACTTGTTCTCTTGCTAAATTTGTATATCTAATTTCCATCTCTTTTACCGCCCACTGTAATGCATTTACAACTTGTCGCATATCTGTAATTACAGGTGTTAGTAAATGTGGAATTCCATTGTAATCAGAAAGCTCAACTTGTTTTGGGTCAACCAAAATAAATTTAACTTCATCTGGAGTTTTCTTCATTAATATAGATGCAATAAATGAATTTGTTAAAACAGATTTACCAGAACCAGTTGCACCAGCTATTAATAAGTGTGGCATCTTTTGAATATCTGCAACAATTGAACTTCCATCTATATTTTTACCAATTGGAACAGGTAGAGCAAACTCAGTTGTTTCCATTTCGTCGGACTCCATAATTTCTTTGAATCTAACCATATCTCTTTTAGATCTTGGCATTTCAATTCCCAAGTATGTTGTTTCTGGAATGGATTCAATTCTAACTGCTTTAGAATCAACTCCTAAAGCAAGTGCAATGTTTTCGCTCAATGTAGAAACTTTGGCAACTTTAATACCTAATGGAATATTTAAAGCATATTGAATAACAGAAGGACCAATAAATGAATCCTCAACCTTAGCTTCTATTCCAAAACTTGCAAGGATCTGTTCGATAATTCTTGCATTCTGATCAATTGCTGGTTCATGAGCTTTTGCTTTTTTATATGGAATTAATAAGCTTAATGGAGGAAGCTTCCAACCTGGATACTTTAAATCATCTTGTTTTAAACCATCTATTCCTAATTCACCTTCCTTAATTTCTACATTACTGTTATCACTTTGCATTCTTTTTACTGGCAATGGTTTAATTTCATCGTCATCATCATCTTTTCGTCTTTCAGGTAATGTTTTTTTGTGTTTAATTAAATCATTAAAATCACCGAGTCTTGCTGCTTTTTCTGGAACCATTGGTTGCTTTTCATTTTCGTCATTGCTATTTCGATTAAATAAAAAGTTGTAAGCCTTTGCAATCCAACCAAAGAATGTTGCGATTTTATCGATTATGTCGCTTATGCTCATTGCGATTGCGATTGGTGCAACAATTAATACAGCTAGTAACAAAATTATTCGAGTGCCAGAATCGACAGGGAATGAACTGCCAAAAATATTTTGAACTATAAATTTACCAATAATGCCACCTAAACCTTGTTCACCTCTATTTAATTCTCGTTCACTTGTTGCAAATGCAGTAAGTAGAGCAGGTATTAAAAATACTAGAATACCTTGTGCCACTAAACTTTTAGGAGATGTAAATGGTAATTTACTACCAAGAAAATGAATTCCTAAAGAAAATAGAAAAATAACGGTTACCACTGTAGAGAATCCAAAGAATCCTCTTGCCTGTGTGAATAAGTTATTTTCGTTGTCAGTTAAGGAAAATAAAGTTATTAAAAAGAATATTCCTAGTAATAAACTAATTAATCCAATAACCGTAGAGGTTTCTCTACTATCGTAAGTTACGTGTTTTTTTCTTGCCATTTAAATTGAAATAACGTCTTTAGGTCCATTCTATCATAGATTACAGGCAAAAAAACAAGTGGTAATTTACAAAACTGAATTCAAAATTAATGCTAATATTAAAAATATGAAAGTAATGGATAAAGAAACAAAATTTGCACACTTAGGCAAGCCAGGTAGTGTTTTTTCTATGGGGTTTGCTCGAAGATTAGATCTAATAGAATCTAAAATAGATTTGAAGAATAAAATAATATTAGATATGGGTTGTGGAGAAGGTGTTTGGTTACGAGAATTTGCGAAAGTTAGTACACCAGGGAACGTTTACGGTAGTGAATACGATAATGAGCAAGTTATATTACTTCACAAAACACTCACTGAAGCTACAGAAGAACAACGCAAGTCCGATAAATTTTTACAAATACCATTAAACAATATCAAAAACTGTCCTGGAGAAAATTTAGATTTTAAGGATAATTTTTTTGATGTTGTATTTCATAACGAAGTTTTAGAGCACGTACAAGATGACTTACAAACATTAAAAGAGTGTTTAAGAGTATTAGATAACGATGGCTGCATGGTGTTTTTTACCCCAAACAGAGGTTGGCCATTTGAAACTCATGGAATGTTTTTAAATGGTAAGTATTTCTGGGGCAACATTCCATTCTTGCCTTGGTTACCAAAATCAATTTACAAAAAATTTGCTCCTCATGTACGTAATTATTCAAATGGAGATATAAAAAGATTAATTACGGAGTCTGGGGGTAGGATTGTATATCATTCACACGTATTCTCTGGATTCGATGGTTTAGTAAGAAAATTTGGATTTGTGGGTAAACTAATACAAAGTTTTTTTCATGCAATAGAAAAAACTCCATTACATTTTTTTGGGATTAGTCATTTTGTGATCGTCGAAAAGGCATAGTCCTTTTCTTTTTTTGATTATGTTCACCCCAGCCGCCATAAAGTCTTGATAATAATTTTGCACTTTTAAAGCCTGCAGTAATTAATATTATTCCAACCAGTGCACCAGTTGCTAAACGTATAAACCCTTGTCTATCGAAACGTCTAGTAGATACATCAATTTCATTCTTTAATATCCTGAATTTATAACCACTTTTAACAGCGCGCTGAAGAAAATCCCAATCTTCCTGAAGAACTTTTTGTTCATCAAAACCATTTAAATCATCAAAAACTTTTCTTTTTAATAAAATGCATGCACCAGTCCCAATAGGGCTATTTGTATACTGTCTTATGTTGTCTGTAAAGCCACCAAGTACATAAACTGTTTTGGCAAACTTATTCTTTACATTTTTAGATATTCTACAGGTTGCAATATCTAGTTTCCGATTATTAAATTCCGTAATAATTTCTGCTAGAAATGTATCGTGAAATTTTATATCAGCATCTAAAAATAATAATAAATTACCTTTAGCAGCCTTTGCGCCATTGTTCCTTCCAACGGCCGGCATTCCGCCAACTACCACGCTTGCTCCTAGTTCAAGAGCTTTAGTGGTAGTTTTATCTTGAGAATTTGCATCTGCAACAATTACTTCAAAGTCTGTGTAAGTTTGCTTTTTTAAGGAGTCCAAAAGAACAGGCAGGTACTGTTCTTCGTTTAGTGTAGGTATTATTATAGATATCATAAGCTGTAATTTTCATCTATTTATAGCAAATTAAAAGTATAATATATACATTAAATTTGGCTTTACGTATGCATAAAAAAATATTGATTGCGATTGGAGACGTAGGAAATGGTCACAGGTCAGGTGCTAATGCACTAACAGATTCTTTTAATAAACTTTACCCCGATATAGAAGTCAAAACAGTAGATGTATTTAAATTGTCTAATCTTTGGCCATACAATGAAACTGATGAGTTGTATAAGACAATGTCCAAAAGTAAACCTTTGGAAAAAATAAATAACACTGTTTTTAAAATCACAAATACAAAATACCTTTACGATGTATTTACCAATTACAATGTCACTCAACTTTACGAAACAACATTACAACTATTAAAGGAAGAGAAACCTGATTTGGTTATTTCTGTGCACCCAATAGTAAGCATGGTATTAGAGAGAATGAGAGAGGAGATGGAATTTTTAAGTGTAGTTGTAATAACTGATTTAATTACTTTGTATCGTGGCTGGGCAGATAAAAATGCTGACCTTATCTTTTGTCCAACAACAGAAGCCGTTAAAACACTTACTGAATTTGGGGTGAACCACAATAGAATAATTTATCCTTTGTTTCCAATAAACCCAAGGCTTAAGCATTACCGAAATAAGTCAGAAGTTTTTAATGAACTAGAATTTGATTTGAACAAACAAACGATTCTTATAACAGCAGGAGGAGCAGGAATAAAAACTTTAGGTAAATCAATTGATAATCTATCAAAAAAAGAAGATTTACAATTAATTATAATTGCAGGTAAAGTTGAAGACTACAGAATTAAGTTAACAGAGAAATACAAAAACAATAAAAGAATTAAAGTTTTTGGGTTTATAAATAATATTCAAGACTACTTAAATGCATGTGACATTATAATTGGAAAGCCTGGTCCAGCAACAATTCTAGAGATCGAACTATTCGATAAAAAGGCAGTACTAACAAGAAAAGTTGGCGAACAAGAAGTCGGAAACATAGACTATGCAATAAGGAATCCTAAGTTCAGATACATTGGTGATGATGCAAGAAAATTGGAACCCGCAGTGAACGAGTTATTAAACATGAAGCTTATAAAGCCAAATAGTTTTAAAAGGAGAAGTTTTGATGAATCACAGATGATAGTAAAAGATATCTATAAATTACTAACTAAAGGTAAGGAAATAGAGAATAGTTATGTAGAAAACAGAAAAATTGAAAATTTTTTAGCAACTACAGTATTAATATCTGCGATTGGAGTAGGAATTTATAAGCTAATAAGAAGATTCAGTAAATAATATGAAAAAGAAGGTCCTAATAATAATTGCAGATATTGGAAACGGACATAAATCTGCAGCGGATGCTATTACTTCTGTATTTAAAACAAAGTACGGAGAAGACTATGAGCTAAAAACAATAGATATTTATAAAGAAGCTGATGTTGAGCCGTTTAACAGTGCTGATGTTTCTTATAAATTTTTGTCACAAAATAAAGCTTATGAAAAAATTAGTAATGCGACTTGGCAGTTTACGAATACACTTGTGGGATACAAAGTATACAGGGCCTATTTTTTAGGTCTTATTTATAAAGCTGCAAAAACAATAATAGAACAAGAAAAGCCAGATATAGTAATTTCTGCATACCCATTAATAAGTACTATAGTTAATCAAATGAAGTTAGAAGGAGCATTATTTAAATATGTAGTTGTAATAACAGATTTAATTACAATGCACCGCTCATGGGCAGATGAAAGAGCAGACTTAGTAACATCGCCAACTCCAGATGCGGTTAATACATTAGTAAATTTTGGCGTAGATGTTAATAAAATTATATACCCATTTTTCCCTTTAAAGCCCGAGCTTGCATTATTCCGACCTAAACAAGAAGTTATAAAAGAGCTTAAGCTGAGTAGTGAATTACCTATAATTCTGCTAACTGGCGGAGGTTTAGGTACAAAAGCTATTGAAGTTGCAATAGCGAAATTAAGCAAAAGGGAAGATATTCAAACGGTAATTATTGCCGGTAAGCTAGACGAATACCGAGAATTACTAGAAGAAAGGTATAAAGATAATAAAAATGTAAGAGTTTTGGGTTTTGTAAATAATATGTATGACTATATGAATTGCAGTGACGTAATTATAGGTAAGCCAGGTGCGACAACAGTTATGGAAATTGAGCTATTCAATAAAAAAGCAATATTTACAAGGTATATTGGTGTTCATGATTTTGGGAATATAGAATATGCACTTAGAGATCCTAAAATAAAATACATTGCTGATGATTGGGGCAAGCTAGATGAAAGTCTAGACGAACTACTAAGTTTTCAGCCAAGAGAATCTGATATTAAATTAAAAAGAAAGTTCAACGAAGCAGAAACAATTGTAGATGAAATTGTTAAGCTTTGATTACTTCTAGCAGATGGTTAATTGAATCTTTTGATCTTGTCGCTTGTTCTTCAGAAGTAAAGTTGCCATTATCATCTACTAGATTTTGTACTTCCCTAAAAGGTATATCTTTTCGAATTGTTCTTATATCCAAAGATCTTAGTACAGGAAGTATTGATTCTAATGCCCTTGCTCCTCCAAAAACTCCATCTGATACCCCTGCTAGTAATGCATATTTGCCGCTATAATTCTTAAATTCAGAATCTAGTAAAGTTTTAAATCTACCAGGGTAGCTGTGGTTATATTCGGATATTACAAATATAAAGGCATTGGCTTTTAGTGTAAGTTCAGTAAACTTTGGGTCATGGTGAACATTACTATCAAATTCTAATTTAAAATCGTTTGGGCTAACTAAATCAGTTTCAATTTCTGGGTGCTCTGCCTGTATTAAGTTTTGTAATGCTTTGCCAACTTTTAGTCCATAAGAACCAGGTCTTGTTGCTGCAACTATAATGGGAATATACATAGTTTTAGTGTAACTTTTAATAAATTTATTATATACCATAAATCATACGGTATAATTCATCACCGTATAATATATGGAGTATGCATCATGGAGCAGGTGCAGAGTGTTATAGTTGGAGTTCCAAAAAGTTGGCGCAGGCAGAGGTTCTGGAAAGCTTCTGCGGTGTACCGACTTGAAAAGGCAGGAGGTACTTATTTGGGCAACGTGACCTGTGGAGATGAAAAGTCCACAGTGGAATTCACGATGCTGATCTCTCCCGCAAACGAGGTTCTTTTGTTTGCTGAGAACATTGACCGGGGTGGTGGCTATGCTAATGAAGCCGATATAGCAAGGCTACACCCGATCGCCAAAAAACTATGGGACGAGGTATGTGGTTCAAACCCCATGCCGCAGGCAAAGGAATGCCAGTATCACTGGCGGTCTTGGGTCGTAAATAAATTATAGACCCATACAAAAAGGAGCAGCAAAACTGCTCCTTTTGCAATATTTGTTTTATCACTTCACTAAGTTGACTGCTAGCTGATATAATTTTAACTATGTCAAAAAGAGATTATTACGAAGTACTTGGTGTGTCTAAAAGCGCAAGCAAGGAAGAATTAAAAAAATCATATAGAACTTTAGTAAAAAAGTTACATCCTGATAAGAATAAAGAAGCTGATGCCGAAGCTAAATTCAAAGAGGTTCAAGAAGCTTACGAAATACTAAGCGATGAACAAAAGAGAAAAGCCTACGATCAATATGGCTTTGCTGGAACTCAGGCATTCGGTGGATCACAAGGTGGCTTTGGTAACTTTCAAGGTTTTGAAGGTTTTCAAGGCGGACTAGGTGGTGGTTTCGAAGATTTATTGGGTAGCTTTTTCGGATCATCATTTGGAGGCTTTGGCGGTAGTTCACAAAGTGAACCCCGAGACAATAGAGGTGCTGATTTAGAATTCAACGTTAAAATAGAATTTCAAGAAGCAATTTTTGGAACAAATAAATCGGTAAATTATCAAAGAAATGTAAAGTGCGATGTTTGTAGTGGAAGTGGTGCCAAAAATGGAAAAAGAAAAAAATGTACAACATGTGAAGGTAAAGGCAAGGTAGTACAAGTTCAAAATACTTTATTAGGACGAATGCAAATTGTTAACACATGTCCAACTTGTCACGGAGTAGGCGAAATGATCGAAGAAAAATGTCCTAATTGTAAAGGTGATGGATTAATAAGCAAAAAAGAAGAATTCAATTTAAAAATTCCTGCAGGTATTCCCGATGGTGTAACTTTAAGATTTAGTGGGCAAGGAAATTATGGTAAAAATGGAGGAACACCAGGAGATTTATTTGTAACAGTAGAAGTTAAAGAACATAAAGTTTTAATTAGAAGAGGAGATGATTTGTATATGGATAAGGAAATTGATGTTGTGACTGCAGTGTTAGGTGGAGAAGTCGAAGTTCCAACAGTGCATGGAGATGTATTTGTAACTATTCCTGCGGGAACCCAAAGTGAACAGGTCTTAAGATTAAAATCAAAAGGTGGTCCCAAATTTAGAGGAAGTGGTAACGCAGATCAATTTGTGAAAATAATTGTGAAGGTTCCACAAAAATTAAGTGCCAAGCAAAAGAAGATTTGGGAAGAACTTAAGAATATTTGATTTTTTTAGACGCCCATGCAGTATGGCGTTTCACGATTCGTTTGACAAAAAAGAATTTAGCTAAATATAATGGATTTATCACGAATTTTATAGCATAAAATTTTCAATAGCCATTAAGTAGTTAAAATATGATTGACCTAAACGATGTTTGTGGTCTCCCAGTCCAATTTGACAGCGATAATTCTACATTTATACTTTCACCCGAACTTGAATGTGAAGGCGAGTATAAAGTTAAACTCTCCGAGATTGTTCCTGTGCTTTTAAATAAATATTTAAAATACCCAGAGGTTGTTTATACACACAGAAGAAATATTACATTCAAAGGTTTTGATACCGAAGGTGTATCTTATGATTTAATGCATATTCCATTCGGACTGCTTGGAATAGAATACATGAAAACGCATGTGTATTATTCGGACGAAAATCCAGGTAAATATGACTGTATTGTTGAAGTATTGCAAGGTGAATTAACTGCAATTATGCAGAAGAATCAAGAAAAGGAAGATGAATGGCAATTTGATACAGGAGTAGAAGATTTATCAATACTGATTTTACGGAAGGGACATAAATTAGCAATCCCAAGTGGATATTTTTACACTTTTGTAAATACTGGCTCAGTACCATTAATTATCTCTAAGGTTTCTGCAATCCACAAAAAATCTACAATTGACTACAATATTCTAAAAAGAGAGAAAGGACTAGCATGTTACATAATCTCTAAAAATGCCAAGATTGAAACTGTTGCAAATCCTAAATACAGAGTTCCTTCAAAGTTAAAGGCAACAGGAATAGGCACATTCATTGATAAAAAATCTCAAGATGAATCTCAAAAACAAATTTTCAAAACTAAGGATCCGCTTGCTAAAATGATGACGAAAGTTAGATCTTTTGTTTTGTAATTTAAAACTTGTGAATATTGAAATCAAAATACAATTAAGTGCACTAAACTTCCTATTAGTATTGAATGTTGTAATTTTTATAATTGCATTCCTATTAAATAGCTCAGTAGGTTTTGATAATAACCTGTTCTATCTTATGGGTGGACAAATAACCACAAGAATAACAACTGGTAGTTGGTGGTTACTAACTACTGCAAATTTTTTCCACATAGAAATACTTCATTTTGCTTTTAATATAATTTCCTTATATAGAATAGGGCAATTGGTAGAGTACTATTATGACGGCAAAAAACTTTTTACAACTTATGTATTAGGTGGAATTGGAGGAGTATGGATGTCTTATTTAGTATCACTATTATTAAATCAGAATATATTCTCATTGGGCGCATCGGCCAGTATCTTTGCTTTAGTAGGTTTGTTACTAGGAGGGACTTTTAGAAAGAATAGATTTGGGCGAGATTTACCATTTAGCACAAGAGACCTGTTGCCCTTTGTTTTTATTGCATTTGTATTTGGGTTAATGCCTGGCTTTAATATCAATAATTGGGCTCATCTTGGTGGGTTAATAACGGGTGTAATTTTAGGCTTATTAATACCGAATTCACTAGTAAGAGTAGATAATAGAATTGAGGTATTAATTACAAAGGTATTATTTTGGATATCGGTGGTAATATTTACATTATCATATGCTGCATTATTATTTAATGCATATAATCTTCTTATAAAATAACTATGAAAGGATTTTTAGAAATTTATATAAAAAGACCAATAAAAAGGTTTTTCCATATTGTTCAATCACAAGTTGAATCAGTTAAATTAAAATCCCCATCAAGGAATTTAAAATTAATTGCAGTAACTGGAACTTCAGGTAAATCCTCAACTGCAAGCATGATCTTTCATGTTTTAAGGGAGAATGGATTTAATGTAGGTCTTATTTCTACAGTAGAGGCAATTGCAGGCAACAAAAAAATTGATACTGGATTACATGTAACAACTCCTGATGCCAAAGATCTTCAAAATCTTTTAGGAAAAATGTATGAAGAAAATATAGAGTATGTTGTAGTTGAAACATCGTCACATGCTATAGCACAAGGCAGACTGGGCTTGCTTAAATTTGATTTTGCGGTTTACACAAATATTAAAAGAGACCATTTAGATTGGCACGGTACATGGGAGGAATATGCAAAAGCAAAGGCTGGCTTAATCGATAAACTAAGATCCAACGGCAAGTTAATTGTTAATAAAGATGACAAACAGTCTTACGACTATCTACGACAATACTATTACTCACAAACCAGAAACCCATTAAACTTTATTGAATATTCTAAAGTACAAGAAGTTACAAATGTTCAAAATACCATTGATGGTATTATTTTCGATTATTCAAACAGTAAATTTAGTATTCCAATACTTGGAGAATACAATATAGATAATGCAATTGCCACAGCTAAAGTTGCACAACAACTAGGTGTTACACCTGTAAATATTGCCAAAGCATTCTCAAGTTTTAAAGGTGTAAAAGGAAGAATGGAAGTATTGCAGACTGAGCCTTTTGGCATAATTGTAGATTTTGCCCATAACACTGACTCACTCGAAAAATCTTTACAATCTATTAGAGCAATAAATGGTGTAAAGAATGTAACTGCTGTATTTGGATCTGCAGGTTTAAGAGATAAAGAAAAACGATTTACAATGGGGGAAGTTGCCGCAAAATTTAGTAATGTTGTAATTGCTACAAGCGAAGACCCAAGAACTGAAAGTCTATTAGAAATTAACACTGCAATAATAGAAGGTGCAATAAGATCTGGTGCCAGACTAATAAAAAGATTTGCCAACAATCAAGAATATATTGAATACATTAGCAATCCAAAAAACTTAATACTTCAAGATGACAAACTAATATTTGCCTTTGACCAAGAAACTGTGGATTCAAGATTTGACGCAATTGATTTTGCATTAAGAATTGCAAAGCCAGGAGATGTTGTAATTACAGAAGGTAAAGGTCATGAGCAATCACTTTGCTTTGGTACAACAGAGTACCCATTTTCTGATCAAGCAGCAGTAGAAAAAGCTTTAAAACCTTAAGTAATACCTGGCATATTCGTTGTCTGTACTCAGAATAAAGTGTACACTATAAGCATACCCATTAATTAAAATTATGAAATCAATAAATTTACAAATTCAAAAATACAAACGACTAGTGGTTGTTTTAGTGGTACTTTTAGTAGTTGTAACAGCCTTGTTAATTATTGGTAGCAACAGACAATCAACAACTGCAGATTTAACAATAGAGACAGTTCAAATTCGAGATGTAGAAAAAAAGGTATCAGCAGATGGATACGTGGAAGGAGTTGACAAACGAGTTGTGTACTTTGCTCCTAGTTTAAAAGTTACCGAAGTTAGATATAAAGTAGGTGATCAGGTTAATCAAGATGATGTGTTGGCTGTTCTAACTACAAACGATGGTAGAAATATAAATACTGAAGTTAAAGCTCCAATTGCTGGAATTGTTACAGAATATAATTATAAACAAAATGATATTGTTAGTTCAGTTAATTCTGCTGGTGTTGTAATTGTAAATAAATCATCTTATAAAATAGAATTACTTGTAAATGAAAATGACATTGTAGATTTAAAGTCTGGTCAAAAATCAAAGATTCTTTATTCTGCATTATCAATAGAAGATGAATTTGATGGAGAAGTGGAAGCCGTTTATCCAGATGCTGTTTCTGGAAGTGCTGCCGTAAGTTATAAAGTGATTGTAAAACCGACTGCAATTCCAGAGTTTTTAAAACTAGGAATGTCTGCTAGTGTTGTTATAACAACTGCAACTGCTGAAAATGTTTTATCAGTTCCAGAAAGTTATGTAGTTGAAAAAGAAGATAAAAAATTCCTTAAATTTATAAATTGGACAGATTCCGAAAAAACAACATACGAGATTAAAGAAGAAGAGGTAACAACAGGTTTAACAACAGATGAATACGTAGAAATAACTACAGGAGCAAGCGAAGGTGATGAAATTGTAGAACCTAATTTTGAGCCAGCTAGACTGAGCCTTTTTGGAAGATGAAAGTAAAAGAAACACAAGAAAAAATAGAACATTTAATTGAGCTTAATAATATTTCAAAGTCCTATAACTTAAATAAGGACAATGAATTTAAAGCGCTTAAAGGTGTAGATTTAGTAATCGAAAGAGGCGAGTTTGTTGCCATAATGGGACCATCAGGTAGTGGGAAATCAACCTTAATGAATATTTTAGGTGCATTAGACACACCTACACATGGCAGTTATACAATAAATGGTATAGATATTAGTAAATATTCAGAAGATCAACTAGCAACCTTTAGAAACAAAGATGTAGGTTTTGTATTTCAACAATTCAATTTATTACCTAGAATTAATGTTCGTGACAATGTTTTATTGCCAACTTTATATGGTTACATCGAAAACAAAGAACAAAGATTAACAGAAGTGTTAACTAAAGTAGGGCTTTTAGAAAAGATAAATAATAAATCAAATCAACTTTCGGGTGGACAAATACAAAGAGTAGCAATTGCTAGAGCATTAATAATGAACCCTTCTATAATAATGGCTGATGAGCCAACTGGAAACCTAGATACAGTTACATCCCAAGAGATAATGCATATTTTTAAAAAACTAAATGAAGAGGGCAACACAATAATTCTTGTAACTCACGAAGAAGACATTGCAGCTTATGCAAAGAGAATAATTCGACTTAAGGACGGTCAAATAATATAAATATGTTAAAAGATACATTTAAAATAGCTATAGATTCAATGCGAGCAAATAAGGGCAGAGCATTGTTAACTATGCTTGGAATAATAATAGGTATTTCTTCTGTTATTGCAGCATTATCGATTGGGCAAGCAGCTCAGTCAGTTATTTTAGAGCAGGTACAGGGTTTAGGTTCAAATACGATTACAATTACATCGGGTAACTTTGCGAATGCTTTTAGATCAAGAGCTTCAGCAATATCATCTTTAAATTCAAAGCTAGATTATAGAATTTTAAATGTTTTAGATAACACGATTAAATTCCCCGAAATCGAAGAAATTTCTCCAGAATCGACATCTTCACAAGAAATCTTTTATAAATCAAAAACTGAAAATGTAAGTGTGTACGGAATAACACCATCTGTATTTAATGTAAGACAATTAAACTTAAATACAGGTCGATTAATTAGCGAAGATGATCAAACTAAAGTAAAACGAAATATTGTACTTGGGTCAGCTATTACAAATTCTTTATTCGGTGAAAGTGATCCATTAGGTAAAGATGTAAAGATTAAGGGATTAACGTTTAAAGTTGTAGGCACGTTAGAAGAAAAGGGAAATAGCAACTTTGACGATTCCGTTTACATACCTTTAAATACATTATCAAATTTAATAACTGGTACAAAAAACTTAAATCAAATTGTCGTAAAAGTTAAAGATGAAGACCAAATAGACTCACTTACGGGTAAAATACAACAATCACTTTTAAAGTATTTTAAATTAAGAGACATAGAAAAGGCCCCATTTTCTGTAATTAGCTCAAAGGATATTCTTAGCTTAACAGAAAGCATAACTAGTATATTTACAGTTTTATTAGCAAGTATTGCGGGTATTTCTTTAATAGTAGGTGGAATTGGAATTATGAATATTATGCTTGTGTCCGTTAGTGAAAGAACGCGAGAAATCGGATTAAGGAAAGCAGTTGGAGCAAGGCAAAATGCCATATTAATGCAATTTTTAATTGAAGCAGTTGTATTAACTTTGAGTGGAGGCTTAATTGGAATGGTCTTAGGAATTATTATGGGAGTATTAATAGGACTAGTTGGTGGCTTTGCGGTAGGAGTTTCGGTAAATGCAATTGTTCTTTCGGTATCAGTATCAGTTAGTATTGGAGTTGTATTTGGCTTCTATCCAGCATATAGAGCAGCAAAACTTAACCCAATAGATGCGCTAAAGTACGAATAAACTGTAATAATATTGTATAATCTGCAATATGGACACACGACAAATAATTCAGCAAAAAATTCAGGAATATCTTAAAACTTTGGGTATAGACCAAGAAGTTATACTAGAAGTTCCAAAAGATAAAGAGCATGGTGATTTAACTTCGAATATTGTATTAAAGAGTGCCAAGTTATTAGGCAAAAATCCCATTGAATTGGCAAATGCAATAATTGAACTTTTTAAAGATTCAACTGAATTATCAAACGTAGAAATTGCAGGTCCTGGATTTTTGAACTTTTATATAAACAAAACCCTTACCAAATCATTAATATCTCAAATTTTAGACAATCCTAATTTTGGTGAAACCAAAACTATTAATCAAAAATGGTTAATTGAGCACACTTCCCCTAATCCTAATAAAGCAATGCACTTAGGGCACTTAAGGAATAATGTTACAGGAATGGCTATTGCAAATATTGCAAAGGCAGCAGGGGCAGATGTGGTAACAGATTGCATAGATAATAATCGTGGTATTGCCATCGCAAAATTAATGTGGGGCTATTTAAAGTTTGCCAATAAAGATTCGAATAAATTAACCGAAGATATAAATTATTGGTCTAACAATAAAAGCGAATGGATGACTCCAGAAGATGCAAATCTTACTCCTGATAAATTCATGGACAAGATGTATGTTAAAGCATCTGAAGATTTTAAAAACAGTGAAGTTGAACAAAAAGTAAGACAATTAGTTGTTGATTGGGAAGCAGAAGACAACTTAACTTGGGATTTATGGCATACAGTATTAAATTACGTTTATGCTGGTCAAAAAAAGACCTTGGAGCGATTAAGCAGTCATTGGGATTATGTATGGCATGAACACGAACACTACAAAGAAGGTAAAGATATTGTTGAACAAGGACTTAAAAAAGGCATATTTGTAAAACTAGCCGACGGGGCAATTGTAACTAATTTAAAGGAATATAAAATTCCAGATACTATTGTTATTAAAAAAGATGGAACATCTTTATACATAACTCAGGATCTTGCATTAACTAAAAAGAAAATCGATAAATTTAACCCTGATAAGATCTTTTGGGTAATTGGCCCAGAGCAGTCTTTAGCAATGAGCCAAGTATTCGCAATCTCGAATCAATTAGGTTTTGGTCCACTAGAAAAATTCAATCATATTGCTTATGGATTTATTAGTATAAAAGGTCAAGGCAAAATGAGCTCCAGAGCAGGTAATGTAATTTACATTGATGATCTTTTAGACGATGCCAGAGATTCTGTAATTGAAAAGATTAAGAACGATAATTTAACTGAAGAACAAAAACAAGAAGTTGCTGAAAAGGTTGGAGTCGCGGCAGTAAAGTACAGCATTCTAAAAGTTGGTAGAACCACAGATACAGCATTTGATTTTGAAACCTCGCTTTCTTTTGAAGGTGACTCAGGTCCATATTTAATGTACACATATGCAAGATGTGCTTCAATGTTAAGACAGTTTGGTAAAACAATTGCTGTACCTCAAAACCTAGAAGCCATTTACAACACACCAGAGGAAAGTGATTTATTAAGATTATTAGCAAGCTTTACAGATGTAATAAAAGAAGCTGCAATAAATTATTCACCAAACTTAGTTTGTGGGTATTTATTTGAATTATCTCAATGCTTTAATAAATTCTATAATCAACATTCAGTTTTAAAAGCTGAGAATAATGAATTAATTGAGAGTAGGGTAGCACTAACAGCCGCAACTTCAAGTGTTATAAAAAAGGGCTTAGCTTTGCTTGGAATTGATACTGTCGAGGCTATGTAATTTTTTGCTAGAGAAAGCAATTGTAATAGCAAAGAAGAATAAAAAGTCTACAATATTAACTATCCCGTTTTCGTGAATTACACTTCTAAACATCCACGCAATAATTACAATAAAGGAAAAATCTAAAATTCTGTTTTTATTATTGCTAAATAAATTTCTAAAAATTCTTACAATTAAACCAGTAAATATTCCAAGGACAATAAAGCCATTTTGAATAATTATATCTAGAATAAAATTGTGAGCTCTATCTACTAAAAGCCCTTTTATTAAACCGTAATCCCTAAATACTTCCCCTAGGGTATCAAAGCCAAAGCCTAGAGCTAATATTTTTAATTGGTTAACATTAAATGGTTGGTTAAGGATTGTAAGTATTGAATTTAAAATATCAATTCTTAAGTTGTATTCTGGCCCAGAATTAACAAATATTATTGCGCCAATTGCAGCTAATACAATTCCAATAGATATTAAAGCAATAAAGATTTTTCTTGGTAGTAATTCGTAAAATATTATTAATGCAATTGCAAATCCACCAGAAATCATTCCCCAACCCGATTGTGTAAGCCCTAATACAGCTATAAAGATAAATATTAAAATTGCAAAATATAATTTAAAGATTAATCTTAATGTTAAATTTCTGTGTAGTCGTAGCCCTAAGTAGTAAGCAGATAATATAATTGCTAATAACAATCTACCTGCAAACCAATTTGCCTGACCAAAAGTTCCATTTACCCAAACACCATCTAATATAGAATCAGGGTTTATTCTTGCCAGTTCAGTAAATTGATTATATGCCGAAGCACTTTGAATAACGGTAGAGAATATTAAGCCTAACGATAATAAATGCCAATTTGCATATGAAATATTGCAATAAACACCATAAGTTGCCCAAAGTAAAAGCAAGTATGTAATCAAACCTTGAAACCGAAATGAATTTCCCCAAATTGCTACCTCGATGTGTTTAGAAAGTAGTGCAGATAATATAAATAGCACTGTAGTTATTAAAACTACATACAAAGATTTTGGGACTTTGAATTTAGTTTTATTCTTTTGTTTTAATGCTGCAGCAATAAACGCCAATACTAATATAATTATGCATACTGCTTGGTAAAAAAAGACCTTAGGTAGTTCGTAGCCTTTTGGTAGAGTATTGTAATCAACAACAAACGGGGAAACTGCAATGCCAAATGCGGCTACTAAAATAACACTTTGTTGTGTTAAATTTAATATATTGGTTTTTATATAATCAATTAATTTGCTCATAATTGCTTTGCACTTAAAGATATTAACAGATAAACTGTTTTCTATAAATGTCTATGAATAACAAGAAACAAATATTGAAGGGCAGTCTGATAATAGTTCTAGTAGTTATTTTTGCATTGTTACTAAAATCTGTTCTACCTAATATAATCCGTTCAACTAACTTAATTGTTCCTCCTGTTTCTTTTTCTCAAGATGAATATGTTCAGGTCCCACAAGATAATTCAGAATTTACAATGCTATTTGTAGGCGATGTAATGTTGGCTCGAAGCATTGGCTCAGTAATTGAATCTGGTGAAAATCCCTTTAAGAATATTAAATCTACATTTGATAAATACGATTTGGTTGTGGCAAACCTAGAAACTGTGGCGTCACAAGATCAATATGCTTACCAAAACCCAAGTAAACTATATACTTTTAATGCGCCAGTAAGTACTCTAGATTCCCTCACACAAAATGGAGTAGATATTGTAAGTCTCGCGAATAATCACACCATGGATTATGGTGCTGATGCTTTATTAAATACAATCAGTAATTTAAAAGATAGAGGTATTCTATATTTTGGTGCAGGGAGTAACGTTAACGAAGCCTTTGAACCAAAGTATGTTTTGCACAATAAAACAAAAATTGCTTTATTAGCATTTAACGATATCGAAAACTGGGTTGCTGATGCCTACGAGAATTCTCCGGGCTCTGCAAATTTTGATAAAGATAGAATTAGGCAATCTCTAGAAAAAGCTAATTCGAATGCCGATATTGTAATTGTATTTCCACATTGGGGAATTGAATATTCGTTAACTAATTCCGAAAGACAATCCGAATACGCAAGATACTTTATAGATAATGGTGCAGATATTGTAATTGGTGGTCATCCGCATGTATTACAAAACAGCGAAGAATATAATGGCAAAATGATTTACTATTCGCTGGGGAACTTTGTGTTTGATGATATGTGCACAATACCAAATGCCTGCAGTGCAGGTATGGTAGAGCTAAGTATAAGCAATAATATTACTACAAGTTCAAACCTAATTAAGGTTCGAATTGCCGATAATGGATTTCCAGAATTAGAATAAGTTATTTTCTTGTTTTTAATAAATCTCTAATTTCGCTAAGCAGTTCTTCTTGTTTACTCATTACCTGTTTTGATTGTGTTATTTCTTCTTTTTTTGCCTTCTTTTCCTGAGCCTTCTTTAAAGTATTAATACCTTTAACCATTAAGAAAATACAAAATGCTACTATTAAAAAATCGAAAGTATTCTGTAAAAAGTTTCCGTAATTTAACGTTGCTGCAGGCACAATTGCACCAGCCGCATCTGTATATTCAGGTCTTAAGATTGTCTTTAGGTTACTAAAATTAACGCCTCCAACTATCAAACCCAATAGAGGTGTGAATATATCAGCCACTAAAGATGAAACTATCTTTCCAAAAGATGCTCCTATAATTACACCAACTGCAAGGTCAATAACGTTCCCCTTCATTGCAAACTCTCTGAATTCGCCTAGTATTTTTTGCATAAAAGTCTTTAAAATTTAATGATGATTCGTGTAATTATATAACCTAAATGAATTTGCTAAAAGTATACATACTTTAACAATCTTATCTGGGTAGTTAATTTATGCTAATCTGACTAATACATTCGACTTTCTTTTAACATAAGTATGAGATATTTCTTTAATAGTTTTGATGGGGCAAGGATTGCATATCATAAGACGGTAAGAGATCCTTCAAAATGGATTGTTTTTGTACACGGATTAGGCGGAGATTTAACTGCTTGGGAAAAAGAAAGACGTTTCTTCGATAGTCTAGGGGTATCTACAATTGCAATGGATTTAAGAGGTCATGGTCTTTCTGAAAGAGGTTTAAAAAAAGATTTTTATTCTTTAGATAATCACATTAAAGACATAAAATCTTTAATTGATCATGAGGGGATTATAAATCCAGTTTTAGTCGGTCACTGCCTAGGAGGAATGATTTCAATTTATTTTAGTGCAACTTATCCCGATCTTCTAAGATCCTTAGTACTTATTGATACCTCATATAAATTACCTTTCTTTAGCGACCATAGAGTTTCCGCAGAATTTTTAGAATTAATTCTAAGCTCCCTTGCAACTGTATTGCCTGATAAGCACATTCAATACCATACTAAATTTAAGGAATTTTATAATACGGAAGACTTTGATTTTAAGAGAATCTTGTCAGATATTCTACATGCCTCATTAAAAAGTTATTTATTTGTATGTTCAAATGTTGTTGAATACGATGCAACTGAGTTATTAAAGAAAATAATACAGCCTACATTAGTTATAGATGGTGGTAACGATTCAATCTTCCCGCCCTTAGTAGCTGAAAATCTTAGGAATAGACTTATAAACTCAGAAATAAAAATAATTCCTGGTGCAAATCATATTCTTGTTATTAACTCCCCTAACGAACTAGAGTCTGTAATTAAATCTTACCTTGAACAAATTGAATTCATGTAACATTTTTTTTGCAGTTGGAATTATAATCTTCTTGTCTCAATATTTATTATAAAGTTATTCGTATGCTAAAAGTTTACTTATGGAACTTACGCGTGCTTTCTCTTGTTTCAAAAAAACTCTTAATAATTAACTTTATTGTTTCAGTTTTAGATGGGGTTTCAATGCTCTTTTATTCCTATTTAATATCGAGGTTAATAGATACCTCGCTGCAAGCGCTTAGCCAGGGTAAAGATATGTCTAGCCTTATACCTTTAACTATACTTGTGTTTGGTTACTATGTTTTTATAGGACTAATTAGAGTTGTAATTAACTATTCTGAAACTTACTTTAGACAAAAGTTAATGATTATTCCTAATAAGATTTTGTTTGAAAAGCTTAATGAATTAGGAGTAGAGCAAACAGAAAAACCAGAAATCCAGAATAAGATCAATAGATTTAAAGAAAATAGCGGACTGTTTTTTAGTCAATTTACAAATATAACTTTACTATTTGCTAATGTTGCAACCATTGTCACTGCTATCGGAATCCTTTTAATCTACACCCCGTTAATTGTGCCATTAGTTCTAGTATTGTTATTACCAAAGGTTATTACTAATAGGTACTACTTAAAAAGAATCTGGAAGTTAGATAAAAGCTATACGCCAATACAAAGAAAAACTAGTTCTATAAGTCAATTCATGAATGACCCTGCAACATTTAAAGAAATTTATTTAAGTGGGTCATCAGATTTTTTTACTAGTACATACCAAAACTTAAAGAACGATTACTTAAAATCTTTATTTGGACTTAGAAATAAATGGTTCACATACATAGGCTTATTTAGAGTTCTAGATGCCTTAATGATTACAATCGGACTATTTATGGCCCTTACACTTCTTTTTAACAATAAGATTAGTATAGGGCAGTTAACATTCCTTTTAACAACAATCGTAAATTTTAGGGGAGTTCTTGAAACTGTTGTATTTACCACAACAAACTTATCTGAAAGTGCAGTAAGGTTAAAAGATTCAAAAGAACTATTCGATGTTCAAACTGAAGATAGTAAAGGCAATGAAGTTTTAAAGGACTTACCACCAGCCATTGAGTTTAAAAATATTTCTTTTAAATACCCAGGCTCAGAAAGTTATGCAATTAAAAATCTTGACTTAAAACTTGAAGCAGGCGAAAAGGTAGCAATTGTTGGCCATAATGGTGCGGGTAAAACTACTTTAATAAAATTGTTAACAGGTATTTATAAAGTTACCGAAGGTGAAATTCTAATAAATGGAATTAATATAAACAAACTAAATTTGGTTGATTGGTACAAAAAATTAGGGGTTTTGTTTCAGGACTATAATAACTACGACTTTTTATCCGTAAAAGAAAATATTATTGTCGGTGATATAAGCAAAAAAGAAAGCATTCCGAATATTGAAAAAGCCTTAAAAGATTCAGATGCCTTAAACTTTGTTAATAATTACCCTAATAAACTAGATAACATTTTAAGTGAGAAATACGATGGTGGTATAAGACCATCCACAGGTCAATGGCAAAAAATTGCTATTGCAAGATTTTTTTATAGAGATTCACCTGTTTTAATATTAGACGAGCCAACTGCGTCTATTGATGCTGTAAGCGAAGCGTCAATATTCGATAATATTTACGAATTTATAAAAAACAAAACTGTAATAATTGTGTCTCATAGGTTTTCTACTGTTCGAAAAGCAGATAGAATAATTGTAATAGAGCAGGGCAAAATTGTGGAAAATGGAACACATGCTGATTTACTTGCACTAGGACAATACTATTACAAGGCATTTAACTTGCAGGCTAAAGGTTACAGTGAATAATTATGAACAATATTAATCTAGAACTAATTTATGATGGTCAAGAAACTGAAGCGCTGTACTTAACGCAGCTCGAATTAGATGGGAGTACTGTTACTCTTTCTCATATTTTAAGTAATTCTATAAGCATTGAGTCTGTAAAAAGTGAACTAGGGGAGAGTGTATATAACTCAGTTTTAGCAAAGTGTGACGACCTATACATGACGCCATACTTTTATAAATTTGAAAATGGAAAAATACTAATTATTGCATTCGGAGAGTTCCAGCCAGGAAGATATATGTTGTATCGGTTCTTTTAATAACATTAATAAGTTAATATGAGTCAAAAAAAGTTAGCAATCTCAATGAGAGGAGGGGGTGCAAGAACAACTGCATATCTTGGAGTTTTAAAAGCACTTGAGGAGGAAGATATAAAGGTTGATATGATAATTGGCTCAAGTGCAGGTGCGGCCGTAGGAGTTTCGTATGCTCTTGGAATACCGATAGAAAGAATTATTAATTTTACAAGCCAGATTCATCACCAGCGGTTAGTAGGATTAGATTCCCTTCATGATGTAGCCTTGTGGAGTGATCAGAAATTTGAATCAATGGTCGAGGAGCTTGTGGGGGATCTAAAAATAGAAGATTCAAGATTCCCCGTCTATGTGCAACTTACCAATATGGATACAATGGAGATGGAGATTTTTTCTTCAGGTTCCGCAAAAAAGCTAATTACGGCAACCATGTCTTTCCCTTTTTTGATGAACCCGTCAACAATCGGTGGTAAGTGTTATATGGATGGAGATTTTACGTCCTCGTTTGCAACTGAGTTTCTTAAGAATAGAGGGGCAGAGTTCGTATTTGGTCTAGTTGCCGGTAGGCGGAAAGTAGATTTTAGGATAAATCATTTTGAATTAGGTGAAAGATTTCTAGAACCAATGAATATAGCTCTTTATCAGATAAATAAATTAAATAGCCTAATTGATAAACCTGATTATGTAATTAAAGATTTAGGGAAGGATGTAGAACCTTTAGATTTTTCAAGAAATATGGAGCTTGTGGATTATGGTTACAAGACAATGAAGCAAAATATTGCGGAATTAAGAACTCTCTTAGAGAAAAGATTTTTGGGAATATTTTAGGATAACCGGAGAGATAGGGATTCACCCATAAAGGGTATCAAAGGCGGTCAGAAGTTTCGACTGCATTAATCCATTTGTCTCAACTTGACCTTCTTTGTCGAACCGGGTTCTCATTCTTTTTTATACCAATTTTAAATTTATTACTTTGCAAAGTGCTAAATTTAAAACCGGGAAGCTTGGTACGATTTTGGAACTTCCAACTGGATTAATATTATCAAATATCCTGAATCTTTTATACAGCAAGGATTACAATTGCTTTCTGTAGTGAATGTTCAGATTTAAAAGTTACCCTACCACTCATTACACTATATCTGTTGGTTTACGACTTTTTTTATTCAGTTCTACCTCTGGTGGAAATAGTTTCCATTTTCCTTTACGAGGCTTGACCCAACTTGTAAACATCGCACTATCAGCTTCTGCGGAGGTAATTTCGTGATCTAATGGGACTGAGTTTTCTTTAATCCTATTCATTTCTTCTACAATCTTTGCCTGTTCTTCTTTCGAAAGTGGTGTTTTCTTTTTTGCTTCTTCTAAATGTTGTCGCCATAGAGTAAGATACTTATCCCACAAATCACTAACTAAGTTTTCTTCTTCAGGAGGATATTGTGCAAACTTTACAACACCTTGTGCCTTAATTTCATCTGGAAGTTTTTCATAATAATCATCCAAATACTTAAGAGCATCTTTTAAATCTTTGCCTTGAATAAATACTTGATCTTCTCTCATGAATAGTGGTGCAGTCTTAGTATGTAATTTATCATTAGAGACAAATACATTGCAAAAAGGCAGATAATACAAATAAGCAATATCGATTTTGTTACTTTTTCTAACATCAGAAATTAAGTTAAAGTGGATGGCCAAATAAAAAAACAAGTCAACACTTAATACATGCGCTGTGTATGGTGAAAATTCCATAAGATTTTTGGGAGTAGTTTGATCCCATCTTGCAATAATTGGTCCACGAAATTGTTCATTAATATCTAATAACTCGAATAATAAATACAATATCTCTTTAGGTTCGTTCTTTATAAACTCTTTAACAAATTTAGCTATTGATGCTAAATCGGTATATTTAGTATCTGAGGGCAAAATATTTTTTACAAGTGCAACTTTTTTATCAAAAGCTAAGTTTACAAGCTCCTTTCTCCACAATTGAGCAAATTGATTTTCTAACTCTTTGAACTTTTGGTCTTGCCATCTAGACATAGCTTTAGCCTCTGGAAACTCATCATGATCGATGAGAGTTTCGCCTTTTTCTGTTATTTTGGATTTTCCTCCTGCTACAATTGCTCTGCCATCCATAGGTACTTCACGTCCAATCAGTTCATTGTAGATTAGTTTGCCGTGATGGATATTAGGGAAACAACTCATCAAAGGTGTTTTGGCAGCAATTTCACTAACAATTTGTTCAGCAGTTCTACTATCCTTGCTTTCTTTAGAAAGGTCAGCAAGAGATTCAACATAGAATAGCGGAGTAATGTTAGAAATAAAAAAATTTTCAAGCCAGCAAGACTCATCTATACTGAGCATTTGAAGTGCTGATTTGTCGAAAATTATAGTAGGTCCCATATAACCATTTAATGTATTCTAGGTATAGTGATTATAACTCTATTTGGTTAAATAATTCATATGGTTAAAAGTAAGCCCAAAAAAATAAAACTGTGGTGGCCAAGTAAAGAGGATATAAAATATCACATAAATGAGTCAGAGAAAATAAAAGCTCTTCCTTGGAGTAGCAAATTTGGTGAGCGAAACTTTTTTTGGGATGTTTCGATTATCTTTAAATACTTAGAAGACAATAAAGAAGAAATTGTTAAACACAGAAAGCCTAACGATGGAAGAATAATTTTATATGATAAAGATGGACCTTTTATACTTTAATCAGATTCCTATTGATAATTACCTTATCTTAACTATTTATTTTATTAAAATCATTAATTAATCGAGATATGTTTCTGTATTGAATTACATTTAGACCTGCACTCCTAGCAGCAGTTATATTAACATCAGAATCATCAATAAATAGAATTTCCTCAGGTCTAAGTTCTAATCTAGTTGTAAGCAATTTATATGCTTCGGGGTTATCCTTAGTTAAATTATTAGTGTCTTCTACAGTAAAAACATCACTAAAAATTCTTTGAGTATAGGGATAAACCTCAGGATCTTCTTGAATTTTTTCAGTAGTGAAAATGTAAATATCTATTTTCTTTTCTAGCAGCAACTTCTCATAAAATTCCTCAAGTAACTGGTTCCATTCGAAATAGTCAAAGAATTTAAATCCATCTTTCTGTTTTAAGTCTTTATAAAGTTGATTAAGTGAACCTTCGTATGATTTATCTTTTGGAAATAGGAGTGTTCTTGAAAAGTCAGAAATTATTGCTTTTATCATATAATCAATTATAACCTTAATATAAGTTGAATTGGAGCTTGTTTAATCTAGTTAATTCAATTCCTCCAATTTTAAATTTAAAAATTGCTGTATTTGTTGAGATTTATCTCTATATTTATTATCAAAGTATTCTTCAAATAATTCAACGGTTATTCTTCTATCTTCATTGATTCTTGCGAACTTCTCTTCTTCACTCATTTGATTACCAATTCTTAAGATTGCTCTTCTTGTTAAAACTGTTTCCTCTTTTTCTTTTAAAAATTTTAAAATATTATTTCCGTCTTCAAATGTATAACTTTCTTCTATTTGCGGTAGTGAAACTTCATTTAGTAAATACTTTGTTAATAACTCTCTTATTCCTAAATCATCTTTGCCTAGTAAATCTAAAAATTTGTACACTTCCACTTTAACACCAAACTTTATTTCATATATAAAATAAGTATAATGAGGTCTTTCCCTTGTCCATTCACTCTGATACATTCTAAACAAAGAATACAACTTCAACAAACCTTTATGTATTTTATAAACGTTATCATTATTAAATATGTGCAGATTAGAATTAAATAAAGTATATTGCATATCTTCCATTTCTACTTCCATTAATCCCATTTCAGTTATTGATGAAAAATTAGTATATATTTCCATTGGGAGATTGATCTTGATTCTTTGCTTTAGCTCTCTTTTATCTAAATACTTTGTTAGAAATGGAATACCTACAGCTACAATTGCAGCTCCAATAGTTCCAACGGCAGTTAAAACGGTCCAAATATCAATATTCAAAAGATTTTCAAAAATCCATTTGCAAATAAAATGCATAAAGTTTAATTAAATTTATATAATAGTTATACCATTGTTGAAATATTGAGAAATGGCAGTTAGGGTTTGATTTATCTCTGTAGGTTCTTTTTTCTCGCTCCAACTTGAGTCACCACTTATCCCTAAATCATGAAAACTGAGACCAAAGTGAAAAAGTTTAATGTTATCAACAACTAGATACCTATCATGCATTATTTTTCCTGCCTTAGCCTCAATTATTGCATTAGGATATTGAAGCAGAAATAAGCTTAAACTATTTTTCAAATTAGTGAGCTGACTATTTTTTACATCATGAGTCAATATTTTGAATTTAATTTGCGAGTTTTCATCTTTAATTTCACTTAGAAGCCTAAGTATATTTGGATGAAAATATCTATCGATTAACCAAACCTCATTAGAAGCATTTGAAATAATATCTCTAAGCAGCTCTCTGGCTGCATATGGCTTCCCAATCTGAATAAACCCTGTATTTGGTAAATTGACATGGTTTCTTTTAAGAACATTATCAATAAATTCCTTTCTATAATTAATAATCCTTAAACCTTCTTCTGCACTTACGAAATTAAAGACAGAATGTGTCACCTTTTTCCATCTTGTTAGTTTTGTTGCAAAATGCTTTTTAAATTCTAATTGTGATTCCTCATCTAGCTCGTTGAGATTTGCTGTTGTGGCAAATAAGTCATAAAAGTCATCTTCAAATTTGTCTGCTACAGAATCTTCCAATAAACCTTTAGTAGCTTTTATTTGTAAATCTTCAGCTAGAACACTGATATTCCGAATAGATTCGAGTAAATCTTTCCTCATAAACTTAGTTATCAAATTATATGCTAGATTATAATCCTCTATATAGATATTTGACTAGAAAATAAAAGACCCCATTGCTGAGGTCTCTTAATTTAAACGAAGAATAATTATTCCTGTGCGATTGTCACTGTCCAATCCACCCCAGAGATTACATTTACATAATAGGTTCCTTCAGTTAAACCACGAACTGTAGTTTCTCCATTACCATCTTCAGTAGTTTTTGTAGAAATACTTAAATTATCACCAGTTAATCCATTTAAGAAACTATTTTCACCTTCCTTCTGTAAAGTGATAGAAGTATAAGTTCCATAAGTCCCACCTGTAGTCTTAGCAGTCATTTTTGCACTACCTTCATGAAGAGTAAAACTTTCAGTATCTTTATTCCCTTTGCCTGAGAAGGTTAAATTTATTGGTTCTCTAGGTGGTTGTGGTGCCTCATCAGTATTTTCCGAAGTATTGGTATTTGAGGTCGAATTTGATGATGAATCTGTTGAAGGCTTATTCATTGATGTCATAAGTGCAATTACTCCACAACATAAACATAGAATAAGTATCAATCCTACAACTACACCCAAAGTTCCTGTTATCCCTCCAAAGAAGGATTTTGTTGCTGAACTGGCAGAATCAGCGGCGATATTTTTAGCCATACATTAAATGAAATAATAAATAATAAAGCTATTTTTCTCTGAAACAAATGAAGTTTAGCATAGTAACTTTAACTATACAACAAGTTCTATAGTTAATGGCGCGTAGAACTTGTAAAGACTATAGTTTCATAAGTTATAACGGATTAAATTTTTATCCAAAAACTATGAAAAGTAATTACAAAAAATTTGGTCAGCTAGTTAAAGAGTGGAGAGATGATAAAAAGCTTACACAAGAGGAACTCGCCTATAGGTCTAAGATAAGTGTTACTTATATAAGTAAGATCGAAAATGGGCAGACAAATGTTTCTTTGGATACAATCTGTAAGATTGCTTCAGGTTTAGGTATAAAGGTCTCAGATTTAGTTGAAGGAATGTAGACTTTTAAACTTTAACCTCTTCAGTTAACACTATACTTGTCTTTCTAAATCCAGAATTGTATTTAATATGAGTCTTTATATAGTCTGAAGGGTCAATGTAATTAAAATCAATATTGCTAACTTTTTCTTTTGTATAAAGACACGACAAAACCAATTGTGGTTCCAATCTTCCATTATTTGTATTTCGAGATAGGGTTTTAGTATTAACAATCAAGTTCTCAACTGGAAATAGTGTAAACATTTCTCTAGCAACTCTTATGTTAATACTTGCGAATATATCTTCCATTAAAGCTGTAACTTTGCTTTTGGTCATGGGCTTAGATGAAAGTTCACCATTACTTAATACACTACGCTCATAGCCTCTTATAATTTCAGTATCATTCATAATTGATTCAATAACCCACTTAGTTGAATCGCAGGCAACTAATCTCGTATCAATCTTCATTTCTGTTAGATCAGAAAAAGGATTTAGTTCAATTAAGATTTTATTAATTACTTCAAAATCATTAGCTTTTACTTTTTCTGCTTTTTCTTTATCTCCCTTCCAAGTTAAGAGTTCATTTTCGTATTGTTTTAAGTTTTCTTCATAAATTCTTTTATCTTCCAGTTTTGATGTCTCAATTTTATTCTTTAATTTCTCTTTTGATGATTCTGCATTTTTAAGGATATTATTGAAGAAATTTGGTTTAAAGTTCTCATATTTACTTCGAGCTCTTGTTTCATTTTCATTTGAAAGTTCAGGTTTACTTGGCTCTTCGCACTTTTCAATCTCATTCCAATCAATTGGTTCAGATATTTCTTTATGAAAGCTTGTTAGGAAATTAATATAATTATTATGTTCTTCTACAAGTTCTTCAGCTTTCTGTCGCATTTCTTGTTTTGCAGAAGATAATCTCCGACGTTGAGCTTCTCTTTGCCTTCTTACGGATTCTCTGTTAGCTCTATTTGATGATGCATTAATTGATCTGATTGTTCCTTTCCAGCCCATATGATTTATAAATTAGATTTAATTTTGTCTTTAATTTGATTCAAAACTTCTTGTGATAATTCGCCCCTCTTTTGAATTAGTGGGTCGGGAATGTTGTCATCTTCCCAACTTATACCTGCAAATTCAACAGATTCTGAATATCTAGGAATAATGTGAAAATGTATGTGCTTATCAATAAACATTAATGCTAAGTGGTGAACTAGATGAGGATTAAATGACTTTCTAAGTGAGTTTTCTATTTCATTCGTAAGAATGGCATATTCAGCCATCTCTTCTGGTGTTACTTCTGAAAGTGGAAATGCTTCTCTTTTAAGAATTGCAACACAACTTCCTAACTTAACATTCTTCTTACGAACTAGAAGCGTCCAATAATTGTATTCTTTGATTAAATTATTCTCTAAATCAAATTGATTCCATATTGGATTATCTCTATTCATAAGTTAGTTAATAAAATTATAATTTCGTTATTTCTGATTGTTTAACTCTAACTACCTCAGTCATCTTACTAGTGCTTACATAACCCAATGCATCAACATCGGGGTCATAAAGCTCAATCATATCTAAATCTGGTCTTTCAAACACTCTTGCACCTTTAACTTGTTTACCGTTTAACATTTCTTCTTTTAGTTTTGTATATTCTGATTCATCAAGATAAAAATCTACATCTCCAACATGATGACGATATGGGTCTGGCTTTCTGATATAAAGATGGGTGTAAGTAGTTTCTGGTACGTCTCCTTCTGCTGAAATGATAAGAGGTTTGTGTAATTTGAAATATTTTTGGTCAACATTATTAGAAGCTTCTGTTAGTTTCTTACGAACATCAATTAAGTACTGATATTCATCATTATAGTGGCAAAATACACCAATATTACCTGAGTTTGGTAGATATTCCCCGAATGATTGTTTACAAAGCTTATAACAAGCAAAATGAATAAACTTTATTGCCTCCAATAATTCTTCTTCATTTTTTATTGGACTGAATCTGTATAGTTTCATAGTATTAGTTATTAACGATTAAATCTAATAAAAAGGGAAACTTACTGTATTCTTTACCTGCTGTTCCGATACTAAAATGCTTTTGACCTCTTAAGAGTATCAATGTTCCATCTAAATTTTTCCTTAGATATTTGGCATGTTCCAGTGGACAATATGGGTCGTCGTCTGAATGGATAAATATAAACTTTTTTGCTTTCCTTCTTATTTTTTCAAAATCAAAGGGCTTAAGAAACAATTCATCTAGCGCATCCCAGTTAAGATTATCCTTGAATGAGCCTACTAAATAACAGGAATCTATGACAGTATCTTCGGGTAAGCTTTCCAACAGACCTAGTATCGCTACTGCACCTGATGAATGTCCCACAAGTATACTTTCTTCATTAAAATCCCAATCTCTATTGGTAAAAATAAATTCATTGTATTTTGAGATGTTAGGCTTACTGCAATCGGGAAGTTGAGGTACCCAAACTTTATAATCTTCTTTTTCCAGTTCTGTTTTTAACCAGTCAAACCAATTTTCAGTTGGATACCCATCTGTGCCATGTAGTATTAATACATTTTTCATTCAATATTTAATAATTTCTAAGTAATTGATTAAACTCTTCGCTACCAAGTTGGCTTAGTATCTTATCCTTCCCAATAGGAGAGTCTGTTATTTCTTCGCCAAACCAATCAAGCGGTTTGAATCTTTTCGCTTCTTCTTCCGAACTAAATTCTACTTCTGCTCTTATTAGTCCTGAATGTTTACCCTTATATACTTTGACTGAAATACCTTCTACGATATAGCTTTCTCGCTCTATTGATCCAACTGCATACTGTTTGAAATGATTAAATTCTGCTTCTGTAATCTCAAACTTTTCACCTGTTCTCGTTAGGTTGTTTGATTCGACTTTTCTTTCAAACTCATACTTGTCACCTTTCTTTTGTATTCTTACTTCTATACCTTCTCCAATAAATAAAAAGTGCCGTTCATAAGGTATTGACACTTGATTACTTACATCAGGCAGTTTAGATAAAATCCATTTTCGTTCTATTTCTTTCATACTTATTTGAGTGTAAATCCAGCATCAACGTAAATAACTTGTCCAGTCATTGCATCGTTCTTTGCTAGGAAAATAAAAGCGTCAGCTATTTCTTCTTCTGTAACCCATCTTTTTAAATATGTTTGATCAATAAAGTTTTGCAATTGATCCTGGGTCATCTTGTCATAATTCCTTGTTTTAACAAATCCAGGTGCCACCGCATTAACTTGAATACTTGGAGCAATCATTTTTGCTAATGTCTTGGTAAAGCTATTTAATCCTGCTTTTGAGGCAGCATATACTACTGACCTACCTCCATGTTCTGCTCCTCTAATAGAACTTGTGTTTAGAATTTTTCCATAGCCTTGTTTCTGCATGTATTTTATTGCATGTTGAGAAACAACCATGGGAGCAATCAAATCCGTATTAACAAGAGATACAATATCTTCATAGCCTGCCTCTAAATATGGGACTTGGTCGTTCGGGATAGCGGCGTTATTTATTAAAATATCAACAGTATTAAATCTTTTAATTACCTCATCAAACATTCTTTCGACATCTTCTGGATTCGAAACATCAGCTTGAACAAGCAGTGACTCGGCTCCAAGTTTTTCAATCTCTTTGACTGTTTTTTCTCCACCTGCCTTATTCTCTCGATAGTTAATCACTATTTTTGCACCTTCTTTTGCAAATCTAATTGCTGTAGTTTGTCCGATGCCACTAGAAGAACCTGTAATAAGTACAACTTTATCTTTTAGTTCCATAATATTAAGTTTGATAAATTATTAAGTAGAAGTTACAGCTTTTAGACTGCTCCATAAATTCTCTTCAATTTCAATTTCGCCTGAATTTAATACTTCATTCTTGTATTCATTACCTCTTTCTCCAGGAATATAAATCTCTTCAACTCCATCTAATGGTCTTGCATTCTTAATTTTTGAGACTATATCTGAAACATTAGTTTTAAATTCTTCGGTATCTATAAAAATATCGGGGTTAATTGCTATTACCAAGTTACCTGCATTATCGCTATCGTTATTAAATGAATCGGCTCTTACAAAAACTCCAGCGAGGATTTGGACTATTAAAGCAAGTCCTGAACCTTTATGCCCACCGAAGGTCTTTAGTGCCCCAGACATTATCTCAGCTGGATCTATGGTCTCTTTTCCTTCATTGTCATAACCAGTTCCCTCAGGAACCTTCTTCCCCGCTGTTTTTGCTTCAATTAAGCCATAATAAGCCATTGCTGAAGTAGACATATCGAGGATGATTGGTTCATCTTTTGTTGGGATTCCATATGCCAAAGGGTTAGTACAGAATTTTGCCTCGTTAGATCCGTATGGGGCAGTTGTTTGGAATGGAGCAGAAGCAAAAGCAATTCCAATTAGACCTTGCTCAGCTATTTTATTTACATAGTATCCTAGAGCTCCTGTTGATTCAGAAGTATTAAAGTTACCTGCGATTCCTACCCCTGTTTTTTGAGCCTTTTCTATTGATAAATCAACCAAATGATCCATAACAACCATTGCATGAGTATAATTTCCATTGATCAGTACAGAAACTGGAGTATCTTTTACAATTTCAGGTGATTTGCCGTCCTCTATTCTAGGAAGCCCTTTACCAATGAGCTTAACTACACCTTGATTATTACCTCTAAGCTGTGCGTACATTAAAATCTTTTGAATAACCAATGCCTCTTGCTCTGAATATCCATATTTTAAGATAGCTTTATGTGTGACTGACTCCAATTCTGAAAGTTTAATCTTCATTTTAGTAAGTTAATAATTAAGAATTTTGCTCTAACCATTTCTCAACAGGCGCTAGAGCATCTAGTTGTAAATCTGAAATATGCACTAATTCAATTTTTTGGTTAAATTTCTCAAGTAAATCGTAATGGTTATGATTACTTTCATAGCAAAGTTCGTAAGGAACAGACTCTTTTTTTATTGCAAATACAATTTTTCTAAGACCCGCCCAATAAGCTCTTGATAAACACATTAAACAAGGTTCCATTGAAGCGTAGAGAGTACAATCTGTAAGTTGTTGATTTAGTTCATTTATTGCATTATCTATTGCCTTTGATTCTGCATGGAAGTTAATTTTGGGAAAACTAGCTGAAGTTGTTTCTGTTATAACTTTTCCATCTTTAACGATAACTGCACCTGCAGGAAAGCTACCTTCATCATATGATTGTCGAGCCATTTTTATCGCTGTCTCAACATATTCTTTATCTTTACTAAAAAAGTCATCCATATTATTTACAGGTATTATGAGCTATTACTAAGGCAATTATACTATCTTGACTTTTTAATTCATATAGATTTGTTCTATAGCTTAT
>CAYUKX010000005.1:0-10150 GCA_964445405.1 uncultured Candidatus Saccharibacteria bacterium
GTGACAACACACCTTAGGCATTTTTCAGCAACATCAGTTTCGCAGATAACAACTGCAGCATACATAGGAAATCAAAAAATAAAAAAGCTAAAATCACCTACTATAACCACTGATGAAGCTGTAGCCATAGCCGAAGACTTAGAACGTAGATTTAGTGGAATTGATACGAATGCAAGATTTATTTCTAGAGTTTCAGAATCTTCTAATGAATACCTAAACCTACTTTCAGGAATAACTCAACCGAGATTAAAAGAGGAATACGCGTCAGAAATTGTAAAAAGTATAAATACAATTCTTACAGGTCGATATAAGTCTGAATTAGGAAGTGGGGATATCGATTTTATAATTGATGATTCTTTATCTGACAGCCAGACCCTTAGATTAGATATCTCCTTATTGACCGATGCGCTAGGCCACATAATAAATAATGGATTTGATTTCCATAAATCAGGGGAAAAATCACATGTCTCTATAAGAATGTTAAGTGTTGACGGGAAAATTGTAATTGAAATTGAAGATAATGGCATTGGCATTGATGAAGCAAGCTTACCAAGATTATTTGAACCTTTCTTTCAAGAGAGCAAAGCTGGGACTATATTTAATTATGGAACTGGTTTTGGAGTTGGAATAAAATCTGCTAAGATATTATTGGATTTAATTGGAGCAGGGATTGATGTACGTTCCACAAAAGGCGTTGGAACAACTGTAAGAATCACCCTAAATTAGAAATAATGTCATTCACACATTTGCATGTTCACACAGAATATTCGTTATTAGACGGAGTTAATAAAATTCCTAAACTTTACGAGCGCGTAAAAGAATTAGGAATGAACTCTGTTGCCATATCTGACCATGGAGTTATGTATGGTGTTGCAGAATTCTGGAAAAAATCAAAGGAATACGAAGTTAAACCAATCATTGGTTGTGAAATTTATGTTGCTCCATCTTCTCGCGAGATTCGTGAAGCAGTTAATGGTGTCAAATACTATCACTTACTTTTACTTGCAAAGAACTTTCAAGGTTATCAGAACTTACTAAAGATAGTTAGTATTGGCCAACTTGAAGGAATGTACTACAAACCCAGGGTTGATAAAGAAACACTTCAAAAATATTCAGAAGGCTTAGTATGTACTTCTGCTTGCATGGCAGGGCCTTTATCTAGACATATTTTAAGAAGAGAATATGATAAAGCCGAAGATTGGTTAAAATTCTTAAAAGGAACATTTAATGATAACTTTTACATTGAACTACAACGTCACGGATTTGATAGCAGTGATGAATTCACTGGTGGATTTACTGAAAGTTTAATTCACGACACTTTAGATTCATCAAGTGGTGAAGAATCAATTGATAATATAAATCTTCAAAAGTTCTCAAATATAAAGTTACGTGAGTTTGCAGATAAATATAAAATACCTTTAGTAGCCACAACAGATGCACACTACTTAAAAAAAGAAGATAAGGACGTGCAAACTGTATTATTTGCTGTAAAAGACGGTAAATTAATCGATGAACCTGATTGTAGGCATGGTTATGAAGGCACATACCTACTTTCTCCGGAAGAAATGGAAGTTAAGTTTTCAGATTGTAAAGAAGCACTTGATAATACACAAAGAATTGATGAGCAAATTGAACCATTCGCAATTACATTCGATAGAATACAGCCAAGATTTTGGAATGTTCCTGAAGGTGAAACTGCAGGATCAGAATTAAAAAGACAAACTTACGAAGGAGCTTTACGAAAATATAAAAAACTAGATAAAACTGATGCATCGAAATACGAAAAACTTCACAATGATTTAAAAAAGAACGACTACTCTACCACTCAAGAAGCATTAGGAGATGAACTTTTTGAAAGAATTAAATATGAATTAGAAGTAATACACGACAAAGGTTACGACGACTACTTTCTGGTAGTTTCAGACATAATGAAGTTTGCAGCAAGATCTGGAATATTAATGGGGGTTAGAGGATCTGTTGCTGGTTCTGCTGCTGCACACTGTTTAGATATAGTCGAAGTTGATCCAATTAAATGGGAACTTTACTTTGAAAGATTCTTAAACCCTGAAAGACCCTCACCGCCTGACATAGACATGGATATTCAAGACGATCGTAGAGATGAAATTATTAGGTACGTTGAAGAGAAATACGGTAAAGATGCAGTAGCAGCGATTATAGCTATTGGTAGATTAAAAACGAAAGCAGCTATAAGAGATGTGGCAAGAGTTATGGGAATTGATTTAAAGATTGCAGATAAGCTATCTAAAATGGTTCATGTTCTATTCGGCAAAGTATATACAATAGACAAAATGATGAAGGAAGACGAAGAATTTAAACGTCTTGTAGAATCCGATCCCAAATTAATTGAACTTTCTAAGGTGGTTCAAAAGATTGAGAACATGGCTAGGCATTCAAGCGTACATGCATGCGGTCATTTAATTACCCCTGGACCAATTGTTAACTATGCACCATTACAACTTGAATCTGGTGGTGGTGGAAGAACTGTAGTGCAATTTGAAGGACCATGGCTTGAAGAATTAGGTTTAATGAAGTTTGACTTTTTAGGTTTGCGAACACTGACCATTGTAAAAAGAACTATTGAAATTATTCAGAAGAAATATGGAGTTGAAATTGATTTCTATAATATTCCTGAAACCGATAAACAAACATTTGAATTATTTTCTAGAGGCGAAACAATTGGTGTGTTTCAGTTTGAATCTCCCCCAATGCAACAATATTTAAAAGAATTAAGACCATCTACTCAAGAAGATATATGTTTTATGGTAGCTGCTTACCGACCTGGAGCCATGAAGTACATTCCAGACTACATTAAAGTAAAAAATGGACAAAAAGAACCTACTTTTTTAATTCCGGAATTAGAACCAATTCTTGGTGTTACAAATGGGTACATGGTTTACCAAGAACAGTTAATGAGGCTTTCTGTAGATATTGCAGGATACAACATGGGACAAGCCGATTCATTACGTAAAGCTGTAGGTAAAAAAAAGCTTGATGTAATGCAAAAGGAAGAACCAAAACTTAAAGCTGGAGTTATAGATAAAGGTTATTCAGAAGAAGTTGCAGAGAAACTATGGCAAATGCTTTTACCTTTTGCTGACTATGGTTTTAATAAGGCTCATGCTGCAGGATACGCTGTATTAGCTTATAAATGCGCTTATTTAAAAGCACACTACCCACTTGAATTCATTACAGCATTAATTCATTCGGACTTGCAAAACTTAGATAGAGTTACCATTGATATTCAAGAAGCTAGAAGAATGGGTTACGAAGTACTTCCACCAAGTGTAAATAAATCTGATATTTACTTTACTCCCGAAGGTGAAAGTTCCATTCGATTTGGTTTAGGCGCTATTAAAAACGTTGGTGTAAAAGCGTGTGAAAGAATAATTGAAGAAAGAAACAATGGTGAGTATTTAAACCTTGATGATCTTGTATTCAGAGTTGGAACTGAGTTTATAAACAAAAGAGCATTAGAAGCACTAATAAAATCTGGTGCATTAGAAGCATTTGGGGACAGAAACGCTTTATTAAAAGTAATGCCAGAAGTACTTGCAAAAGCAAATGTAAAAGCTAGAAAAAAAGATGAAAATCAAACAGATTTATTTGGTGATTTTCCAGAAGAAGAAGTTCAACCTCAAAAAATGTATTTTGATGCAACACTATTACCACAAGTAGAGCCTGCAAGTGATCACGATAAGATGAATTGGGAAAAGGAATACATGGGCTTATTTATTTCTACACATCCATTGCATAAATTTAGTTGGGTAGAAATATTTCCTGATTACATAGCAGCAAATCAAATTGATGAGACCAAACCTGGCAAAAATATAAAAATGTTATGTATGCTTACAGCATTTAAATTTGTTTATACAAAAAAAGATAATTCAAAAATGGCAATTCTTACATTAGAAGATATGACTGGCAAAGTTGATGCTGTAATGTTCCCAAGAACATTTGAAAACTATAAGCAATACTTAAACGAATCTTCTCCACTTATTTTACGAGGTCTTGTTAACGAGCGTGAAGATAGAAAGTCAATAATAATAAATAGTGTTGAACATGCAAATATATTATCTGAACCAAAAAAAATTACAGTTGATATTCGAGGAGTAACAGATAAAGAAGAACTCGCATGTTTAAAAGATGTTTTATTAGCTGAAAAATCCGAAGAAACTTCTGAAGTAAAAATTATTTATGGTACTAAAAGTGAAAGTAAAACTTTTATTAAATATACAGATTTGAAGAATCAAAAAAATCGTGACTGTTTAAAAAAATGGGTTATAATTGAATAAATTATGGAAAAAGAAGAACCAACTTCAAACCTCGATCTTACAGTACGTTCAATAGAACCAGACATCGAGTACCTCTACCAAAAACTTTTACTATTATGTGATACAAAATATAAATTTTTTATAGAAAGATTTATAGATAACTATCAAGATTTCACAGATAATATTTCAAAACTGCTTGAAAGTCTTTTAAATAAAGAAACACTAACAGATAATAGTAAATTAGCTTTGCTACTAAAAGAATATTATCACCTACTGTTAGAATTTAATGAATTTGTTAGTCCTGAAGATAAACAGTTAGAAAACTCACTTAATAACGTACTTACTTTCTTAATACAATCTAATAAGAGTGGTAGTGAAAGTATTGAAAAAGCAGCATAATTTTTAATAAATCTATATGTCAAACGGAAGTCAAATTGCACAACAACTAGTTATGCAAGAATTCCTAGAAACTGTAACGTTAACTGGTGTTACGTTGCATTTTATAAACTTACTTAGACAACATAGGGAAACCAATGACCTAAAAAAGACAGCCCTAGAGAAGTTGACCGATAAACTAGAGTACATTATGACTCATCCAACTCTTGAACACACTGATGATATTAGGAGTGATTTTAATAACGCACTGACTGCATATGGAGCTACAATGGATGACAATACCGAAGCTTATATGCTTCAGTTATTTAATCTTTGCCAAGTTGTTGCAATAAGGTGTTCAGATTCTAGACCTTATACAGATGTACTTGAAAGTGAGCTATCAAGGCTAAACTTATGGAGCGGAGAACCATTGTTTGCTCCTGATACTGATAAATCTTTACTCCCACCTGAAGTAATTGAATCTGAATTAAGACTTAGACCTTTGTTACAAAAACTGAGAAATTTGGCTGCTCTTGCTCGCATTGGGAATATGAGTTTTGAAAGGAATTCACTCCCTTCGAATGAAGTTGAAAACTTAATAGATAGAATAGTAGAAGAATTTGAAATCTGCGGTGCTTACCTAAGTAGTCAATATGCAATATCTGCTGTAATATCCGACCTTGAAATGATAGTTACCAAATCATCAGATGTACAAATTAGAGCAGAGCATTTAGCTGAAGCAGCTCAAGGAACTGTTGGTGCAGCTCAAGACCTAATTAGAAGAATTAGAGAAGAAGCAGATTCCCACGTGGTAAATATGGAAATGGAATTAATAGAAACGGAAGAACAGTAATAAAAAAAGGCTCCGCAAGGAGCCTTTTTAAAACATCTATATATTTTATTCAACAACTTCACCCTCAATAGGTTCGTCTTTTTTCTTTTCAGTGTCAGTTGCATCTGCATTTGGTTGAGCACCGTTTGCAGCATTAGGGTCTTCAGCATAAATTTTAGCTCCAGCATCCTGTGATTTTTGAATTAATTCCTCTGTGGCTTTTTTAACATCATCTATATTAAACTCTTCTTTAGATATTAATTCTTTTAGTGCAGCAGCTTTTTCTGTTAATTCTTTTGCAGAATCTTCGCCTATCTTATCTGTATAATCTTTTACAAGTTTTTCAGTTTGATAAACAACTGTTTCAGCTTCGTTCTTAGCTTTTAGTCTTGTTACAACTTCTTCGTCCTTAGCTTTATTTTCTTCTGCTTCTCTTACTCTTTTTTCAATTTCTTCTTGATCCATGTGAGTAGATGCAGTAATTGTAATACTCTGCTCTTTGTTTGTTTTTACATCCTTGGCCTTTACATTCAATATTCCGTTTGCATCAAGTTTAAATGTAATTGCAAATCTTGGTGTCCCTCTTGGTGCAGGTGGAATATCCTCTAATCTAAAACTACCTAATACTTTATTATCTCTTGCTAATGGTCTTTCACCTTGCAAAACTTTAACATCGATTGCAGGTTGATTATCAACTGCAGTCGTGAACATATCTTCAGTTTTTTCAGATGGTATTGTAGTGTTTCTTGGAATAATTACGTGCATTTCTCCAGCGTTTACTTCTAAGCCTAAAGATAGTGGTGTTACATCTAATAGTGTAATGTCTTGTACGCTTGAATCTCCCGCTAATACAGCAGCCTGTAATGCAGCGCCAACTGCTACAACTTCATCTGGGTTAACAGATTGGTTACCTTTTTTACCAAAAAATTCTTCAACTTTTCTTAATACCAAAGGCATTCTGGTCATTCCACCAACCATTATTACCTCTTGAATTTCTGATTTCTCAAGACCAGCATCTGATAAAGCTTTCTTAACAGAATCAAATGTTCTGTCTACTAAGTCTCCGACAATATTTTCAAATTGTGAACGACTTAATTGCAATCTAAAGTGCTTTGGTCCTTTTGCATCAGCTGTAATATAAGGTAAGTTTACATCAGCAACCTCGCTACTTGATAAAGTAATCTTTGCTTTTTCTGCAGCTTCCTTTAATCTTTGTAACGCTGCTGCATCTTCTTTTAAGTCAATTCCTTGCTCTTTTTTGAATTCACTAATAAAGTGATCAATTAATCTTTGGTCAAAGTCATCCCCTCCTAAGTGAGTATCACCAGAAGTAGATCTAACTTCGTAAACACCATCACCAATATCAAGAATTGAAACATCAAATGTTCCTCCGCCTAAGTCATAAACAGCAATAGTTGAATCTCCTTTTTTATCAAGTCCGTAAGCAATTGCTGCTGCTGTTGGTTCGTTGATAATTCTCTTTACATCAAATCCTGCGATTTTACCTGCATTCTTTGTAGCTTGTCTTTGAGAGTCGTCAAAGTATGCTGGAACAGTAATTACAGCCTCTGTGATTGTTTCGCCTAAATAAGCTTCGGCATCTGTTTTAATTTTTGCTAAAACCTTAGCAGATATAACTTCTGGAGCAACCCATTCATTACCAAATTGAATTTCTACACCACCTTTTTCACCTTTTCTTATCTTAAAAGGTAGTAAATCCACATCTTTTTGTACAGCTGCATCGTCAAATCTTCTACCTATAAGTCTTTTTATTGAGTAAAATGTTTGCTCTGGATTAGTTACCATTTGGTTTTTTGCTGTAATACCTACAATTTCACTTGTATTATCTACTGCAACAACTGATGGTATTAATCTTGAACCTTCCTTACTTGTTATAACTTCTGGTTTGCCAGCTTGTACAAAAGCTACAACAGAGTTTGTAGTACCTAAGTCTATTCCTACTACTTTTGCCATATATTAAATATTAATGATTAAAATTTTTACTAAGTTTTTTAAATTAGCACTCTAATAATACACCTGCTAATTTAATATAGTCAACTGTTAAATTCTTTGAGTAGATCGTTTTTTGGGGAAATTAATCCCCAGCTTTCAGGTTTAAAAATACCCTTACTGTATAAAGATTTTCTTGTTTTACTGCTTTCTAAAGCAAACTTAAATTGAACATCACCTTCTATTAACTCTTTTACAAAAAATCTAGAACCTACAATCTTGTCATCAGCCAAAAATCCAAATCTTACTAAAGGTTTACCATTTACTAAATTGTGTAGTTTTGGATCATAAATCCAAGAGCCTTCAGATATGACCGCTTTAATTACTTTTGAATCTTTAATAATTTTGCTAGAAATTAATCTAGACTCCTTAAAATATTCCTCTTTAAATCCAATCTCCTCTAATTTAACTCCTTTATTAATTTAAACCTGAGATTCGTACGGTCTGATTACATGATTATGGATAAAAAGTGAATTCTCATCAATGTTGAGTTTTTTCAACTCATCTTTTACTATTTGCGGACAAACCTTACTTAAATGACAGACTTCAATACAGCATCCAGCATTTAACAGAATCCATTCGTTTAATGACCATTTAATATGCCTATGGTTTGTATCTACAAATGTCTTAATAATAACCTCAGTAAGTTTTGCTTCTTCTAGCAAACACTTAACATCTGCAATTAGGAATTTCCTGACTTGGCTATTAAGTTTTAATATTTCAGTAGAGATTTTTATAGATGGATAGTTCATAACAATGTTATGTCTATTTACTTGTTCTAGTTTTAATAATAATTCCTCAAGGAATCTTTTAATTGCAAATTGAACATCATCTGCATTATCTTTTAAATAAAGCTCTAATGCCTTATTTCTGTCTATCCTATATGGGGCGCTTAGTACTTCGTTCATTTTCCTACAACAACTTTAGCTGGTTTAAGAATAAACTCTCTATCTTTATATTTGTAAGCACTAGAAATAACGGCTATAACTTTACCTTTTTGTTCATCACCTGCAACAATTGTAGAAACAGCTTCCATTTTTTCTTTATCAAAAATATCTCCTACTCTTACATCAATTACTTCCACTCCTGCAGCAGTTACAGCTAATACAAGCTTATCTTGTGCGGATTTCATAGAAACTTTTGCATGCTCCAAAGTTAAGTTTTCATCGTTTAGTGCTAAATGAATATCATCGTACACCTCTAACATTTCTCGAATTAAACCCATATTCGAAACAGCTCCCCATGTTGCTTTTTCTTGTTCAATTCTTCTTTGATAATTCTGAAAATCAGCCATTACTTGAATTCTTTTCATTTGTTCTTCTTGTAACTGGGATTGTAATCTTTCTGTGTCCTTTTCCTCATCTGTGCGTTGCATTGTGGCTTCTATATCTTCAATTGCTGGCTCAGTTAAAGGAACAATACTTAGTATTACTTCGGAATCAGTTTCAAGCAGCTCTAACTTATTTGGTAATACTTCCTTTATTACGTTTTCATCTGATATACCTTTAAATTTTCTGCTAAATTCATCAAAGTTTTCTACCTTTAAATACACAATGTATTTGTGATTATAGTGACTATGAACATTAGGTTTTGCAATTTTGAAAAATGCCAATACACATTCTCCGTTTGATAATTCGGTATTTAACTTGAACATTGATCCTCTTTCGTCTTCAGATTCAATTTCTCCGAGTTTTTCGGCAGCAATCTTGTATTCAAGGTACTGTTGGTTGTTGTAAGTGAATATAGTTGCATGATCAACATCAACTTCAAAATCAGCAAAGTACTTATTTTTTATTGAAATGGCTTTATCTAAAACAGTTTGTAATTCTTGTGTTTCAAATGTCATATTAGTTGCTTAATAAATATCTAATTGTGTCTGTAATATATTTAACAGAAGGAATTATTTGTAAATAGTCCATTCTATTTGGACCAATTACCGCTATATAGCCTTTTTGTGTTTTTAAAACTCTAATTTCTGAAAAGATTACAGCATAATCTTTAAATAATGAATTTTGAGCTTCTTCGCCAATAATAATATTTACATCTTCATCAGATGTACCTTTGTTAAGAATTTCAGAAAGAGAATAATAATCTTCCATCAATAATAGTATTTTCCGTAGGTTTTCGTGCTCTTTGAATTCTGGAATATTTATCATTTCGCTTAAGCCAGCATAGTAAAACTCGTTTTCAATTATTGCAACTGCAGGATTTAAGGTAAGCCTAGAAAGTTCGAATATAGCTTTTCTTATCAAATTCTTACTATTTGGTCTTAAACCATATAGTTCATCTTTTATTTTTGATTTTGTTAAATCATCAATTTTGTTTAATTCTGCTTCGCCTAAGGACTCAATAAAAAAACGCCACCCTTTTGTTGTTGGAATTCGCCCACCACTATTATGTTTTTGAAATAGGTAGCCACATTCGACTAGAACCGACATTTCGTTTCGAATAGTTGCTGGACTAAGGTCTAGATTATATTTATTTTGAAGACTAATTGAACCAACAGCTTCAGCTGTTTTTATAAATTCCCTTACTATACTTAATAATAGGTTTTGCTGTCTTTCTGTTAGGTCCATATATAACTGTTTAAAGCAAAACAAGTTTACCACAATATTGGCAATCTTGGCGAAGAGGTGCTAAA
>CAYUKX010000005.1:10250-19232 GCA_964445405.1 uncultured Candidatus Saccharibacteria bacterium
TAAATTAAACCCAACTGCTCAGGGTGAATAGCCTTTGGCTTTTTTAGTTTTGTTTTTGATGAATTTGACCCTTTATTAACTGCTTTTTCTACAGAGCTTTCGTTTTCAAATGCTTTAAGAATACCGTCGGCCTTTGTTAGTACTTCGGTAGGAATACCAGCTAATTTAGCAACATGAACTCCGTAACTTCTATTTGTTCCTCCTTTAACTATTTTATGCTTAAACATAATCTCATCGTTTACTTCTAACACTTCAACATTAAAGTTTTTAATACCTTTATATTGTGTTTCTAGGTTAATCAGTTCATGATAATGTGTTGCAAAAAGTGTCTTGGCTTTTAGCTTTTCAAATATAAATTCTATAATTGACCAGGCAATCGCAACTCCATCGTATGTACTAGTTCCTCTTCCAACTTCATCTAATATTATTAAACTTTTTTGAGTAGCATTATTTAGTATGTTGGCAGTTTCGTTCATTTCGACCATAAACGTAGATTCACCCTTGCTTAGATTGTCTGTTGCGCCAACTCTAGTAAATATTCTATCTGTTAGGCTCCATTGCATGCTTTGTGCTGGTACAAAACTACCAATCTGCGCCATTAACGTTATTAATGCAACCTGCCTTATATAGGTAGATTTACCTGACATATTGGGTCCAGTTAGAATATGAATTAAAGCTTGGTCACTAAACTCAACAGAATTAGGTACAAAGTCACCAACAATTCTTTCTATTACTGGGTGCCTAGAGTCTTTTATATTTAAAATATTTTCTTCGACTATCTCTGGTTTAATGTATCGATTGCTCTTAGCAACTTTTGCAAAACTGATATAGCAATCAATTTCTGCAATAATTTCGGCTACTTCTTGAATCTCAGTAATGAATTCAGCAACTTTATTTCTGATTTCTATAAATAGAGCCTGTTCAAGTTTTATTAATTTGTCTTCCGAAGATAATATTTTCTCTTCTAGTTCTTTTAATTCTTGTGTGATGTAACGTTCAGCATTTGCTAGAGTCTGTTTTCGTATATAGTTATCTGGAACTTTACTTATGTGAGTTTTAGTTATTTCAATGTAATAACCAAATACAGAATTAAATGAAATTTTTAAAGATGAAATCCCTGTTCTAGAAACTTCGTCAGATTGCATTTTTGTTAATATCTGCTTTGAATTCTGTCTTAGACTTCGAATTTCATCTACTTCTTTGTTAAAGCCTGTTTTAATAATTCCTACTTCGCTTAATGTTGCCGATGGCTCATCATCGATTGATTCATTTATTATGGCAATAACATTATCAATACATTTTTTTACGTTTGAATCTGAATCTTTAAAATTAAATACAAGACTTTTTAATCTTTGAGATAAATTATCTTGTGAATCTAGTAAATCAATAATTTGAGCAATATTTAGCAGACTTAATTTTAACGCAATTAAATCTCTAGGGTTGGCTGAAGCAGTTCCAATTCTACCTGCAATTCTTTCTATATCAGATATTTTATTTAGTATTGAGTCAATGTCATTTACCAAAATTGGATTTTGATAAAATTTATCTACACTATTTAGCCTATCGTTTAGTTTATCTTTATTAATTAATGGGTAGATAATCCATCTGCGTAAATTACGCTTACCCATTGCAGTTGAGCTTTTGTTCAAAACATTATAAAGAGTATTTTGTTCGTTTCCATTTGCAGAATAAACTAATTCCAAGTTTCTTATAGTCTCTGGATCAAGTTGCATATAGTCAGAATACGAATATTTCTTTATTGATTTAATGTGTTTTAGTTCACCTTTTTGGCAATCTTTTAAATAATTAACTAATACTCCAGCTACTATTATTACTGGGTCCTCGTCATCTATTCCAAAGCCTTTAACACTTAGTACACCTAACTGGGCAAGTAAACACTCTGACGCGTAATTCAAATCAAATTTATTGTCTTCAATTGTCTCAATACCTTTATTGTATAAAGACTTAATTAATTCTGAATCTTTTTTAGAAGTTAGAATCTCTGAAGGATTTATTTTATTAATTTCTAGTTTAAGCTGATTTAAATGTTGTGTACTAAAAACAAATAACGCACCGGTAGTTAAGTCACTGTAAGCAAACAAATACTCATTCTTATGCTTACTTATACAACCAATATAGTTATTCTTAGATGAATCTAGCGAATTTTCGTCCATTATGGTTCCAGGAGTTATTACCTTAGTTACCTTTCGCTCAACTAATTTACCTGGAACTGGCTCTTCCATTTGTTCGGCAATAACAACTTTTAGACCAGCATCAACAATTTTAGGCATGTAATTTGGCAGTGCATGGTAAGGAATTCCTGCTAGTGGGGTTTTGTTTTCATCTTTACCTCTACTTGTTAATGTTATTCCTAGAACTTTAGAAATTTGGATAGCATCTTCATTGAAAGTTTCGTAAAAATCACCAAGCCTAAAAAGGATTATAAAATCCGAATATTCAGTTTTTATTTTTTGATATTGTTCCTGCATTGGAGTCATATACAGGATTATACATTAATCTATTTATTCTTTTCTCTGAAATCTACATCTACATATACAGGTGAAGGTTTTGTAGCATTATTGGCTGTAGTTTTTGTTTTACTTGTAGACTTTTTAACTGTCCTAAAAGCGGTAAAAAAGTCTTTAAAAAGATCTACTCCAGTTTTAATTAAACTCATTGTTACCAATGCAGACCTAACCCTAGCAGAGCCAAGTATATAAAGCATAAATGCGATAGCCAATATTAAAAAAGTACACAAACAACATGTTAGAAAAAAGAAAATTGTCATTATGTCTGTTGAAAAATTATTCATAAATCTATTATATCAAATGAAGTTTTTATTAAAGTTATAAAATTGAGTGATAAAATATAAAATATGAAAAGTTTTCTTAGATATTTCGATTTTACTAAAATTGTATTACTAGCAATTGTAATAGTGGTTTTTTTATACCAACTAAAAGGAGGCTATAACTACCTTTCATTATCTGAAGAAGGTCAAATGTTTGTACTAAGGTTACAAGACTTTATAACTTTGGTTCTAAGTATTATTGTAGAAGCATTCCCTTTTATTATCTTGGGAGTTTCAATATCGGTACTTATAGGTATTAACTTTTTTGATTGGTTAAAAAAGATTACATACAAGAATAAAAAGCTGTTATTCCCTATTTATTTAATATATTTATACTCAGGTAAACTTGATTCCAAACTCAAAAAAAATAGAGTCTATTCGCATGTAAAAGTTTCTTTATTAGGTGTATTTTTACCGGTTTGCGAATGCGGAAATGTTCCAGTTGCGAGAAGACTTTTAATGGGAGGATTTTCAGTTTCTCAATCAATAACATTTTTACTAGCAGCTCCAATATTGAATCCTGTTACATTCTTGACTACTCTTGAAGCGTTTAATTACGATAAGTCTATTGTAGTAATAAGATTGGTATCAGCTTTTGTTATTTCAAATTTTATTGGTATTTTATTAAGTTATAAAAAGCCACAAAATGAGTTCTTAAATTTAGACTTTTACCAGGAGATTTGTAATATCAATGAAAACGAACATAGTAAAAATAAGTTTAAAGATGCACTAAATATTTTTAATCGAGAATTTATACAAATATTTAAAGTTTTGATTATTGGAGCCATTTTAGCTGCAGCATCTCAAACTTTTATTCCAAGAGATATAATAATGACAATTGGCCAAAATCCAATTCTATCTATATTGGCAATGATATTTCTAGCATTTGTAATTTCAATATGTTCGAATGTTGATGCATTCTTTGCATTATCTTACGTAAATAGCTTTACCATTGGATCCGTATTAGGATTTTTGATATTTGGACCAATGATAGACATTAAGTTACTAACAATGCTTAGAACAACATATAAGACTAAGTTGTTAGTAATAGTTTCGTTATTCGTATTCATGTTTAGCTTTTTAATTGCATTATTAGTCAATTTCTTAAAATGAACAGTTTAATTAGCGCAATAACACTTATCGGAATGGGGTCATATGGTTTAATACTCTACCATAGTAGTAAGCTAGGATTTTATATGCACCCAAGGTTTTTTGAAGAATCATATATTGCTAGTATTGTTGCATTAATTGTAGGTTTTATAAGCTTTACATATTTTATTATCAACGAGAATAATAAAACTAAGCACCTAGCAAAGTATTTAAATAAAAAGGTACTAATAATTATTACCTCAATAATATTATCTTTTATTTTCGGAAATTTATTTTTACTAATTGCTCTTATAACAATTTTTTATCCAGATAAAAAAGGTTTACCAGTAGAATTTGTTTCAACAGCATTTATTTTACTTACAGTAGGCATTGGAATTTTCTTACCACCAAAAACACTTAGCTCTATAACTGCATCCCAGAGATCCATTGACCTAAACTCTATTAACCTTACTGAAGAAAGTATATCCGCCGTGCAAAACTTTAATAAATCCACAACTAATTATTCACTTGGGGACTGGATTGCAATGCAGAATTTTAACCCCGACCCTAATTTTTACATTGGCAAAGAAGTTAAAGTTTCTGGTTTTCTGTATAAACCATCAAATTTACATTTAGATACAAATACCGTAATTATTGCTAGGTTTATTATTACTTGTTGCGCAGTAGATGCAAGACCAGTTGGACTTAGACTGAATATAAGTAATCATTCTGAGTTTAAAGAAAATGACTGGATAGAAGCTGTAGGGAAATTTAATTTGGATAATAATAATGAACTTATAATTATACCTGAATCCATTAACATAATTGAGGAACCATCAAATCCATATATTTACTAATGAAGAAATTTAACAAGTTTCAAAAACTCACAATCATAAGCTTTATAGTACTTGGTATGCTTATATTAGCATTTGTCGTTTTAAACTCATTTGTACACACTAGAGTTACATCAGTAACTCTTAAAGGTGATCAAAACAATGCAAGTATCCGGAATCAACAAATACGAATTGAGTTCAATAGGCCTATTAACAAACAAAGCGCTACTGAGTTTGTTAGTATTACCCCTGAAATACCTTTTAGAAACTTATGGAGCGGTAATACGTTGGTAATAATTCCAGATTTAAATCTAGATTCAAGTACGGAATATACTATTACTCTTAGTCAAAACCTTAAAGATATTTACAATGAGACATTAACAGAAGACTTTGCATACACTTTTAAAACAGAAATTCCTAAATTTGCAATGTTAGAAAAGCCGTACGATTCAAGGACCAATACTGTTGCTATATATTCAGCAGATTTAAAGAATAGAGAAGTAATTATTGAAAGAGAAAATATTAAGTTTTATGGTATTAACGAAAACTTTGCGGTTGTAGTAACTGATCAAAACTTTGCTAGTAATATAGAAATTTTGAATAGAAAAACTTTAGAAACAAAGAGTTTAGATTTAAAAAATACAATCGTTAGCTCATTTTCATTTTCTAACTCAAATACCAGAAACGAATTTGCATACACTAAACAAGAAATTGAACTTAAAGCTAATTACTATATACCAAAATCAAAGTCCAAAATATTTATTTATAGCCTAGACACATTTTTAGAAAAAGAATTTAACCCACAGGGTACAGCAGAAGATGTTACATCTCTTCAATATTCAAATATGGGAAATACTCTATTATATAAAACTGGTGATTCATTCTTTAGTATTGCAGAAACACAAAACACAGAAATGTATACTGGAATAGGAAGATTTTTAGCAGCTGGTAATTTCAATAAAAATGATACCAGTATAGTTTTTGTTGCATTTGATCCTTTACTTACCTACTCAAGTTCACAATTTTTGAGTGTATTTAATTCCGATAGAGTTACAACAAAAATTGAATTCAACAATATTCCTGTACTTGATCCACAGTTTAAAAATAAAGATGATTCGATTATTTATTCCGAAAGACATTTAGAACTTGAAACTACTAAGGGAATATATAAGATTATGGAAACTGACATAAACGGCAATAAAAACGAAATTTTATCTTCTACGGACTATAGTCTTGAATTACCTGTTCTAAGCTCAGACGATAGATACATTGCAATTGAGCAATATACTCGACTTCAACTTAAAAACTATCAGAATTCAAGAAGCTTAGGTTTTCAAAATAAACCTTACTCTGGCTCAATAATTATTTTTGATACCAAATTAAAAAAGCTCTACAATGATTATGTAATTGGCTCAGACGTCCACTGGTTATAACAATTGACTTCAATTTAAATAAGTGTTTAACTATAAAAGATACTTTACTATATGCCCTGATGAAGAATAAGTTTTTACTAATAACTAGTTTTCTATTTGTATTTACATTTTCGTTAATTCTTTATACGTCAGTAAATGCTGCTGGAATTACAAATATAGCTGTAGTACCAACTTCACCAAACCAATCAACTTTAACCGATGTTGTTGTAACATTTACACCAACAACTGCCATTACAAATGCATCAATAATAAGTTATTCTTATGATCCCTTATTCACTGGAGGTGTTTCTCTTACCAATACGGACATTGCAATTTCAGGAACTAATATAACAGGTAAAACTTGTTCAAATTTTGTTGCAGGTTACTTTACTTGCACACTAACTACCTCTGGGTCGGTAACTGCAACAGTAACTACTACAATTGGTAATACAAATAAATTAACCACACCAGCAAGTGCAGGTAACTATAGTTTTTCAGTGACTGCTGATATTGGTGGTCTTGGAACAACTGTTGATAGTGGAGCTGGGTTAGCTTATATATCAACTGCATCTATTAAAGAAAACGAAGTTCAAATTACTGCATATGTTCCACCAAATCTATCTTTAGAAATATATCAAAGTGGCACAAATACAAAACTATCTGATCCTAATAATTGTGGTTTAGGGGTGCTTTCTGTTGCTACAGTAAAAACTTGTAACTATGATGTAGGAGTTGGAACAAATAATGCAACAGGGGCTAGTGTTACAGTTGCTTCCGATGGAAAACTACGCAACGGTGCAATCAATTTTACCGATACTACAGGAACAATTACTGGTGGATCTGAAAGATATGGGTTTTACATTTCGGCTGCAGGAACAAAGTTTGTTGCTTCAGGAGCATTCGGTACATCTTACCAACCAGTGCCACAACCAGCTACAGCATTTGCAGGATCAACAAGTACAAGCGATTTATTAAGTACAGCTCAACATATTGAAGTTACACATGCAGCAAGCATAAGCTCAGTAACACAAGTGGGTAACTATTCACACAAACTGACATATCGAGCATACACTAATTAAATGATAGCAAGTTTAGGTTTTTACAGAAAATTTATTTATATAATAGTTATTTCTATTGTTGGTATTTTTCTATCTTTCAATGTAAAAGCTGCAATTATTAGCCCTGACAAATACTACCTAGATATTCAGAATTCAAATCTTGAATATCAAAAACTTGTTATTTACTCTACCCCAAATCAAGAAAAACCAATTACCTACAAAGTTAAAACAATAGGTATTAAAAAGGTTGGAGAGAACAACGATAGAGCTTTTTACGAAGCAGATACTAACGATGAACAAGAAGCTTCTAACTGGATAAAAATAATAGACTCCGAAGTTACAGTTAATCCAGGCGATACCATCGAAGTTAGATGGGGATTAATTGTTCCGTCAACATTTAATTGCGAAACCAAACTTGCTGGAATAGCGGTATCAGAAGTTGAATCTGGAGCAGAAAAAAACTCAGGTACAAATGTATCGATTGGCAACGAAGTAATAAGTCAAGTACATATAAATACCTTACAAAATAATTCATCAGAATGTGCATACTACGAAAATCTAATATTGCAAGAATTTAACACTACACAATCAATTCCAATATATAACTACGATAATATTGAATTTAATACATTAATTGAGAATAAATCTGATTATCTATCGCGCAATATTAAAGGCTACATTGAAATTATTGGATTCGGAGAAAAAGAAGTGATTGAATTTAATGATACTAATCTAGATATTTATCCTCATTCTTATAGAAGTTTTATAAATAAATGGATAGATAAGGATTACCCTCAAGGCGATTTTATTCAAGAAACAATATATGAATTAACTCACCTTAAAATTGGAATGTATACTGCTAGATTAGGAATTACCAAGAATATAGAAAAGCCCATCATAAGCTCGAAAACGATTATTATTTTACCAATTAGAGTAATTGTACTCTGCATCACATTATTACTTATAGTTTTATATATTATTAAAGAGAATATTAATACTAGGAGCGAACTTAGATCACTAAGGAAAAATAATGCTGTAAAAAAAGCATTAAGTGTTAAGAGAGGGTAAAATTTTTGTAAAGTTTCTATTGACACTCAATTGGGCTTTTGGTTTAATATTATAAGAACTATTTTTATTGTAAATATATATTGTATTATGCGAAATTTGAGAAAAAACATGTCACGAAGCTTACTAGTAATGCTGTTGCTACTTGTTCCGTTATCAGGATTAGTTATGCCATTAAAAGCTGCTGTCTTAACAGACGTATCAGTTACTCCTGCGGCATTAACAATATCAACATCAACTAATATTACAATCGTATATACACCTGTTACAGCAGAGACAACAGGTACAATACTTGAATTTTCTTATCCAACAACTTTTACAGGTGGTGCGGCCTTAACTAATACAGATATTGCAATTACAGGTACAAACATAACATCAAAAACTTGTACAGGTTTTATAGCAGGTTACTTTAGATGTACATTAACAACAACTGGTTCTGTAACTACAGCTGTTACTACTGTAATTGGAAGTACTAATAAACTAACAACACCAGCCAGTGCAGGTAACTACTCATTCTCAGTTTCTGCAAACATAGGTGGTACAGGTTCAACCTACGATACAGGCGCTGGGTTGGCATATATTGCATCTGAAAATCAAGTTCAAGTTAGAGCAGTTGTTCCTCCAGTGTTAGCATTAGATTTATACGATGCTGGTACAACTAACTTAATGTCAAATCC
>CAYUKX010000005.1:19332-23261 GCA_964445405.1 uncultured Candidatus Saccharibacteria bacterium
TATCAAGCTGTACCACTAAGTGAAACTGATTTTGCAACTAGTACACAAACAAGTGATAAAGCTACAGTAGGTCACCATTTTACAGTTACACATGGTGCTACAATGGGAACAGCAACAGCAACTGGTTCATATACTCAAACAGTATTCTATACAGCTTATACTAAGTAATATTAAGATATCAACAATATCGACACCCAAAGGGTGTCTTTATTGTATAAGGCAATGCGTAGATATTAAATGTTCTTTAATTTATTAGGAAAAAGTTGTAATATACTTTGTCACCATTCATAATTTGACCTAAGTAATATTCAATTACAATTTCGGTTGTAGTATTAAGATGTATATGAGAAAAAAAATATTTTTTGGTTTAGTAACACTAGTAACTGTACTTTCATTCACTTCCTTTTCAAATAATTTCACTACAAAGGCTGCAATAATTAGCCCTGACAAATACTATATAGATATAAAACCAGGTGAAGCTAAAGATTTTGAGTTAAAAGTGTTAGCTGATGCAAGACAACCGAATCCGGTGAAGCTATATGTATATGCTATGTCAATGGCTAAGACAGGTGAAGAAGATGATAGAGACTTTCAAAATCCTAACTTTAATGATGACGCAGAGGCTGCAAATTGGATAAAACTAGGAGTAGATACTGTAACCATTGAAGCTGGTGATATTGTATCAATACCCTTTTCAGTTGAAGTAAGTCAGATTGCAAGATGCGGAACTAATTTAGCTGCAATCTTTGTTTCAACTTCATCTAGAAACTCATTTGAAAATGAGGTAGGAACAGAAGGAGATTCAGAAGTAGGTATTAAAAACTCTATTGTTTCTCAGCTACATATAAATGTAGATGAGAATAGCAAAGAATATTGTGAAGAGGTTAAAACTAAACTTGATTTATTAGATTTTAAAGTCGATTCAATTCTACCGGTATACAATTACGACCACATTAGCTTTGTAACAAGAATAAAGAACGAAGGCAACCTACTATCTCAAAGCCCAAAAGGATATATTGAATTATTTGGGACTGGATCAAAAATTACAATTCCTTTTAATGATGAAGAATTAGATATTTATCCAGGTACTACTCGAAAATTTACAAACACTTGGATTGATCCTGAATATCCTGTAAACGGTTCTTTTATTGAGCAATTCATTTACGAAGTATCTCATTTTAGATTTGGTCAATACGAAGCAAGACTAGGAGTTACATTTAACGTAAGTCCAAAAATAGTTTCATCTGTATATGTATGGATTATTCCATGGAAGATTGTAACAGTAATCGCATTGATATTGGTTATTGCCTCTTTGGTAATAATCAGAGATAGGAATAAATCAAGAGAGCTTAAAGCACTAAAGAAAACCTCTAGAAAAAACTAATGTTTATAAACAAAAATAAGTTAAAAATTTTTGCTGTTTTATTAGCTCTATTATTCTTAGCACCTACATTAAGAATTGAAGCGTCTAGAATCCCATCTATTTATGCAAACCTTACCAGAGTAGCATCTAATGCTAATTCATCATTAAGTTTGTATTTCTCACTAGTTGATGGTGTAGCTGCTGCAGGTTCAATTTCAATTGTTGTTCCGTCAGCGTTTACATTTGGCTCACTGTATGACTACACAGACTTAACACTAGAAGAAGGATCGTCATCAGTTTGTGCGTCGGCTACCTTTACGGCTAAAACCCTAGGTACTAGCCCATCAGGTGCAACATGGGGTGTTACTAAGTCAGGAACTACAACATTCACTATTACATCTGGTTCAGGAACCATTAGTGCAAATAGATGCGTAAGAGTAAAATTAAACTCAAACGGCACTAATCACACATTAACCAACCCAAACGTTACAACTAACACCGTCTATAATATTACCGTCGATACTGCAACTGAAAGTGGCCAATTGTCTTTAATAATTCTTGGAGATGCTAGTGCTGCAAACGTTGATCAAGTTTCTTTAGTTGCGAAAGTTTCGACCAGCATATTAATGGGCCTAGACACAGTTACTACTAACTGTAATAACACTACACAAACTACACCAGCAAATCAGGTAGTTAATTTTGGAGCCTTATATCCTGGAACAGCTGTTATAAGTAGCTCAAGTATCCCATTTGTTTGTATAGAAGCAGGTACAAATTCGGTTAATGGCTTTAAAATACTTGTTCAAAGTTCAAGAGCGAACTCTATTGGTGGTTTAGTATCTTCAAGTGGAGTAATCGCCTCTTCTACTGCAAACTTAAATCTTGTAGGCACTACAAGTGGCTATGGATTACGAGTATCATCGCTTGGTACTACTAGCCTTGGATCGTATACAGCGAATTCACCGTTTAACTCAGCTACACCAGGGGATGTAGGTCAAATAAGTGGTAGTTCAGGAACAGCATCGCAAATATTAAATGCAGCAGGAGTTGTCAGGTCAAATAATAATGCAAGAATTGCAATAGAATTGGGTGCGAAATCTAGTACTTCAACACCAGCAGATGTATATACAGATGTGCTTACATTTACAGCATTTACAAATCTATGAAACGATTAGTAAACATAAAATTTTTTATGGTGTGTATTGTATTTGTATCACTTTTTTTAGTACAACCTTTCGAATTGATTGCACAATCTAATTCCCAAGAAGGCTCTAATAATGGAATATCTGTTAGTCCGGTAAAGGTTCAACGGAACTACAAAGGAAATGATAAGGATAAAATTACATTTACACTTTTAAATAATGAGGATAAAGATATTGATTTATTTATAACACTAAAAAGTTTTAAGTTACTGAATAATAATCAAGAGATTTTCTTTGAGCCAACCATCGAAGAAACAGTTTTAAATTGGATAAGAAATTTTAAGAATTCAATAATATTAAAATCAAAGGAGAAAACTGAGTATACACTTGAGCTGAATATTTCTGGTGATAGTAATCCTGGTGGCTATTTATTCGGTATTTTTTTTGAAACTCATGGTAATAATTCAGAGGAAACCAAAGTTTCAGAAACAATAATTAAACAAAGTATTGGTATTCCCTTAATAATTAATGTTGCAGGCGTTCAAGGTATTAGCTATGGACAAGTGAGTCTTGATTCATATGACATAAGCTATAATATGCTTACAAATTCAGTCCCAATTTCAAGTGTGGTGCTGAATAATAGCAACCAGATTATTACTCCTACTGGTGTTACAACACTTATAAAAAAATGGGGGATTGGTCCAGATGTACTTTCAAATTCTTTTAACTCTGAAGGTAGATTGGTAAATTCATTTTCCTTACGAACTTTCACGAGTGAAATTCTATTACCTCAGTTTACAATTGGTGAGTACGAAGCAAATCTGGATTTCTTGTACGGACTTGAAAATAATGTCTACAGTCAAAAAAACACGATAATTATAATTCCAATATGGATACCTGGTATTATTTTATTAATAGTTTTATTCTTTTTCTTTAAAGTAAGAGTTAAATATCTAAATAGTGAATCATAAAAGTCTTTTTACAATATTCATTCTCTTGATTGGTAGTTTCTGCAGTGTAAATTTAAAAGCGGATGTTAATCAAGGAATTACACTTACGCCAACTGGAATAGATGTAAGTCTAAAAACAGAACAAGAATTTAGTGGGTTCTTTACTATCAGAAACAATGAGTCGCAAGATCTAGCACTTGAGATTAAAGAAGCAGATATGAATAATGGCTTAATAACGAATCAACAAGATTTAGATTGGTTTGTTGTTAATACTATACCTAGTGTAATAGCAGCAAACAGCGAATTAAACATAGAATATAGTCTTAAAGTTCCAGCCAATGTAGCGTCTAATAGCTATACTAAAGCAATAGTGGTTAGGTTCATTAGTGTTTCAGAAAAACTATCTTCGTTCAATTTATCAATGCCATACGTAGCGAATATTTATGTACAATCGTTATTTAACAGCGAAACAGG
>CAYUKX010000005.1:23361-28601 GCA_964445405.1 uncultured Candidatus Saccharibacteria bacterium
TTTTCTATTGCTACTCCAACAGTGAATACTTTGTCAGTACTTTTTTGAACCCAATCTTGTTCAAATGATGTATTAAATGTACCTTCTGTTTGCACATTAGCATTGTTACCAGTCTCTAAAAGTGGATAAAGTGCTACACCGTCTTTTTGTTGTGTAGAAATTGAAGATGCCCATAATAATGAAACAGCAGAAACATCTTTGTTAATACTAGTCTGATTATCGATAGGTTGAGAAATAATCCATTGTGGGAAGTTAAATATCACCGGTGAAAATAATGATTGCATTGCAATAATATTATTGTTTTCTAGGTCGTACACTATATCGTTATTTATAGTTACTCCGTAAGATTCGAATAAATTACCTAAAGCACTTTGATTTATTACTGGAGTTTCGGAATTTGTATCTATAGTATCTGTTAATAGAAATACACTACCGCCATTGTTATAGTAATTCTTAAGTGATTCAATCGCCTGAGCATCAAATGACTGAACTGGACCAGGAATAAACAAGACATCAATATCCGAAGAAATTACAGCAGTATCTGCTATTAGTTCTAGTTCTGTTACTTGAAATATTTCAGAAAGTTCACTCTGTAAGTTTGTTAAGTCACTACTAGTTGAGTGGGCTACATTATTAGTAACAAACGCTACCTGTTTTTTATCTGTTTCAGTAAGCTTTTTAACCTTTTTAGTTATTTGGTATTCTAAATCGCCTAATATTTGACTATTGAAATTTAAAATCTCTTTATTATTTTGATAATTTAATGCAACTCCAAAATAGCCAACCACAACTTGAGATGAATCCTCTGAGTTAACAGAAAATTGTATTGGAGTTATTCCAGCTGATTCAGCTTCGGTTTTGATTGCTTCATCTTTATCAGGTTCTTTATTGTTTACTGTAACTTTACCACCAGATGTTTTGGAATAATCAGTTAATAAATCACCCACTCTTCTAAGCTCAGTTTGAAACTCTACTGGTAAATTTGAAGATGCGTAATAATCAATAGTTAAAGAATCTTTTATATTACCTACAACACTAGTTGTTGCCTGCGAAAGTGTATATCTTTGATCAGATGTAAAATCTAATCTTCCTGGTATAACCTGGCCTAATGTACCTACAAGGACTGCAATTACCACTAGTAACACAGTCACAATTCTGCTATTTCGTAAATACTTGTGTTGTGTAGGGTATTTATCTTTAACAAGCAAATAATAAGCAATTGATAAGAATAGAAAGATAAATGCGACAAAGTAAAACAGATCTCTTAAATCTAATACTCCCCTAGAGATAGACTGATAATGTGAAAGTAGACTTACTTTTTCTAGAACTGAAGAGAGTCCCATTGGTAAAAATGATATAAAACTTGATCCCGCAATTATTAATAGTGCAACAATTACTGCGGTTGTTAAAAACGAAGCTACTTCAGTTTTAAATAAAGCTGAGATTGCGAGTCCTACACTAACAATGGATATAGCTAATACAATCGCTCCAATATATTGCATAAACACTTGACCACCATCTACACCCGCATAAATAGCAGTGATAATAGTTAACGGTAAAGTAAGCAATATTAAGAAAGTAGATAAAAGTGAATACGAAACGAATTTTGAAAATAGTAATTCAAATTCAGAAATTGGTTTTGAAAGTAAGTATTCTATTGTACCATTAGCCTTTTCTCTAGAAATTGCTCCCATTACAAGCGCAGGAATTGCAATTGCCATAGCAAAAACCATATAAGAAAACACCTGAGTTAAATCGTTTGTTCCAAATTGTAAAAACTTGGCAATACCAAATACTAAAATCCCGACTACTAGAGTAAATAAAATACCAACAACTAATCCGGTAGTTGAAAATGCAACAGATTTAATTTCTCTACTTATTAGTGACAATATTGTCTTATTAAATTTAAATTTCTTTTTGCTCATATTAATTATTTAATGTTAATGATCTAAATATTGCTTCTAGATTTTGATTTATAGTTTTCAATTCAAAAATCTGCCAGTTATTTTCTTTTGACTTATGATTGATCTCTTCAATTATCTTATCTATATCACCGCCTCTAATTTCAAATTTATGTTTATTATCAATTGACTCAATAAACTTAATTTGGGTTGCGTTAATATTTATGGTTGGTTTATTTTTAGATTTTACTATTAATTCTACAGTTGTATTCTTTAACTGATCTTTTGCGAAGTCTTCTTTAGATCCATCTTTAACAACTTCTCCTTTATTAATAATTATTATTCTATTACACATTAGTTCTACTTCTTGTAAAACATGAGTTGAGATAATAACTGTCTTGTTTTTACCTAGTTCCATTATTAAACTTCTGATTTCGTTACGTTGATTTGGGTCTAAACCTTCTGTAGGCTCATCTAAAATTAATATTTCTGGGTCAGATACCAATACTTGAGCTAAACCAACCCTTTGTTTATAACCTTTTGAAAGTTCTGAAATAGGTCTATAAAATACCTTTTCTAGACCAGTTGCGTTAACAACATAGTCAATTCTTTCTTTGTATTTTTCTTTTGCAATATTGCTTAAGCTTAATGAATATTCAATGGCTTCCTTTACTATTAAATCTTTATATAATGGATTACTTTCTGGCATAAAACCAATTCTCTTTTTGCCGTAGGCTGGTAAGTCACGAATACTTTTACCATTTATAAGAACATCACCTTCGTCAGGAATAATTAATCCTGTAATAATCTTCATTGTAGTACTTTTGCCAGCTCCATTTGGACCCAGTAATCCTACAATTTGTCCCTTATCAATATTAAGACTTAAATTATTTACTGCAGCTGTAGAATTGTAACGCTTAGTAATGTTTTTAATTTCGACCATAGATAGAAAATTTAATTATTGTTTATTTATATAATAAAAATATTACAGAGTTTATACGTATTATATTAATTTCTTGTGAATTAGCCTTCTTTAGCGTAAATAAGATTTACGTTTTCTGTACATAGAACATATTCTATAATACCATCATTACATTGTTCAAATAATATACCCCATTTTTCTAAAACTGAGAATATAGTATTAAAAACATCAGAAGATAAATTAACATTTAGTTTTAATGCGTAGGCGTTAACCAAGCCTTTTGTTAATTTTGTATAACCATATTTGAATAAAGCTACAATAAGCGATAGCTGCCCGTTATCTAAACCTTCTAGCTCTTCTGCAATTTCAGGATCAATATAATTTAAAGAAAATGAACACATCAAAGTTTGAACGTTTTTTAAATCAATAGGTTCAACTTTATGACTACCAATATAGTCCCTATAACCTCTTAAAGGTTTTACACCTGTAAAAGCAGGCATACCTCTAACAAAACTACTAATATGTAATTTCATTTGTTTAATTTAACTTTTAAAGCCTTAGCTTGATTAATTAAATCTTCTACTTCGTTAAGACCTTTATCCCAGAATTCCTTTTTAGTTATATCTATACCTAAATTTAAAAATATATCTTTAGGGGATTTGCTTGTTCCAGCTCTTAAAAATTCTTTGACTTTGTTTATATACTCAGGGTTATTTTTAACACTATTTTGCAGGGACTTAGAGATTAACAATCCACTTGCATAAGAATAAACATAAAAGTAAGTTCTTATATGTGGCCAACTTACCCACTTAAACTTTGTTGGCTCAAAATCAATTATACTGCCATATAATGGTGCAAAAGCTGCTAAAAAGATTTCTGAAATCTGTTCTTTAGATAAATAACCTTTTTCTTTAAAACTTGTATGTAAGTTTATTTCGAATGTATAACATGCAACTTGCATAAATATAGTTGCAATGTCATCTTCAATTTTTTGCATTAACAAAATAAACTTTTGTTCATCATTTGATTCTTTGTAAATTTTTTGCCAAACAAAATCTTCCATAAATGTACTTGCCACTTCCGCAGTTGAAAGTACGCTTCCATAATTTAACTCGTTCTGAACACGCATTAGCTCATCGTTAATACCGTGTCCCATTTCGTGGGCTAATGTTAAGCAGTCTTGCATTTTGCCAGTAAAATTTAAGAGGATATACACAGGCATTTTTTTACCAACACTTGCGCAAAATGCACCATTCATTTTGCCCTTTGCAGGGTATACATCTACTCTTGATTCCTCAAAGAATTTATTATAGATTTGTTCAAATTCTGGATCTAAATTTTTCATTACTTCACCTACAAGATTAACTGCTTCTTCGAGCGTAAATTCCTTAATATTACTTGAATCTATTTTGTCGTCTAAGTATTCAATTCCTAACAACGCTTCGTGTGCTTTAAGCTTTTTCTTACCTAAATAATCTGCTTTAAACTTAAAATAATCTTGAATGATATTAAATTTAGCTGTTACACTTTCTACCATTGCGTTTACTACGTCTGAGTCAATGTCGTCTGCTAGGTGTCTGCTTGATTCAGAAGTTTGAAAACCTCTTAGTAAATCTGAATTCCTTTTGTATTCTAATATTGAGTTAATTTCATTTTCAGCTAATGGCGCCCAACGTTCTCTAATCTTTAATAATGCTTTATACGCTGAATCTCTTACTGCTTTATTTTTAGTGTCTAACATTGGACCAATTAAAGAAACCGGGCGTTTTTCAATATTACCCTCCTCTGTTAAAACCTTTTCAGTATCATTTGCAATAAATGATTCAACCATTTGACTCCAGTTGTACTTAGCGGGCTTAGATAAAAGGGCAACTACCTTTTCTTGATCTTCTGTTAACAAATGCTTAGATTCTTGAAATAGTCTTTCTAGAAAATGCTTATATTCATTTAGTATTGGGTTTTCTAGGAATGCTTTCTGTTTGGATTCATCTATCTTTGAAATTCTTATTTGGAAGAATTGAATTTGATTGCTTAGGTTTGTGGTAAATTCATCTATCTTATTAATATTTGCTTTAACTTCTGGATTTCCTTGTTTTAATGCATCTTTAAGCTCTAAGTAGAAACCTAAACCTAAATCTAAACCAAATTCTTCGCTTAATTTTGAATATTCATCTAAAGCAAGTTTTAAAACATCTGGATTAGTAAGGTATTCGGTATTTGTCTCCCATTTTTGAATAAACTGTTCCCAAGCATTTGCGACCTGTTTTTTAAGTTGATCAATGTATTCTGGGTCTTCAGAAGAAAGGAGTAATTGTAGGTTCCATTGGGTATTCATAGAGATTACTAAAAAGTACTTTAAATATTACCATACGAACGCATTATTGACTTATAGCAAAGTTTTGATATACTCTAATTAC
>CAYUKX010000006.1:0-1409 GCA_964445405.1 uncultured Candidatus Saccharibacteria bacterium
TTTTTTTATCATAAATATAATTTAACATATTGATAACTTGTAAATATAGAAAACAAAATTAAATGAGTTATAATAATTCGAATATGAAATTACTATCACAGAACAAAGCAGATTTATTAACAGAGTTAGTCAAGACTAGCTTTAAAATGAGATATCAAAACTCCGCATTAGGAGTATTGTGGGTTTTAATAAAACCTTATTCTCAATTTTTAGTTCAGTATATTGTCTGGACTAGAATTACTAACTTTCAGATACCAAACTACCAACTATACCTATTGTTAGGTATTGTAATGTTTACATTCTTTAATGAATTAATAATATTGGGGCAAATGTCTTTATTAGATAGAGCTCATATTATATTAAAGGTGAATTTTCCAAGACAGATTGCTATTTTTAGTGCGCTAATAAGTGCATTAATTAACTTAGCAATAAATATGGTGTTCTTTATTATTATTGCTTATATTAATAAATTAACTATAACTCCATTCTCAATTTTGTATTTTGTACTACTTGCTACAATATTATTCATATTTGGAGTGGGAATATCATTCTTTACAAGTATTCTTACTATTAAATTAAGAGATCTAAAGAACGTATTTGAATTAGGCCTATTCTTATTACAATGGTTAACACCTATTTTCTATTCTATTTCTTCTAACTTTGTAGAAGGTAGCGTTTCAAATTATATTTCAGCAAACCCACTGGGAATAATAATTAATCAAGCAAGAGCAGCATTTGGCATATATGGGCAACTTAATATTGGTTTAATGTTCGCATACTTAGCAGGTGCAATATTAGTGTTTGTATTAGGTTGGATTTACTTTAACAAAAAAGTGAAAGAAATAGCGGAATACTTTTAATATGAAAGATACAGCAATTTTAGTAAAAAATTTAAATAAAACATTCTTTATAAACGAAGATAAAAAATCTACTCTACGAGCACTTTTTTCATCTTTCTTTAATCAAGGTAAAACTAGAAAATTTCAGGCACTACAAGATATAAACTTTGAAATTAAAAAAGGTGAGTTTGTAGGAGTTATTGGAAGAAATGGAAGTGGTAAATCTACATTGTTAAAAATTCTTGCTGGAATTTACAATGCAAACAAAGGTGGAGTAGTAAAAATAAACGGAACAATGGTACCTTTTCTTGAGCTTGGAGTAGGTTTTAACCCCGACTTAAGTGGAAGAGAAAATATATTTTTAAATGGAACAATTCTTGGAATGACTAGAAAATTTCTAGAATCTAAATTTGATGAAATAGTAGATTTTGCAGAATTAAGAAATTTTATTGATGTACCGGTTAAAAATTATTCAAGTGGAATGATGGTTAGATTAGCCTTTTCGATCGCAATTCAAAGTAATGCAGATATTTACTTATTAGACGAAATCCTTGCAGTTGGTGATGAAAA
>CAYUKX010000006.1:1509-15877 GCA_964445405.1 uncultured Candidatus Saccharibacteria bacterium
AAAGTAATGCAGATATTTACTTATTAGACGAAATCCTTGCAGTTGGTGATGAAAACTTTCAAAAAAAATCTGCAAATGTAATTAGAGAGCTGAAAAAAGAAGGTAAAACAATTGTGTACATTAGCCACAACATGGAATCGATTAAAGCATACTGCGATAGAGCATTGTTGGTAGATAGATCTGAATTAAAGATGGATGGCAATCCATACTTAGTAACTGAAGAATATCGAAGAATTAACGATGTTTCAGTTACAACTCAAAATGAAAAAACTGAAAAAGATAGATGGGGCAACAGAGAAGTCGAAATAACCGAAATTAAGATACTTGATAACAAGGGAGTAGAAACAAAACTATTTGAAGAAAGAGGGACTATAAACATTGAATTAAAATACAAAACTAACGTGGAGGGTCACGACGAACTATTATTTGGAATTGGCTTTTACCGACAAGATGGTTTGCATGTAACAGGTACCAACGGTAAAAATAATAATCTGTACCCTGTAACAGCAAAAGAGGGAACTATTAAATATTCAATTTCGAATGAATTCTTTTTAGATAATGACTATTCAATTACTGTTGCAGTATTTGATGGAATAACGAATGATACATTAGATTATCATTCGAATAGATTCCAATTTAGAGTTAGATTGAATAATAAGGACCAAGGTGCAGTGTCGCTACCTAGCAGTTGGAAAGTCTTAGACTAAAACTTCTTTTTAATATTGCGTACAACATTCCTAACAGAGATTGCGGCTTTTACTGCGCGAGAATCTAGTTCGCTTCTTAGATCATCTATCTTTTTGTACAATTCAGTGTTTTCCGCAAGGACTTCTCTTAACATTCTGTTTAAGTTTTTCGCACCGTTGTCTAAATCTAAGTTTGTATGTTCAAGCTCAACAATTCTTTGCTGTAGTCTGTATTCAGAAGAAATTTCGTAATAGTAATCTACAATTTCTTTTATTTTTTCGGGAGTGAATATTTTGCATAAACTTGAATCCTTTATCATTACACCTAAGCCATAGTTATGTTCAAACTCAATGTATATACAATCTGGGTTGGCAGCTTTAACTTCTGCCCATAAATCTTTTACGCCAAAATTTGGCACTTTTATGTCGTGGAATAAAATTACACCATTATCTTTTACTTTAGGTGCCCACGTGTCGTAGTCATGTTTTACAGCATCGTAAGTGTGCAATCCATCTATATGTAATACATCAACGCTCTTATCTTTAAATTGCTTTAAAGCTTCGTCAAAATACATTTTTAGTGGATGAACTTTAAGGTTCTTAAAATATTTATCTGCTAAATTTATAAATTGAGTGTAAACATCTTCTGTGTAAAAACCTGTCTGTTCCTCGCCTTCCCAGCAATCTACAAAATATAAGTCTGTAGAAAGTGCAGAATCTTTTACACCTTGCATAAATGCAAGGGAGGAAGTTCCCTTGTAGCTACCTAACTCAACAAGCACGTCAGGTTTAAAATTTCTAACAACATCATAAGCAAAAAAAGTATGTCCAGCCCAAGTGTAATCAGGAATTTCGGTATCAAAAACAAAATCCGGCTTAGAGAAGGTCCAATTGTCCATACTGTAATATTGTTATGTAAATGAATGATTGAAAACATAAAGATTATACTTATAACAATATTTTTATACAAATATAATGCAAAAGGCTTCTAGCAAAAGGTATCCAGTTAAAAATGGAAAATAAAATTAGCAGGGCTTATAATAACTTTATGTCCGAAACACATCAAATAAAAGAATCTAAAGTAGCTGTTATATTGGGCTTTGTAAGATCAAAGAATGAGCCTTTGCTTATAAATGCTATAAAGACTGTAAAAAATCAAACCTATAAGAATTTTGATATTTTTATATACGATAATTCTGAAGTAGAAAACAGTCTTCTTGAAACTAGAACACTTTTTCCTGAAGTAACAATTTACAAGAATAAAAAGAATAATGGTTTTGCAGGTGGAAATAACACTGTTATGCGTGAGGTTTTAAAGAAACCAGAATATAAATATTTAGTATTACTTAACGACGATACACAGCCTTGCTCAGAATGGTTAGAGAATCTTGTGAATGCAGCTAAAAAAAGTAAAGCGATAGGAGCCGTTACATCAAAATTACTATTTTTTGAGCCATTTGTAAGAATCATTGCTAAAACTCAAACATTTAATCCATCAAATTTAAATATTGGTGATGATATTAGAGACTTAGGAGTTAAGTTCTATGTAAATGAATCTGGGTTCGAAAATTCAAAGTATACAAAAAAATTCCCAAGGATAGGCTTTTATGGAATGGAAGGTGATTACTCATGGACCAAAGATAATTTAGTTATAGATTTACCGATAGGTGAAAATTTACAAGTACAAGACTACGAGCTCGTTTTAAGCATCGAAGGTAGTGAATTTGTTAAGGATCAAACTTTAGAAGTGACTATTGGAGACTATTCAAAAACAATAAATATATCTAAAGATAAATCAGTTTATAAAATAAGTATTCCTAATAATGTTGTAACTAATAATCAGTTTAATTTAATTCAGAATGCTGGGTCTGGTATTACTGCACAATTTAACGGCTACGATATTGGGAGTATGAACGGAGAAGCTGAAATTGATAAAGGTCAATATGATAAGGTAAAAGAAGTTGAAATGATTTGTGGTGCAGCTGTGATATTTAAGGCTAGTGTACTAAGAAAAGTAGGTATTCTAGACGAATACTTTTTTGTGTATTACGAAGATTCCGATTTAAGTTTACGAATTAGACATAAAGGATATAAGTTAATGTATGCACCAAAGGCCATTGTAAGACATATGCATGCAGGCAGTTCTACAGAATATTCACCGCTATTTACCTATCATGTGTGGAAGAATAAACCAGCATTTGTTTTAAAGAATTTTGGAATTAGACCATCAATTTATGCAATCTTTGAACTAAAAAAAATACTTTATAGAGAGCTTAGAAATGCTGCTAGGTATAGATTTAAGAATGGATACCATAATTCACGGTTAAAGGTTATACTTAAAAGTCTGTTAACCTTCTATATGAACATACCGTTAATATTTTTAAAGAAATTCAATATAGTTAAAAGTAAATAAATGAAAATAGGAATATATAATGCGAATTTACACACAATGGGTGGGGGCGAAAAGCATATAGGAGTTGTTGCGGAGTTCCTTTCTAAAAATCACGATGTTGAATTCATTTGTAGTGAAGATATTGATAAAGATATTCTTTGCAAAAAATTGAATTTAGATTTATCTAATGTTTCGATTAGACCACTTGGTCTTGAACATGACAATGAAAAGTATTCAGAAGTTTCAGCAGAGTATGATTTCTTTATTAATTGTACTTATCTTTCAACGTTAAAAAGTCGATGCACAAAAAGTGCAATGCTAGTTTGGTTCCCAAGAATATGGAACAGAAAATTCCCTGCTTGGGTTAAATATAGTACGTACTCATTTTTGAATAAAACAGTATTTAGATTTACAAAAGATACAGGTATTCATTTTTTGAATAGGTTTTACCAATCACAACATAATTTTATTGAAGAACGGGAATATATTCCAACATACGATTTGTTTATTGCGAATTCAAAATATACTCAAAAATGGATAAAAAAAGAATTAGGTGTTGATAGCGAAATACTATATCCACCAATAGATGTCGATGAATTTATTCCAGGCAAAAAAGAAAATATTATTCTAAGCGTGGGTAGGTTCTTTGTTCACAGTCATAATAAAAAACAGCTTGAAATGATTCAGATTTTTAAAGAACTTTACGATAAAGATTTAAACGCGCAAAAATACGAATATCATTTATGCGGTAGTGTGCATCATGATCAAATAAGTGCTGATTATTTAGCTAAATGCGAAGAAGAAGCAAAAGGCTACCCAATATTTATTCACGAAAATATCTCGTTCCCAGATTTAAAGCAAATTTATGCTAAAGCAAAAATATTTTGGCATGCTTCTGGTTACGGAGAAAATCCAAGAAGGTTTCCAGATAGATTTGAGCACTTTGGAATGACTACTGTTGAATCAATGGCTGCAGGTGCAGTTCCAGTGGTGATTGCGCAAGGTGGACAGGTAGAAATTGTTGAGGATAATATAAATGGATACTTATGGAATACAAAATCAGAATTAATAAATAAAACTTCAAAATTAATAGCAAACGAAGATACTATTAAAGAGTTATCAAAACAGGCGATACTTTCCTCAAAACGATACTCCAAAGCAAATATGTATTTGCAATTAAAAACAATACTACTAAAATTAAATATTAATTTATAAACTATGCTGAACAAGATTACTAATGTAATCCATGTAAGACATTTCTTATATCTAGTTCCTTTTGTTCTATTTGCCTTTCTTGTAATTTATACTGCTAGACTTCTTAAGTATTACCTGCCTAATCGAAGTATTGGTTTTAATGTAATTGTAGTTTTAAGCACTTTTGTAAATTGGTTTTTTATTAATGATTATTTAGTAATTAATCCAATTATTACTTGGGGAATATTGTTGCTTACAATTGTAGGTTTTAGTATTTATACATATAAAAGATTCAAACCAGAAATTAGCATTGCCGCTGTTAAAAAAGGAACGAATAGAGATTTTCTTAAACTAACTGCAACCTATTTAATAGGTATTGCGTTAATTTGTGTTCCATTACTCTTTTTTATTCCTAAAAATGTAATTGTTGTTGGTGATGGTGTAAGCAGTGATATTATTCAACATTCGGTATTCACTCAAGGTTATGAACATTCAAATGCTTTAAATATAGTAAAAGATGAGGGCTCCTACCCAAGAGCATTTCACTCGACTATGTACTATATTAATCAGTTTATTAATTTTCAACCTGCATATGTTGTATTACTAGGCTTAATAATATTTTACGCATTTATTGTATTCGCAGTTGATGAGATTTTATACTTTTCAAACCTAAAGAATAGAAAGATAAGATACTTATTAATGCTGTTGCCGGTAGTTCCATATTTAATGTTGGCAACTTTATATAATACCTTTGCACCGCATATTGTATCGGTTCCATTTATTATTATTGGATTATTTGCAATTTTAAATTTAGATTTTAAATCCAAATACCTAATAAGAGATTTTCTTTTAATTGGAGTAATTACACTAGCAACCTTCAATATATATTCGATTTTTGCCTTGAATGTTCTTGTTGCAGGATTAGTCGTGAAGATTGTTTGGGAACTATTTAACAATAGGAACAGACTTAAGACACTAATAAGTTCAAAAAACTTAAAATCTTTTGTAGCATTTAATAAATTTGGTAGTAAATCTACTGCTGGGGTTTTTGGACTATTATTACTTGGTATTGTACCTGCAATTCCGCTTTTGTATACAACATATATTTATACAAAAACAATGACTGGTTTTTTGTTAACTAGTAACGGAAATCTATCAAACTTTTTATCACCTTTCCATTTAACAGGTATCTGGCTGCCTGATCAAGAATACCGAACTCAGCTTAGTGTTTGGGCAACTTATATATTCATTGCTATTCTTGCCGTGCAGTTATTCTTTTTGTTTAGAGCAAAGTTAACAAATTCATTAAAAACAACATTTGGTGTATTACTATCCTTAAATATACTGGGAGTTATCTTTATTAATAATAGATATGTTGAATTCAAGTACATTACATTCTTTATTCCAATATTTATTTTAGTATTCGGAATGGGAGTAGTAGCCGTTGCAGACACCATTAAGAATAGAAAATTAGGATTAATATTTTCGGGCGTGGCATTAGTTGGTTTTATTGCTCTAGCTTTAATACCAGGTTCCATGCAGTATAAGCAAGTTCCTACAATTAATGCAGATGGAAAGTTCAATACATTACTACAATTAAAAAGTAACTATTTTGATACAGCATCTGTTTTATATGTTGGTTATGACGATTGGACAATTTACTTTAGAGATAGTAACGAAGATTACTTCCCAACCTTAGGCTACCTACACAATAAATATAATAATGAGCCTGTAAAATATTTTATTGTTGATCCAATTTATGTTGAAGACATTGATGTAAAAGTAGAGGAGTTCTTAAATAAGCATCCAGAATTACAAACAAAGTTGCAAAATCTTAATCAAGAATGTATAACTACATTCTTAAATAGATATACAATATATGACCTTGAGTGTGAATAAAATGAAAACCATTAAACTAAAGAATTTTTTTGTAACTTACGTTTTGCCATTAATTTTCTTTGTTGGAATTACTTTTGTAATAAACCCTACAATATTTACAGGGTTTGCAACGCAAATCGAAAAAAATGATGGTAGGTTATTAGCCTGGACTGTCTCATGGGATATTCATAAGTTGCTTACTGATCCTTTAAATATTTACAATGCAAATATTTACTACCCAAACACTAATACTTTAACGTATAGCGAACATTTTATTGCTGGCAGTATTCTTGCAATACCAGTGTGGTTACTCACCGATGGTAATCCAGCGGCATCGTTTAATTTTTTAATGATTTTAGGGTACACATTAAATGCCTTCTGCGCATATATTTTGGTAAAGTATTTAACTAAACGAAGATTAGCAGGTTTAATTGCAGGTCTGATTTTTGGATATTGTTCCTATAGAATTGCAAATTTAGGCCACTTGCAAAATATGTTGGTTTTCTATATTCCATTAGTTACATACTTTCTATTTAAATACTTTGAAAATAAAAAGAATAAGTTTCTTGTTGGGGTAGGCATATCATTGCTGTTAATGTCTTTGACAAGCTGGTACCACATGATTTTTATCTGGGGAATGTTTGTATTATTACTTGCTTACTTTATTTATAGGAAGCAACTTAACAAAAAAGACTTTGTAAAATTTGGAGTAATGATTGCGATCAATCTAGTAATAATCTTGCCTTTTGCACTTCCATATTTTGCATTTAATAAAGAGAATCAATCGGCGTATACAATTAATGAATTAAAAAGTTATTCTGCTGATATTGGTGGATATATAATGCCACCGCCTAATACTTTTATTGGTGGAGTAGTGCTACCGTGGTTAAAAGTAACAAAAGAACGATGGCAAGAAAACATAAATTTCTTAGGCTTCATTGCTTTATTCTTGTCGTTTGTCGCGGTATTTACATTTAAACGAACTGCTTACGGGTTTAAAGTTAAAGTAGATAAATCTAAATTAATTTTTGCCGGGATAGGATTATTCTTTATATTATTGTCTTTTGGTCCTTTCCTTCACTTGAGTGATAGAGTAACTAGAATACCTCTTATCTATTGGCTTGTATTTAATGTACTACCGCCAATTAGGTTTATTAGAGTAACTGGAAGGTTTGCTACTGTAGTATTTTTATTCTTAAGTATATTAGCAGGTTTTGGCTTTGCAAGATTCTTAACAAAAATAAAGACGAGGACTCTTGCTATAGTTTTTACTGGAGTTGTTGGATTACTTATTCTTGCAGAATATTACCCATACCACAATTTATTTAGTTATGTAGATGTATCTAAAACTCCGCAAGTATATACAGATATTAAAAACGATGAAAGTGTTAAAGCTGTTTTGGAATTACCAATTGATGTTGGACCATTCGAAACAACTAAATACATTTACTACGCAGGCATTCATTTTAAGCCAATCGTAAATGGCTATAGCGGATTTGAACCAAAGGATTATAACTTTAATAAACATTTATTCGAAGATCGCTTAAATGATATTGGATTAATTAAGCTTAAAGATATTGGTGTCACACACATAATTGTGAATCCTGAATATACAGGTACAATTACAAATCCAGATCTAGAATTACTTAGTAATAAAGAAGGATACAAACTTTATAGAATCAAAGAAACTTTAGGTGACTATCAAGGTTACTTTACTGATTTTTCTGGGAATGAATTAGAATATAACGTGGACGATCCTGTAATAGAATATTCTGGTGCACAACTTAATCCGCCTACATCAGGTACCCCAGTATATAATATTGCACCAACAGAACTTAATAAGGAGCAATCATTCAGTATTACAGCAACAAAAGATTTTGAATTTTTGGCAATAAACTTTAGGGCATTCTCATTAAACGATCAAGTAAGTATTGATTGTATTAACGATGGAAGTATTAGTAAAAGCTTGACCTTCACTAATGAAAATTCTTATTTAAGTGACACTCTATTTGTAAACTGTAATGCAGAATCCGCTTTAGTGAGAATGGTATCCAGTGATTTTAATGATAGAAGTATGGTAACATCTATTGGATTTTATACATCTAAACAGCAATAAAATGAAAGAATATAAAAAGTTATCAGTAGTTATTCCTTGTTACAACGAATTTAATTCAATAGAAAGAATCATACAGGAAGTTAATAAAGTTGAAATCCCAAACATTCAAAAGGAAGTAATAATTGTTGATGATTTTTCGAAGGATGGAACCCGTGACCTTTTAACTCAGCTAGAGCCAAAGTATGGATTTAAGTTACTGCTTCAAGAGAAGAACATGGGTAAAACCGATGCATTAAAGGCTGGCTTTGAGTTAGCAACTGGTGATGTAGTTATTGTTCAAGATGCTGACTTAGAATACGATCCCCAGGATTATATTCGATTAATTAGACCATTCCAGATTAACCAAGCTGATGTAGTTTATGGTTCTAGATTTATTGGTGATCAACCAAAACGAAAAGGTTATGCAACTCATTCGTTTGCAAATAAATTCATGACATGGTTTTCAAATTTTTTAGGAAGACAGAATTTAACTGATATTCATTCTTGCTACATAATGATGGACTCTGAACTAGCAAAAGATATTATGGCTAAAATAACATCAAAAAGATTTGGCTTTAATCCAGAGCTAGCTGCTAGATTAGCAAAAATAAAGGGAGTGCGAATTGTTGAGACAGGAATTTCTTATTACCCAAGAACAAAAGAGCAGGGTAAGAAAATTGGTGTAAAAGATGGTATTGAAGCTATGCGAGACATTGTTTACTACAACTTATTTGCTAAATAATTATCGATTAAATTCGAAAATATACATTAGCACTACACCTTCCCTTTGTATGGTGTGAATTATTTTTCCAGAATTAAGATCCAGAGTATCAAGTTCACCGGTAATATAATATTGCGCACTGTTGCGCTCTTGGTTAATAAAATACTGCATATTCGGCTTCATGAAATATTTAATTTGATTTGGGAACGATCTACTAGATATAGTAATTACGCCTTCATCTGGAGTATTTCTGTTCAACCATTCAACTGCCTCTTTTGAAGCTGCAGCCCAGTAATCGGCTTCGAATTTATTATTGGCACCATTTAACCCTCCTACAAACTCATTAAAGTATATATAGCCATAAGGATATAGATTTATATAGTTTATTATTACACTTAGAATGTTTATTAGAAGTAAACCTAATATTATAGAAAATCCAATTCTCTTATATTTAGTTTTTTTTATCCAAAGAATTAGTTCAATTAAAGTTAACAATGCAATAAAAGAACCAAATACATAAAGGAATAGAAAGTGTCTAATACCATTATATATAACAGGATTTAGGACAAAGTAGAGTAGTAAATTTAATATAAATGAAGACCCAAATAGAAAAAATAATTTATTCTTAATTAATTTTTTTAAGAATATTAAAGAAGTACCTAGTAATACTAATATAAAAATAGGGTTAGATATTAAATACCACATTGGTAAGTATTGATCAGGCAATTGTCTAAAATTTATATTTTCACCATTAAATAGTACAGTTCCCGTCCATTGAAATGTTTTAGGTAATTCGATGGCTGTTTTAAGTCCACCAATTACATTTGCTCCAACTGCCGGCCATGTAGCAAACATAAATACAAATGCAGTTATTATTATAAGCACCAATATTTTAAATTCTTTTATTAGGTATTTAACAAATTCATTCTTATTAAATTTATTATCGAGAAAGTAGGTGTAAAGAATATAAGCTGCATAAATTATATAGATGTCAAATCCTATAATTCTAAACGACTGTGCCATTCCAAAGCTTACGCCAAGTACAATTATCTTTGTAAATGAATCCTTTTTAAACACTAAGTATATAAGGGCAGTAGCACAAAATAGAACCACCGCAAACGGAACATCTTTTGGGTTTGCAGCTATATCGTTAAAAAATCTTGGTGTTAACACTAAAAAGATAGGGGCGAGTATAGCTAAATAGCTTTTTTTATAATGTTTTAAAATAACTTCGTATGCCAGAATAAATATTGGTGTAGCAAAAACAAAGTTTAAAAAATGGAACAAGTAAAAGCTATTTGCATGCTTAACCAAATAGCTAATAGCTACTAGTACCGATGCATATAAATTGTAATAGAACCCTTCTAAGTCTTTTAGAAGATTGAATGAATAATCATTTGGTTTTAGAAGATAATAATCGATATTTGCCTTGCCCCAGGTATAAACATCAGTTTCGTCCCAGGTAATCCCATAGTCTCTATAGGTTAAAATTGCATACAATATAAACAAAGCTAGGAATATTATTAGTGGTAGTCTTGGAACAATAAATTTTTTTAATGTTTCAATAAAATTTTTTCTATTGAATTTTATGTTCATTTTAAACTAAGCCACCTGCAACTGTTTCTTCTATTTCTTCCTCTGTAGTTACTTTAGTTTTAAATACAAAAAACTTATACATTACAAAGCTGAATGCAATTTGCATGCCAGTAACTATTACTTTTGTAATTCCAGGAGTTAGTAAATAGTTCACTAATGTAAATAGTACAGTTTGAAATAGGATTAAATTTAAACCTTGTACTAAGAAAAACTTACTAGATTCTTTTACAATATTTTTATTCTTTGATTGAAATGCCCAACTTCTTTGCAATACATAATTAACAGCAATTGCTACAAGTGAAGACCCGATATTGGCAAAAGTTTCGCTTGTATGGTCACCTGGAGTTATATTAAATACTCTTAAGAATATTTGTAGCAAAGTAAAATCAAGCACAAAAGTAGATATTCCTATTACAAAGAACTTCTGAAATTCTTTTGACTTAATTAAATTTAGGCCAATGTTAACAATTTTATTTATTTTCTCTTTCATAATATTTAAATGGGTAAGTTATTCTGCTAATTGTAAATCTTTATCTATTAATTCTGCAATCTTATTGCCCTCTCTTACGGCATAATTTGTGCCTCTATCTTCTGGATAAATCTGCGAAAAGTTTGATAGATAAACATTTTTAATAGGAGTTTTATATTCAGGAATTTTATTTGTATATTGAGTATCTACAATATGCTGTGCGTATTTAAACTTGAAAATATTGTTTTCGATTATTTTCTCAGGATCAAAATCTTTAAATATTTTCTTAAGATACATGTACCATTCTTTTTTAAGTTCAGAATCCTCGATTGTGAAATATTTATGGTCATGAGGAACGTACGTTCCAATATAGTATATGTGATTATTGTTATAGTTTTCTTTATTTATAAGATTCGTGTGTTGTATAAACACTAAAAATGGAAATTTTGTATCGTTAATATTATGCCAATAATATTTACTTAAACTTTCTGGATAAGAGAAGACATTTAAAACTGCTCCAATATAATTAATAGATTGCAACTTATTTAAATACTCTTTTACTTTTTTATTATCTTCCTTAATTATTTTTGCAAATACGTTTGAGGGTAGTGTAGAAAGTACAGCATCAAACTTATATGTTTGATTGTTAACTTTGACTTCAACTTTGTTATGAGTCTTTCTTAAAGATTCAACAGACGCGTTTAAAACAATTTCAACTCCTTGTTTATTTAATTTCTCTTCTAACGCTTTTACCAGTTGAACAAATCCACCGTTGTAATAGCCAAGTTTTTCTTTAGTATCTCCTTTTTGTTTAGAATTTGCTCGAATATGAATTCGTGCCCAAAGCCAAGCCATTGAAACTTTATCGTAGAATTTATCAAATTTACCTAACAAAAGAGGTTCCCAAATAACGCTATATACTTGTTTTCCTGACCACCTTTTCATCCATTGTGCTGCACTTATTGATTGTAATGGTTTCCAGTTTTTAGATTTTTGTAAAAATAGAACCACTAACCCAGCTCTTACTCTGTTAATAATACTTAGTGGAGAAAACTTTATTAAGTCAACTGGAGTAACAAAAGGATAAATTCTACCCTTTCTGTAAATCGAAACTGAACTGTCATGCCATTGCAATTTATCTTCAATTCCTAATTCTTTTGTAATGCTAATTATGTCAGTGTCAGTTTTAAAAATGTGATGATAAGCCTTTTCTAAGTTATTACCACTAATTTCAAAACCACTAGCCAAGCCACCAACTTCATCGCCTTTTTCAAAGATAGAAACTTTATAGCCTTTATCCGCAAGTCTATATGCGGCTACAAGTCCAGTAAATCCCCCTCCTAGAACGGCGATTGTCTTCATATGTTTATTTTAAATTATATTCGATGATTTCTTTTAATGCTTTTGCTCCATCACTAAATGCGCTCATCTTTTTACCTTCGGCTATTGTTCTTGGGTAATAACTAATAGGAACAATTCCAAATTTTAAGTGTTTGCCGTTTAGTTTATATTTTGAAAGTTTTGCTGTTATTTCTGGTTCAAGTCCAAATTTGCTTGTGGATGTAATTGTTTTCCCTAGTTCTCTTGCTACCTCTCCTGGCATCATTTTGTAGCAAACTTCCATGTCTGGAATATAAACATGAATTCTTGGATATGTGAATAAATTCGAAAACATAGATAATGCTTTATTACCAATGTAGTTTTTTAAATAGATCACTTTGTTTTTCTTTCCAAATCTATTCCCATAAACTACATCAAGATTTTTTGTGTTCATTAACTCCAACATTTCAACTAATTCGTTTGGTTCATATTCTAAATCAGCATCTTGAATAACAACAATATTTCCAGTTGTGTATGTCAATCCGTTTTTCACAGTTTGAGTTTTTCCAGAATTTTTTTGGTTATGGTAGGATTTTATATTGCTATGTCTTCTAGCAAGTTCGTCCATTATTTCACCACTTTTATCTTTGGATCCATCGTTAACTAAAATTATTTCGGTTTGAATATCTTGAGGGAAATTTACCTGAAGAACCTTGTCTACGAGAATCTCGAGTGTCTTTTCTTCGTTATAAACTGGAATTACGATTGATAGTACTTTCATAAAATTCTTATCTATTTAACTTATAAATGTAATTAATATTAACACCATCTTTAGTTATGGTATGTATAAGTTTACCATTTAAGTTATTAAAATTATTAATTTCTCGAGTGTAACATACAAAATATTCTGCATCTTCAAGTTTAACCCAATCAGCATATTTTCTTTCTTTGTAAGGTTGTAGCTCTGGAATTGATATAGATGGGTTTGCACAAGTATTCACTTTATAAACTCTATCTTTATCCTTAAACTCATTTGTTTTTAACCAATTAATTGCCTCTTTAAAACTAGCACCCCAATAATCTGTTTCGAATCTAGTTGAAGCGGATTTAAGTCCGCCAACAAACTCGTTGTAGTAAATGTAGTGAATTGGGTAAAGCGTAAATATTTGAATTACTACTAGTAATATATTTAAAGTAATTCCCGTGAATAATAATAATTTTATTCTCTTATCCTTTATATATTTAACAATTTCAATTAGCGAGATTGCAGCTATAAAACTAACCAATGGCAAAGTGAATAAATAGTGTCGTAATCCGTCATACACAATCGGCTTTAGTACGACATACATAATTAGATTTAAAACTAATGCAGAAGCCATGACTAAATATAGTCTATGTTTTAAAATTCTTTTTACGATGAGAGGTGAAGAAATTGCTAATAACAATATAAAGATAGGAGTTGTTATTCCTATTAAAAAAGGAACGTAATATATAGGTAATTCTGGTGTGGACAGGTACTGACCATTAAATACTAGACTACCTTTCCATGCAAAATCTTTACTTGATTGTAGAACTTCAAGTGTATGAAACAAGGGGCTAACTGCAATATATGGCCAAGTAATTGTAACTATGAAGTAAGCAGATAATATTAGTGGTATGAGTGTCTTTATTTCGTCTTTTAAATACGCTTTAAGATTTTGGTTTCCCCGATTTATATATAGGGTATAAAAAGAATTTAGTGCATAGATTAATACTAATGTAACTCCTAGCACTCTAAAATTAAATGCAATTCCTAATATTAGCCCAAGTATAATTCCTTTAATCAATGTATTTTTGTAGTTCGAGAGCATGTATATTAGTACTACACCAACAAAAAATACTACAGCAAAAGGCATATCTTTAGGATTCGCTGGAGTATCACCTAGAAAACGGGGAGTTAAAAATATAAATATTGGACCAAGAAGTGCAAGCCATTTATTTTTATAGAACTTTAAAAGTGCTTCGTATGCAGCAATGT
>CAYUKX010000006.1:15977-26078 GCA_964445405.1 uncultured Candidatus Saccharibacteria bacterium
AGTGCAAGCCATTTATTTTTATAGAACTTTAAAAGTGCTTCGTATGCAGCAATGTATATAATGGTCGCAAAAAGTAGATTCAATAAATGATAAGTTTGTACAGATGTGTTTTTAAGAATCATTACCGCTACGCCATGTAGTAATGCTCCGTATGAATGGTTATAGAGAATGTTCCCCATTTGACCTCCATCATCACTAATCTTTTCAATTAAGTTAATATCTTGTTGGTCCAGTTGGTTTTGAAAGTATAAGTACAGTGATTCACCTCTAAAGTAAACATCTGATTCATCCCAAGTAGATCCATAATCTTTGAATGTAGCAAGGCTGAATCCAACATAAAAGATTACAAATAAAATTAATGGTAATCTTATGTAAAGCCAACTTGGGATTATGTTCTGTTTTATGACTTTGTCCATATAAAAATACTATCACAATAATGCAAAATATTTACTCAATTAACGCTATAGGTTACGTTGCATATAAATTTTTAGTTAATTTGGCAAAAGAATTGTTAATATATATTCATGAACCTAAACAGAATAAATAAAAAAAACAAAATAGTAATTGCATTACTATTAACTGTATTTGTAATTAAAGTAATAACTTTAATCTCCTTTAATAACATAGAGTGGGAACCAGATTCTTACATGCATTTTTTAGAGCTTGAATCTATTTACGCAAACTTTCCACAGAACTTATCTTTAGGCTTAAATGTATGGTCTAAACCACTTTATATTTACCCACTAGGATTAATAACATATCTGTTTAATCTTAAGACTTTCTTTGTTATTGAGTTAGTAAATATAATTATTTTTCTTTTGATAGCATTTATTGTTTATAAGATATCTTTAAATATTTACAAAAACTATACAGTTGCACTCACAGCCTTATTGTTAACTTCGCTTAGTCTTACACTTTTTAAATCATCGTTATCTGTACTAACTGAGCCTATTTTTACATTAATGCTCGTAACTTCTTTTTATTTCTTAACCAAAAAAAAGTTTAGCCTTGCAAGTTTATTTATTGGGTTGAGCGTTTTAGCGAGAATTGAAGGTCTATTCTTTATTGGTTTGTACATTATCTATACTTGGTATTTTTATAAGCTAAATATTAGAACTGCTGTTAAAAATATTCTACTTTCTGCAATTCCTTTTTTAGTTTGGAATTTTTTAGGGTTTTTAAATACTGGAGATATTTTGTATTTCAGGACTTTCTTTCAATCTTATTCGGCAGGAAATTATGGAGTCGGAACACTATTAGATTACCCTAAAATGTTTATAACAAAAGAATTTGTTTTAAGCCTAATGTTTCTAGCCGCTCTAGTACTTGTAACCAAATACAGAAATAAATTACAGAATAAAAAACTGATTCTATATTCATTACTTACTTTTGTAGGATTTGTAGCAGTGCAGGCAATTTTATGGAGTAGAGGAGCATTCGGAACCGCAGGCTTAATGCGTTACTTTATTTCGGTGATTCCTTTCTTAATACTTTTTGTGGTCTCAATTTTCCCAATAATAAAGAGTGTGTTTAATAAAAGATTATTTTTATTAAGTCTTGTAACAACTATCGGCGCCCAAATTCTTTTGCTATTTTTTTACTTAACCGGAACAATTGTAAGCACACAAGAAGTTCCAAAAGTTGAAAGCTATTTTATAGAAGCAGGAATGTGGCTTAAAGATAATTATTCACAAGATGTATTTATTGCAGCTGATCGACCTGAAATTTTATATTATGCACAACGTAATTTAGTAAATTCAAAAGTATATTTTTCCAACGCATATGCGTTAAAAACACCAGGCATATATGTTTGGACGGAATGGAGTCCACTAACAAATAAAATAACAAAGGAAGATATTGATTCAAATGCAGAGCTTATAAACCAATTCGAAGGTAAGGTTTTTGTATATGAGATTAAATAAATTGACGAGAATACTTCGTCACCCGTTATTCATTCCAATATTATTAGTAGTATTACTCAGCATTCCTCATCCATTCCAAAAGTATTTTGAGGTTGATGAAGGAGTTTACGCTGCCGTGGCAGATTCAATGGTAGAGGGGAATCTATTATATAAAAATATTTGGGATCATAAACCGCCACTTGTTTACGTGATTTATTCAGTAGTTGGTTTGTTAGGTCCTATAAACGGAATGTTTGTTCTACGAATTCTGACAATTCTTTTAAAAATACTAACTGTATTTATTTTTTACAAAGTACTTAAAAAAATAAATGTTAAAGGTAAGTTTTTGTTATTTCTTTTAAGTATTTTTTCACTGCTTGTAACTCTGCCAATATTTGAAGGTAACTTAATAAATATTGAGATATTTTTCTTACCAGTAATTGCATACTTCATATTAAGAATATTAAATCAGAAGGGATCTTTCCTTGATGGATTTTTGTTGTTTATTGCATTTTGTTTAAAATTCCAAGCTTTTGCAGAAATTTTATTTATTATTTTTGCTGTAATTATTTGGGAAATTGTAATCAAAAGAAAAGTAGATTTAAAAAAATATTTTAAAACTTTTATTGGCTTTGCATTGCCTACAGCAATAATAACTACTATATTTTTAGCCACAGGAATTTTAACAGAGGCTTTTAATGCTCTAATTATTGCCAACTTTAATTATGTAGATCAAACTAGCTATTTTGTAAGTTTATTTGGAGTAGACATTCCAAGAAAATTTTTAATATTATTTTTCTTTATTCTTGCATTAGCGATTACGTATTTAAAATTCTTTAGTACAAAGAATAAAAGCACTTCAGCCTTTCAAAATTTTCTTATTGTAAACATTATTCTCTTTGAAATTTTTATTGTCTTGTATCCACAAAGAACCTATCCTCATTACCTTATACAATTGCTCCCGGGCTTTGTACTATCAATTTATTTAATTTATAAGCTGGTAAAAAAGAGTAGGAATTCTATCGAGCGTAATTTTAAATTGTTGCTGTATGCATTCTCGATTTTTATTGTTCTATTTGTTTTCACCGAACGGGAATCTGTATTAGGTAAAAGTCTGTCAATGGCGCTATCACCATATTTTTATTACAGTTCTTTTTTTCAAGATCCAAATACTATACAAAGTTTATACTTCCAAAATGATAATCTTGCTCAAAATGTTGCCGGCTATATTTCAGCAAATTATTCAGACTATAAAAACGCATACTTATATACATCTAACACATGGATCTTTACATTAAGTAATTTAAAGTATATTAATAAATACTTTTTTTACACTCAAATGTATTTTTCAGATGAAATGTTTTTAGAAGAAAAACAAAACATGTTATCGGCGGATGTAATTTTTTTGCAAACAGATTTACCAATTAAGCCAAGTTTAGAATCAGAAATTTATAATAAATTTATTGAAGTAGAGGAATATAAAGGTTTCAAGATTCTAATAAAGCGGTAAAGCGCGGCTTCGCCGCGCTTTAGGCTACAAATTTTTATAATATTCGATAGCTTTTACAAGACCATCTCTTAATTTTACTTTTGGTTCCCAATTTAATTTCTCTTTAGCTAAGCTAATATCAGGTTTGCGCTGTTGAGGGTCATGAGAAGATTTATATGGATTATTTGCATCCATTTTTATGTAATCAATTTTACTTTTAGAGTCGATTAATTCTAATACTATTTCTGCTAATTCTTTGATAGTAAATTCATCTGGATTGCCTAAGTTTATTGGTCCATAGAATTCATCTTCAGTTTCCATTAATTTTAAGAATGCTGCTAACAAGTCATCAATGTATTGAAAAGATCTTGTTTGTTTACCTTCTTCGTAAATTGTTAAATTCTCACCTTTAATAGCTTGGTTAATAAAATTAGTAATAACTCTGCCATCGTTTGGGTCCATGTAAGGTCCATAAGTATTGAAAATCCTTACCAATTTAATTCTTGTATTAAATAATCTTTTATATTCGTAGCAAATTGTTTCGCTAATTCGCTTTCCTTCGTCGTAGCAACTTCTAGGACCGACAGTATTTACATTACCTCTGTAGCTTTCAACTTGTGGGTGTACCAAAGGGTCACCATAAACTTCTGATGTAGAAGTATGCAATATTTTTGCATTAAACTTTTTTGCTAATTCAAGTGCATTAAATACACCGTCAGTATTTATTCGAATAGTTTCTAAAGATAAATCAATGTATCTAGGTGGAGAGGCTGGGCATGCTAAATTGTAAACCTCATCAACTTTGCCATGTAATTTAAATAGACGAGAATTTTCTACAATATCAATGTAGGGTTTTACAATGTCGTACTTTATAAATTCGTAATTTTCATTGTCTTTAAAAAGTTCCGACTTCCACTGTTCGCTGGAATAAAAGTTATCAATACCTACTACATAGTAATCTTTTTCCAAAAGGAGTTTTGTAAGGTTAGTGCCAATAAAACCTGCGGAGCCAGTAATAACTGCTAGCTTCATACGCTATATATAAAGTATAAAATTTTTATTTTAAGAAATTTTCTCCTATTTCCTTTGCGGGAATAGAATTTATGTATTCCTCTGATTTAGGATTTACTTGAAGAATTCCCAAATATGTTAAAGCCATTTTTACCACATAGGAATCGTTTCTGTCTACTAAAGTCTCGATTGGCATATCATTTAAGGACTTAACAACATAATCCTTCCATTTTTGCATTACATACAATCCGTTAAGGAGTTGTAATTTTTCCTTCATGCCCTTTACATCTTCTTTGATCTTTTTAAAACTTACATTGTAATAATGGTAAACATACGAATTGTCTGTCCATCCAACTTTGCCAAATAGTCTTAAGTAGTTTGTAATATCAAATTCATCCCAATAGCCATGAATAATGTTTGGGTCAACAAAATATTCTTTTCGTGTGTATGGTTCTTTAAAAAATTCAGATTTAAATACATTGCAGTAGCCACCTGGGAACTCGTAAAAGTTTGAATACTCTTTAAAACCTTTTGTATCTGCAATGGATTTTAATGGCTTAAATAAAATCTTGTACGCTCCAAGTGGAGTTCTTCTAATTAGTCTATTAAGTAATGGTTCTCTATGAATATGTAAAGTGTTTGTGTCAGGGCTTATCTGAACAATTTCGGAATCATCAAGCAATTTATTTAATTCACTTAACCAATTTTTTGTTACTTCAACATCACTATTTAGTAAACAGACTCGTTCATATTTAATTGCTTCTTCAAATGCAGAATTAATTCCACCAACAAAACCTAAATTGCGACCGTGTGTAATTACGTGAATTAAGTCTGGATACTTTCTTTGAAACTCAACTTGAACTTTAATTGAATCCTCGTCAGGAGAATTCTGGACAAGAATTATTTTAAAGTCTTCAGTATTTTTAAAAACTGATTTTAAGCATTTTTTAAGATACTTAGCTGTTTGGTAATTTACTATTATTATTGCTGTTTTCATAAGTAAATTTTAGCATTAATAATTTTTTTAATGTTTATTTTACATTCTCGAGTTAAAATCTTGTTCTTAAACATTCAATAAAGTATTAAAATAGTTATATGCAAGATAAATCAGAAGTTCAAAAAGAGCAGAGTGAAGTTAAAAGATTATTAATTGATACAACGTTCCTATTTGATCAGTATTCATTTAGAGGAATTGGGAAGTATGGTAAGGAAGTTGTTAAAAGGATTATAAGACTTGCACTAGATGAAAATATTGAAGTATATTTTGCAGGTTTCTATGACTTGCGAAAAAACCTTATTGCATTAGGCCTATCACAATTCAGTGTAGACCAATATGTAAAGGCGATTGGTTTTTATTCATTTGGTGAACCAATTGATTCAAGTGTAGGTAATATTAAACGTTGGGAAACTACATTTAAATTAGCAATCGAAGAAATAAAACCGGAAGTATATTTTTCTGCAAACTTCGAAAGAGGATTACCATCGGCATGGATATTAAAAAGGAATTTAAATTACGTGCCAAAAACTGTAGTAATGGCTCACGATGCAATCCCTTTAGCAACACACAGTTATTCATCTAAGAGTTTTGTTCACAATATATTAAAAGGAGTATTTTACAGAACAATGTTTAATGGTGTTAGACATGCGGATGTTGTTCTAACAAATTCAAATTTTTCTAAAAATGATTTAATTAAATTTGGCAAAATAAAATCTGAAAAAATCTTTCCAATATATCTAGGAGTAGACGATAAGTTTTTTGAAAATACTGATGCTAGCTTGCTTAATCATGTAGTAAAAGGTTTTGAAATTCAACAAAAAAATTACTTTATATACGATTCCGGACTTGAAAAAAATAAAGGAATTTTTGATTTGATTAAAATATTTAAAACAATTACTGAAACTAAAATAGATGGTGTTCCAGATAAACTTGTTTTAGTCGGTAAAGATTTTACAAAAGCAACAGGTAATAAAATAAAACCTAAAAATGAAAGAGCAGATAGAGTAATTAAGGAATTAAAAAGAAATGGATTATTAAAAAATATAGTAACTACCGATCGTGTAAGTGACGAAGATTTAACAGTGTTAATAAAAGAAGCTTATTGCTACTTTAACTTTTCTAAATATGAAGGGTTTAGTTTTGGTCCTCTGCAAGCAATGGCAGCAAAAGTTCCAGCTGTAGTTGGTAATTATTCTTGTTTACCTGAGGTAACAGACGGAGGAGCATTTTTAGTAGATTCTGCGAATACAAATAAAGCAAGCCAAGAAATTATCGAATATTTGAATAATAAACAACTGCAAAGTCAGTTTGTAGAAAAAGGCAGGGCAGTAGCTGAAAGGTATAACTGGGACCAAACTGCAGAACAAACTTGGAAAAAAATAAAGCCACTTTTATAAAACTTGTAAATAGACCCTAATTTACTTAAAATACTACTAATATCTTTAATATCAAGACTATGTTTAACCAAATGGATCCTGTTGCAAAACAATTGTGGATCTTTTCCTTTATTGTTGCCGTAATAGCTAGTGCGCTAATTAACTTTTTAGCGGTCGAATTACTTAAAGGTTCATTTTTATATGGTTTCCCAATTAATCTAACAGCAACTTCTGGAATAGGTTCCTTCTTTGCTAGGTTAATAAATTCATTCTTACTTGGGGCAGTTCTTACTCCGCTAAGTTATTACTTGGTAAAGTATTTACAAACAAGAGTTAGAATTTAATTAAAATGGGAGTAGAGCTATTCCCTTCAGATATTCAATTCCCAGATATTGTGACCCCCTTTGGCGATATTCTTTTTGATTTTGAGGATCATACAGGAAGTTTTATAGTAATATTTTCCAGAGGTCCAGACGCGATTCTAGGTTTTTGGCAAGGAGAGTTAGGAATCCAAACAACTGCAGACGATTTTGAATTACACAAAGAAAAGCTTTTAAGGGAAGTTCAACGTATTATTTTGGAGTCACATTCAAGCGGAATTGAACTACAAAAAGCAATTATAGTTCAACTCCGCTTAAGTTTTAGAAATCTTGTTTTAAGCTATTCGCTTGAAAGAGCGTTAAATCCTTAAACGTAATTCAATATTGTCATTATTATTGGTTCTCTTTCAGTTTCTTTAAACACTAATTTACCAATCTCGTTAGATAATGCATCTTTAATCGCATTATTATCAAGTCCGTCTTTAATTGCATTTACATATATTTTTTCAACGCTATCAGAAATATATTGTATTAATTCTTGATTCTTTTTTACGTATACAAATCCTCTTGTTAATACAAATGGAGTCCGTATAAGTTTTCTATCTTTGTCAGCCATTAAACTAATTATTATCATTCCATAATTAGCCATTTGTTCTCTTTCTTTTAGAACGACTGTTCCAATATCTCCAACTCCAGATCCGGAAACAATTAGTGGCTCGCAAGGGAATTTTCTTGTAACTTTAAATCCTTTAAATCTATTACCTTCTATAATGCACCCTCTTTGAGAAACTATTATATTTTCTCTTTTAACACCTACTTTAACGGCTGTTTCCGCATGTGCTCTTAAAAAGTATTGGTAACCGTGAACAGGCATAAAGAACTTTGGCTTAACCAAGTTCAACATAATTTTTTGGTCTTCTTGGTAACCGTGACCTGATGTGAACAAATCTAAGTCATCGATTTGTGCAACAACAGCACCTCTTCTTGTTATATTATCAACCATTAACTGAACAGCTCTATCGTTACCTGGAATAGTCTTTGCAGAAATAATCACCTTGTCACCTTTTTGAATTTGGTAACCTTTGTAATCTTCAGCAGACATTTTGCTTAAAGCAGCTTCGGGTTCACCTTGTGCACCAGTTGTTAGTATTAAAACTTGTCTTGGGTCGTATCTCATTACATCTTTCATCTGAATTACTAATCCAGGTGGAATTTTAATGTATCCGATTTCCTGAGCCAAAGTTAATGTCTTATTCATAGAAAATCCTGCAATCGCAACTTTTCTATTTAATTTTGTAGCAATCTGAATTAACTGATAAAGTCTACCAACTAATCCTGAGAATGTTCCTACAATAACTCTTCCGTCAGCTCTATCAATTGCGTCTTCAAGGTTTTTTGCAACATCACTTTCAGAAACTGGGTAACCCTTTTTTAATGAGTTAGTTGAATCTGCAAGTAATACATCAACACCTCTGTTACCGAATTCAACAATCTTTCCAAAGTTTGTTACTGGTTCGTTAATAGGAGTGTTATCAAATTTAAAGTCACCTGTTTGAACAACTCTAGCTGTTGGTGTTTGAATGCAAACTCCCAAACATTGTGGAATAGAGTGGTTTACATGAAAGAATTCAAGTTTAAAACTACCAAGTTTTACAATGTCTTTTTCTTCAACAACATGTAGTTTTGGTAATAATTTTGGAAGTAATCCAGGAATTTCATCAACTCTTTGTTTAATCATCTCAATTGTGAATTTAGATGCGTAAACTGGAGGGAATCCTAATTCTTCAATTAAGTAAGGGAATGCACCTATATGGTCTAAATGACCGTGGGTTACAAAAATACCCTTAATTCTTTTTCGTTTTGGTACAAGATATTTTACATCAGGTACAACTGCATCAATTCCGTAGTAATCGAATTCAGAGAATCCAAGACCAAGGTCAACGATTAAAATATCGTTGTTATATTCATAGGCGGTACAGTTAATACCAATTTCTTCTACTCCTCCTAAAGGAATGATTTTTAAATCACCTTGTAGTGGTGCACGTTTGTGTGTCGCAGGTCTTTTTTCAAGTCCACCAAAATTTAATTTTGGTTCCGGCGTAGGAATATCATTTTTTGTTTCTATATTTTCCATAGTTATATTGTATTTTAATTTAATAACAAAAGCTCTTCAAAATCCAAATTATAGGGTAACTAACAGTCTTTTTGTTAAAAAGGAAGATACGCTGGGGTTATTTTCATAATGGAATCTCTTCGGCAATTCATTATAAAACAGTTCTCTTAAGCTTTTTACTGAAGTTTTATGATAGTTGTTTTTCAAACTTTTGTTTTATTCGTAATTATTATAGCACTATTTTTAGACTGGTCGGGAAAAGTCTACTGAATGATATAATTGCTAAATGCTCATTAGAAACTCGGGAGGGTGAAATGCCGTTAGTATGGCTGATTGAATTAACTGCCTACATTGCCCCCTTGCTATCTTTGGTCGCCACTATAATATTCGTAGTACAGGTTGTGATTCGCTTTCTGGAACGGGATGATCACTATTCCGTTCTGATCAGTGTATTGTCAATCCTGATCTACGCAGGAGCCGGGTGGGGCTGCTATATCGTGTACGTCAGGACGGGTAGTCAGGCATACATGAACATAGGAAACCTCACTCAGTGGGGATTTCTGATTGCGGTAGGTGGCCATGCGCTTTTCGGTCTCTGGGACCGCAAAGAGAATTTCCGTCGAAAGAGGCGCCAACCACGAGTTCCGCCCAAGGAGGAGCACACTGGTGCCGATCCCAAGTTGTGAGCTAATGCCTCCGTGTAAAAGCGGAGGCAAAGCTTTTTTGGTAAATTTCTTTATCAACGATTTAAGCTATGATATAAAGAGTTGACCAAATTAATTCTATGGAAAAAATCTTTGTTATAAAAATTGGAGGATCGGTATTATCTCTAAAAGATAATCTTTTCAACTTTCAGGAAGCTTTAAGAATAAAGGAATTCTTTACTTCAATTGA
>CAYUKX010000006.1:26178-28186 GCA_964445405.1 uncultured Candidatus Saccharibacteria bacterium
TAAAGTTTGTACTTATAACTGGAGGCGGTTATATTAGCCGAGAATATCAACAAATGCTTAAAGACAATAATTACCCAGAATACGATCAACATTACATTGGCACAATTGCATGTAACTTAAATGCGGTAATGCTAAGAAGCGTATTTGGAGAATTGGCAGAAGATAAAATACTAGGATTATCTGATGTTAATTCTAATTCCCCAATAACATTTAGCAAAAGATTTTTAATTGCAGGAGCAGGGCAACCTGGTCCTAGTAGTGATTGGGATGCAACTTGGCTTGCAAAAAGGCTTAAGACAACAAACATAGTCACACTAAAAGATATTGATGGCGTTTACTCAGAAGACCCAGATAAAAATCCAAATTCAACTAGATTGCCTAACGTAAGTTGGGATGAATACCTTAAAATAATTGGGAACCCAGATAAGCATACTCCAGGAGCAAATTTACCAGTTGATCCTATTGCTGCTAGATTGGCAAAAGAAAATAAGATAACATTCTATGTTGTTAGTGGAACTGATTTTGAAAATCTAAAAAATCTTCTAACAGGTAATGAATATATTGGCACACGAATAAATTAATATGTCTAAAAAATCAGCGACTCTTTTTTATAATTGGTACTTAGGTATTATAACTTCATTGGTGGCGTTGCCTGTTTTGGCACCAGTTTTATTAAAATTAGGATTAACTTTACCCGCAAAGGCTATATATTTTGTTTATAGCTTCTTTTGCCATCAATTTGCTACAAGATCAATTCACGCTTTTGATTATCAATATGCTTGGTGTGCAAGGGATACAGGTATTTGGCTTGGTGTAGCTACAATTGCATGGGCATTAAAATATAATAAAGTTAAGCCTATAAAATGGTATTGGGTCATTCCATTTACTGTTCCAATTGCGCTAGATGGTGGCATTCAAACAGTATTTACAATGTTAAATTTATCTTATAAAGGTGGGTTAATGGGAATCCCAGTATATTCAAGTAACGATTTAGTAAGATTTTTAACGGGTGCATTTTTTGGAATAGGACTATCGCTTTGGATTAGTGGAACGTTTGCAGAAGAGCTAGTAAATTCTGAAGTTAAAGCAGCATCGTTTAAAAGTCGATTAGCAAAATATATAAATCAAGCACAAGTAAAACAAATTTCTGTATTTATGGGAATTTTATTATCTATATATTTAGCGACTGTAGCTATCTGGCAATTTACAAGTATTAAAGTTCTTCCAACTGATTTTGCAGACTCTGGTGTAAAGTTGCAGAACACTAACTTTTTTGAAAGAAGAGCGAATGGGATTTGTCCTACAAGTAATCCAGAAGATTTATTTAGCTTTGATTGCTTCTTTAAATAATTCTTTTTTATAATCAAAACAGTAATAGTATAATCACTTAATAGTAGTTTTAAATTATAAGCAATGTACTTACCAGTTGTCGGCCTAGAAATTCACTTACAGGTTAAAACAAATTCAAAAATGTTTTGTAGATGCTCATCTCAATATTTTGAAAGTGAACCTAATTCTCATGTTTGCCCAGTCTGTTTTGGTTTGCCTGGAGCAATTCCGGTGCCAAACAAAGTTGCTTTTAATAAAGCCTTAAAGCTAGCAGTTGCACTAAATTGCACTATTAACCAAGAAACAAAATTTGATAGAAAAAATTACTTTTATCCTGATTTAGCAAAGGGTTATCAGATTTCTCAATACGATCAACCAATAGGCGAAAACGGCTATGTAGAAATTGAAATAATGGGAGATTCCAGAAGAATTAGATTGCAAAGAATTCACTTAGAGGAAGATACTGCAAAATCTTTACATGCAGAAAACGACGATACGTTAATAGACTACAACAAATCCGGTGTACCATTAATCGAAATTGTAACTTACCCAGACTTTGAATCAATAGAAGAGGTTGTTTTATTTGCAAAAAGATTAAAACAGATTGTTAAATATCTAGATATCTCTGATGCCGAAATGCAAAAAGGGCAAATGAGATTTGAACTTAATATTAGTGTAA
>CAYUKX010000007.1:0-8013 GCA_964445405.1 uncultured Candidatus Saccharibacteria bacterium
TTTATGAAGCTACAAGCAAATAAAAGGGAGATAACCGGGAAAAAGGTGAAAAACCTAAGAAGCGAAGGCTTAACCCCAGCATCAGTTTTCGGCCCTACAAAAAAATCCGAAAACATACAGATTAATAAAAAAGATTTTATTAAGCTATTTAAGAATGTTGGTTACAACAAATTTTTTGACTTAGTAATTGACGATGCTAAACCAGTTAAGGTTTTAGTAAAAGAGATTCAAAAACATCCTGTAACAGATAGTCTAATTTCAACTAGTCTTTATCAAGTTGATGAAAATAGAAAGATTACTGTAGAAGTTCCTGTAGCATTCTTAGGAGAGGCTCCAGCTGTAAAACTAAACCTTGGATTCCTTATTACAAACATGGATGCAGTTGCAGTACACTGTTTCCCTAAGGATTTACCAACTGGATTTGAAGTTGATATTTCAAAACTAGAAAATGCAGGTGATGCAATAACTGTAGGTGATATTCAATTACCTGAAGATGTTGAATTAGATAGTGATATGGACCCAACTTCAGCTGTTGTATATATTGGTACAGCACAAAAAGAAGAGGAAGTTAAACCTGTCGTAGCCGCAGAAGGTGACGCAGTAGCTCCTGCCGCAGAAGGTGCAGCAGCTCCAAAAGTAGAAGAAAAGAAATAATAGATTTAGAAAAATTAAAAAGCCCTGGGAAACCGGGGCTTTTTCTTTGCAATTTGCTATGTAATAATAAAGCAGATTATTAAATTGTTTATGGATCCAAATGTAACTGCAAATGTAACTAATTCTCAGGTAAATCCGGTGATACAACCACAGTTACCAGTTGCGAATGTGATTCAGCCTGCTGTAGTCACTCCTGTAACTCAGGTCTCTAACCAGCCTACACAGGAGCAATTATCTGCCGCTGCAGCAAGCTCAGACGAATACGATATGAATGTGTTCGACGAAATTTCAATATTGAAAAAGAAGGTTGCAGAAGCAAATCTACCGCCTGCATTAAAAGAAAAGGCACAAGGAATGATTCTTAGACTTGTAAAAATGTCTCAAAAGGGTAATTTTTCGGCAGAGTTTGAGCCAGTTTCAGAATATATTAACTGGATTATAAAAATACCTTTTGGAAAATACACTCAAGATAACATTGAAATTGATAGCGTAAAGGCAACTTTAGATAAATATAATTATGGTTTGGAACCAGTTAAGAATAGAATTTTGGAGTACTTAGCAGTGTTAAAACTTCAGAATAAATCTAATGTTCCAGTTGAAAATACTGAATTAAGCATGTCTGATGAAATGAAAAGATTACAGGGTAATTCCTCGCATGCACCAATTTTATGTTTTGTTGGTATTCAAGGAGTTGGTAAAACATCTATTGCGAAGGCAATCGCTACTGCTTTAGATAGAAAATTCATGAGATTGGCATTAGGAGGTATGGGTAATGTAACAGAAATTAGAGGTATTCCAAGGGGAGGCGATGGAGCAGAGCCGGGGCAGATTATAAAATCCATAATACGAACTGGTGTAATGAATCCTTTAATATTATTGGACGAAGTAGATAAAACAAGCGCACAAAGTGGTGTTAGAACTGATGTTATGGCGGCTTTACTTGAAATATTAGACCCTGAACAGAACTCAACATTTTCGGATAAATACTTAGATTACCCAATAGATTTATCAAAATGTATTTTTATTTGTACAGCAAATAACTTAGGTGGAATTACAGCGGCCTTATTAGACCGTCTTGAAGTAATTCGTTTTGGTAGTTACACAGATAGCGATAAAGTAATGATTGCAAAAAATTATCTATTACCAAAGGTTAGAGAAGCAACTGGATTGGGTGAAGATCAATTGGCTTTTGCAGATGATGTATGGCCAACTGTAATTAGACCATTGGGCTTTGATGCTGGCGTTAGACAACTAGAAAGAACATTAACTGAATTGGCAAGAAAAGTTGCGTTGCAAATTGTTAGAGGTACTGTAAAAAGTGTGACAATTACTCAGCAGAACTTTAGAGAGTTTATTCCTGAAGATATTGGAGTCTACTCATAAAAAAAGAGCCTTTCGGCTCTTTTTTTATAGGTTTTGCTAATTAAGCACTTAGATAGTTTTTGTAATCTTTGTCCTTTTTCATCATTTGCTCAAGCGCATTTCTTACGATTTGTGCCTTATGCATTCTTTTTGTTGTTGAAGACCAGTCTAAATATCTATCAATTTCAGGAGAAATTATTAGAATAAATTTAGAATCTAATCTTTTAGCAGCTTCTTTTACTGTTTCTTCGATTACAGCAGTAATATTATCCTTGTGATATTTACTATGTAATAAGTTTTTTGACTTATTGCCATGCACAATAGGATTTACTTTATCTACTGCATTTTCACTTTCAAGAGCAATTACAAACTTCTTTTCATTAAAGGCCTTTGCAATTTCATAGCCGACTTTGCTATCAGATTTTGAAACTTCTGCAATTACAATATCAGTATCTTTTAAAGATTTATCGGAATGTGAGAATAGTTTTTCTGCATTTTCCTTAGATTTTGCATTGTGACCAGTTGTATCGACAACATTATGACCAAGCTTTTTTAGATGACCAATTCCATCCATGAATGCCTTCATGTCCTTCTCTTCGAAGTCCAATGGCAATGACACATATATTTTCATTAACTCGCACGGTAAAATTTATATATAGGAATTATATCACTAGTGCGTTACAAATGTAAACACTTTCCTTATAAATAAAGCCTAGTAGCCTGTAATGTACAAAGGTAGGATTTCTGGTATATTGTTATAGGTTTATTCAAAATTATCAAAAATGTTTGGAAATAATAGAAATAAGAAAATTGTTAGTCGCAGCTCTAACTATCATTTAGCAATAGATATAGGTACAGAATTTGTAAAATCTGCAGTTTTTAAAGTAGAGGATGGCGAAGTTATTATTTTGGGTTATAGCAGAATAAAACAGAAAGAATCTTCAATGTACGCTGCATTTATAATAAATTTACAAGCTGTAATAGAAGCTTGTGATAGAGGTGTAGGTGAAGCTGTTGCTCAAGCCATGGAAAAAGAGGGGGATTCATTTGTAATTCCAAACGATGTAATTATAGGAATTGCCGGTGAATTGGTACATGGAGTAACAATAATGGTAAATGTAGAAAGAGATAATCAAGAATCAAAAATTACTCAAAAAGAAGTAGATAAATTTGTTGAAAAGGTGAAAAAATATACATTCTCTAGTACTGTAGAAGAGATTTCAAGAGAAATGGGTCTAAAGGCAAGTCAGGTAATAGAAGTGAATACAACTATTAACAGTGTGTACATAGACGGTATTAAGGTAATGAATCCACTAGGTTACTCAGGTAATGAACTAATCTACAAGGTATTTTCAACATTTGCACCAAAAATCCATTTAGATTCAATTAATCAGGTAGCAGATGCCTTAAATTTAAAATTAAATAAAATTGTGGTTGAACCTTATTCTTTGGCTGTTGGCTTAAGAAACATGAGGGATCAAGATGCTAACGCAATAATAATAGATGTGGGCGGTGGTACAACTGACGTAGCAATTGTAAGTGGTGGTGACATTATAGGCACCAAAATGTTTGCAATCGGAGGTAAGGTTTTCACTAAAAGAGTACAACGTGAACTGGGTGTAGATTACGAAGAAGCAGAAAAATTAAAAATTGATTATTCAAATGGAGCGACAACAAAAGATGTTGATTTAAAGCTGGGCAAGGCTTTTGAGATGGATATATCAACTTGGTTGACCGGTGTAGAAATTGCTTTAGAAAGCTTTAATGATGTTAAGGAATATCCAAGTCAAATATATATTTGTGGAGGAGGTGCCTTGTTACCAGAAATTCAAGAAGGATTAATGACCTATCCTTGGTTGCAAACTTTAAACTTTAAAAAGTTTCCTAAGGTGAGTTTTATTTTCCCTAATGCCCTAAGTGATGTTTTAGATAAAACTAAAAGTGCGACCTTGCCAATGGATGTAACTCCATTAGCACTGGCAAGAATGCATTTAGAAAATTTATAATTTAAATTAATAAAGTGTCGATTTCGTCATCAGAAAAAATATTCATAGATCCAAGAGAAGAAATTACTTTTATTGTTGAACGTCTTCTAGGAGCCGAAAAAGACAGAGTTATACTTGTTGTTCCTCAAAACTCTTTACTACTAAGTAGTTTAGTAAGTATTGATATTCTTTTTAGGAAGTTAGTAAGAACTAAGAAGCTTGCAATAATTGTTACCGAAGACGAATATGGTAAATCTATAGCTTCAAAAGCAGGATTTGTTGTAGTAGATAAAGTTAGTCATATTACAAACGAGCAGTGGAATTTAGGTAATAATAGAAAATCTTCAATTAAAGAAATTCTTGATGAAAGAAAAAAGGCATTACTAGCAAATATAAGTGGTGAAAGCCGTGATTTAGAAGAATTACCAGAAGTTCCAAGTGCTGAAGGTAAGGAAGAATTTTATGTCACTGAACAAGAAATTGAAGAAAACATAGAAGAAAATAATGGAATGACTTACCAAGAGGTTGCAGAGGCAAAAGAAGATAAGTTAGAGGAAGTAGAAGATGCAATGGAATTGGTAGAGCAACAAACAGAACCCATAGATTTAGATCCAATGACTGCTACCGAACCAGAAATTATAACTGAAGAAGATTTAGAGCAGAAAGAATTAGAATCTTCTTTAAAAAAATATGCAAAGCCAAGAAGAGAGGTAAAAGAAATAGAATTGGATGGTATAAAGCTTGTCTCAGGGGGAGATATTAAGAGTTACATTGATTCAAAGGAAAGTGCTAAAATGGCAGATAGTAATTCATTCACACAAATGGCAGAAGATATTAATATTGATCGAAAAATTAAAAAGATCGGCTCATCATCTTTTACTGGTAAAGATTTTACTAAAAAAGTAACTGATAAAGGGGGCATAAAATCACTATTCTCAAGTTTTAACTTTAAAAGAAGAAAAACAGATTTTAGAGACGAAAACGACTTTATAAAAAAAAAGAATAGAAAAAAGGTATTAATAGGTGCATTTATCGGATTCTTAATTTTCTTCTCGTTAGGCTTTTATGTTCTTGCATTTCAATTGTCTACTGTAGATGTAACACTTACTTTAAGAGCACAAGACATTACTACATCTGCCACTGTATTGCTAAGTACCACAGCTGAAACACTGTCATTAGAAAGTCCTATTACAATACCGGCAAAAGAATATTCAATTTCCGCAGATAACCTAAGCATTTCGAAGACTGGAACCGCAGATGGAGATTCAAAAAGAGGTGCAAAGGCGAAAGGAGTAGTGACTATTTACAACTTAAAAACAGAAAGTGTAACCTTGCCCGTTGGAACTAAATTCAAAAATGTTACAAATGGATTAACATATTTATCAACAACTGAAGTAGTATTGGATCCTGCAACCGTTACAGCTAATATTAAAAGTCCAAGTACAAAAGACAATATAGCTTTAGAAGCAGAGACTTTTGGTACTCAATTCAACATAGAAGTTTCTGAAAAAACAAGATTTAGCATTGAAGAATTCAATACAGAAGAAGAGTTAAGTGCAACAGCATTTCAATCATTCTTAGGCGGTACAGAAGAATCGTTTACTTCGGTTTCAAAAGATAATTATGACAAGTTAAAAGAAGCAATTGTTCCTGATCTAAAAAAACAGGGATTAGAAAGATTAAAAGCATTAACTGAAAGTGGTTACCAATTAATAGAAGGAACAGTAACTTACGATGAATCTAAATCACCTGAATCTATGCCAAAAGTAGGCGATGAAGCAAAAGATAAAACATTCAACCTTACAGTACAAATTGGAATAAAAGGTTTAGCTGTAAAAACAAGTGACTTAACAGAAGCTGTAAGTAATGTGTTAAAAAATAATGCACAAGGTACAAGCGGAACAAATCTACAAGTAGATGACATTATGAATCCACTGATAGAAAAAGTAGAGAAAAGCGGCGAAGACTACATTGTAACTGTATCTTCAAAAGGTTCTGTAAAAACACAAATTACACCAGAGCAAATGAAGAAGGACATTGCTGGATTAACAATACAGCAAGCAAATGACTACTTTAGATTAATTGATTATATTCAAGATTATAAAGTTAGCTTTAATCCAATACTTATTCCAGAGGGATTAAAAAGAGTACCAAGTGATACTTCAAGAATTAGTATAAAGACTAGATGATTTAGTCAATAAAATTTGCTCACAAACCTCCATTTCAGGAGGTTTTTTTTATCAATTTATCCTGAATTGGTTTAATTTCAATTATTGTGACAGAAATAACAGATATGGTAGAATTCAAAGGTTAGCAATTAAACGGTTTGAGTGCTAACTCTTTTTATCATTAATTTTTAATTAATTATTATGTCCAAAATCACAGTAAAGCCAATAGGCGAATACATTTTGGTTGAACCTCTAGCAGAAGAGGAAAAGACTGCCTCAGGTCTATTAATACAAAGTTCATCAAAAGGCGAAAGACCTCAAAGAGGAAAAGTGAGTGCATTAGGCACAGGTAAAAGAGATGAAAACGGAAAATTAGTAGAATTTAACGTTGAAGTTGGTCAAGAAGTACTGTTCAAAAAATACTCTCCCGAAGACATCGAAATTGAAGGTAAATCTTACCTATTAATGAAAGAGTCTGACATTTTAGCTGTAATTGCTGAATAAATTAGTTTTATTAAATCTTATTAACAATATATGGCAAAACAAATAACTTATAACGAAGATGCTAGAAAAAAGCTTAAAGCTGGCGTAGATAAACTTGCAAACGCTGTTAAGGTTACATTAGGTCCTAAAGGTCGAAACGTTGCAATTGAAAAATCCTATGGGGTTCCACATATTACAAAAGATGGAGTTTCAATTGCAAAAGAAATCGAATTAGAAGATAAAATTGAAAATATTGGAGCAAAAATTTTAATAGAAGCTTCTAGTAAAACTGCTGATGCAGCAGGAGACGGTACAACAACTGCCGTTGTTTTAGCACAATCAATTTTAAGCGAAGGTTTTAAAACTATTTCTGCTGGAGCAAATCCAATGGAAATTAGAACAGGTATTGAAAAAGGAGTTAAGGCTGTTGTTGAATTCTTAACTGACGATAAATACCGAAAAAAGATTAGTGGAAAAGCTGATTATCAAAACGTTGCAACAATTTCTGCTAATGGAGATAAAGAAATTGGAGAAATGCTAGCAAATATAATTGAAAAGGTAGGCCCACACGGAGTAATAACTGTTGAAGATGGTCAAACATTCGGTTTAACTGAAAAATTTGTTGAGGGAATGCAATTTGGTAAAGGTTATTTATCACCTTACTTTGGTGCAAATGCCGAAGACCAAGTTGTTACATTAAACAAACCAGCAATTTTAATAACAGATAAAAAGATTTCTAACGCAAAAGAATTGTTTGCAGCTTTAGAAAAAGTGGTTTCTACGGGTGTAAGAGACATTTTAATTATTGCTGAAGATGTTGATGGCGACGCATTACCAAACCTAATCATTAATAAAATGAAGGGGAACCTAAATGTTGCTGCTGTAAAAGCTCCTGCTTTCGGAGACAGAAGAAAAGCAATGTTAGAAGATATCGCAATCCTTACAGGAGGTAATCTAATTACAGATGATCTTGCTAAAACAATAGACTCAATGGAAGTTGAAGACTTTGGTAGAGCAGATAAAGTAATTGTTGATAAAGAAAACACTACAATTATTAATGGTCATGGAGATCCAAAGTCACTAAAATCTAGAATTTCTTTAATCGAAAGTGAAATTGGTAAAACTTCATCTGATTACGATAAAGAAAAATTACAAGAAAGATTAGCAAAATTAACAGGTGGAGTAGCTGTACTTGAAGTTGGCGCAGCAAGTGAAGTAGAACAAAAAGAAAGAAAAGATAGAATTGATGACGCTTTACAAGCAACTAGAGCCGCTATCGAAGAAGGAATCGTTTCTGGTGGTGGCGTAGCTTTATTAGATGCAAAAAAAGCTTTAGATGACGTTAAGTTAGAAACAGACGA
>CAYUKX010000007.1:8113-14968 GCA_964445405.1 uncultured Candidatus Saccharibacteria bacterium
GATGCAAGAAAAGACAGAATGGTTAATATGATTGAAGAGGGTATTATTGACCCTGTAAAAGTAACCAGAACTGCTCTAGAAAATGCTTCATCTGTTGCAATGTTATTATTAACAACAGAAGCTGTAGTTAGTGAGTTGCCAAAAGAAGAAAGTCCAATGCATTCACACGATAATGACATGGGAATGATGTAATAAATTTTGATATTTAAAGAATAAAAGTCTTACCCACTAAAGCAAAACTTTAGTGGGTTTTTTAACTCTTAATTTACATGCTTTAATAATATATACTATAAAAAGTTATTGACCGTTTTATATGGGTAATTTAGCCTTTGTGTTTTACTGGTGGTACTTTGTACTAGTAAAAGAGTTTTGGAAAAACTATGTAGTTGGTAGATTGGTTTACAATTTAAATTTAACTAATACTTTGCCAATGGCAAAGCATATTTCTGATCCTCTTTTTCAAGATGACTCAGGTATAGGTAAAGCATTCGGATTTATAATTAGGTTTATTTGGATTGGAATAGGCTCTTCTATAAGCTTATTTGTCACCATCCCATTTCTTATATTTGGAGTGTTTTTATTAATGCTACCGTTTATACCTGCTTTACAGCTAATTAGATATTTAAATACACTATTATGAACGGCAAAGTATTATTAGCTAAATATAAAAATTCTAAAATATCTATAGATTTTAATTCCTTAACCTTTTATAAAGGAGATAAATTTTCACTTTATAAACTAGAACAGAATACTGGAAGTTTGTTAGAAGTATTTACTGTAATGCTTATAGTAATACCAATTGTCATTCAAATTCTTAACGGAGAATTAAATATTTTAAATATTCTTAGTCCAAATACACTTTTAAATTATTTGCCATACATCGGCATTTTCACTTTTATTTTTGCTAGATATTTAAAAAGAGACAGAAATAAATTTGATGAAAATATAAAAAACTACAATCTACTTGCGGTAAGTAAAAAAATTGAAACGGGAGCAGAAATTGATTTAATGGTTAATAATTATATAGACTTTGAAACGTTAACAATATTAGATAAAGCATTGGCCGATAAGGATCACGTATTTATAGTAACTTTGTGTAAATTATTAACTGCAAATCAAGAAATTGAGCATTTCCTGGCGAATCGACTTGGGGTAAATAAAGATAAATTTATTGAGGTTGTAACGCAAAATAGTCATAATGCAAACTTTACTTTAAATAATTCTCATAGAACTTTATTCTTATACCTATTTGATGAAGCCTTAAAGCTTGAATCAAATACTATTAATAAGTTTGTATTATTTTTTGTTTTAAACAAATATTTTCTTAAAAACATCTATTTCGAATTGGGTATAACGGAGCTTGAGCTTGAAGGTTTGAGAATTTGGTTTAAGAACGAAACAAAAGAACGAGAATACTTTATAAAGTGGGAAAAGCTATCCAAGTTTAAACCAAAAGGGGATGTAAATAGAGCATATACATCTAGGCCAACACCAGTTCTTGATGAATTCGCTGAAGATCTAACAAGCCAAGCTGCACTTGGTCTATTTATTCTATCGGTAGGTAAGGACCAGGAAATGAATAAGGTAGTCGAAATAATGGAAAGGGATAAAGCTACCGCCTGTATGGTTCTAGGCGACCCAGGAGTAGGTAAGACTAGATTCTTAAGGCATTTAGCCACAAGAATGGTAGTAGAGGATATTCCAGGAAGGTTATACGATCACAGATTGTTATCAATTGATTTAAATAAAATTCTTACAAGAATTGGAACTGTTGATTCATTTAAGCAGATACTTCAAAAGATATTCGAGGAGGTTCGGTATTCAGGTAACGTTATTCTGGTACTAGAAGAATTTAGCCAAATTTTAAACATTAGAGAGGAGTCTAAACTAGAAGTTGTTAACCTAATTGTCAATGCAATTAACAATTTAAATTTAAGACTAATTGCTACATCTAATAATTCAAGTTATTCAAAGTATGTAAAACCACTAAAATCATTATCTGCTTTATTTGATGTAGTTGAATTAAAAGAGCCATCTTCCAATGTTGCATTACAAATTTTAATTGACGAAGTCCCAAGAATTGAAAAGAAATATAAAGTTAGTGTAAGAATTAATTCATTAAAACGAATTGTAGAATTTGCACCAAAATTTGATCAGGATAGAGTCATGCCCGATAAAGGAATTGATTTATTCGAAGAAGCTTGTCTTTCGGCAAAAAATAGAGGTTTATCTTTTTTAGATGTTTCTACAGTTGATGAAATATTATCGGAAAAAGTGGGTGTAAAGGTAGGTAATTTATCAGAAGGTGAAAGTCATACGTTAATGGCTATGTCGGAGCGAATGCATGATAGAGTAATTGGGCAAAATGAGGCCATTGATGCTGTCTCTTCAGCAATAAAAAGATCAAGGTCAGGGCTAACAAATTCAAAAAAACCAATTGCATCATTTCTTTTTTATGGTCCAACTGGTGTTGGTAAAACAGAGGTTGCAAAAACACTTGCGGATGTTTATTACGGAAGTGAGAATCTATTAATTAGATTAGATATGTCGGAATTTCAAGAGGATCAAAACTTGAATAGAATTATAGGCTACACCGACGATAAGGGTAATTTTATCGGAGGTTATTTAACAGAAGCAGTAAGGTCAAGACCATTTTCTTTGGTTTTATTAGATGAAGTCGAGAAGGCCAATAAAAAGGTATTAGATTTATTCTTACAAGTGTTAGATGAGGGTACACTAACAGATGGTTTAGGGAGAAAAGTCGACTTTACAAATACAATAATTATAATGACTTCAAATGTCGGTTCCGATTTAATTGCAAAGGAGATTTACGACGGCAAGAAATACCATGATGTAGAAAAGGATGTTACGAATAAATTAAGAGAATCTTATAGAATTGAATTCTTAAATAGATTTGATAAATTAATAATGTTTAGACCACTATCTAAAATGGAAATTGAGCAGATTGTTATGCTAATGCTTAAAAAAATAGACGATAACTTAATGCAAAAGGGTATAGGTATTTCCTGGAACGAAGCAACTTTGGTAGAATTAGCTAACCTTGGTTATAGTGAAATGTTTGGAGCAAGAGAATTAAAAAGAATTATTCAAGAAAACATAGAAAATAAACTGGCAGATTTAATAATTCAAGGTAGGCTTAAAAGTGGCTCTGAGGCAGTTTTTAATGGATTAACTGTTCAACAAGTGGTAAATTAAATTAAGTAATCAAATTAATATATGAATAAGAAAAAGCTAGTTTCGATAATCGTAATTGCACAAAGTGTATTATTGTACATTCCTGTTGCAGCACAAGGACTAACTAATATTAGCCAGAATTATACAATCCCTAACCCTACAAGATATTCAAGCCTTGAAGACATTATAAATGCAGTTACATCTTTAATTAGACCTGTGTTCATAATTACTTTTGGAGCTATGGTTCTATATGGAGGTTGGGTAAGACTTACATCCCAAGGTAATCCTGATAAGGTAAAATCTAGTTCTCAAATTATAGTTGCAGCGATTGTAGGTTTTGCGATTGCAGTTTTTGCACCAACAATAGTAGATTTCGCCGGCAAACTATTAGGCATTCAAGGTGGTTTAATTCAGGCTCAATAATATGAAAATTAAAATATTTCTATTTCTTGTAACTTCGCTGGTATTGGCTTCGTCAATAAAAATCTCAGCTGCTACTGATTGTGTGGCTCCGTATTTTATTCCAGACGCATGTGCAGTTCCATATATCCCTGGTAAATCTCCTGGATATACCGCCGATTTGAATTGTCAAATTGTAAGAATTACAAAACCAGGAACTACCGAAGCACAATGTTGTCCAAATATTTGTGTAGATACAGATGGCACAAGGATAAGCGCAACATTACCAACTGAAGTAACCCAAACAGAGGTTTTTGGAACAAACATTAGAATAAACCCAGACAGCGCAGGAACAATTATCAATATACTATTTACTACAGTATTAGGTTTGGTATCGGTATATGCAATTATAAGAGGTATATACGTAACTGGGGTAAAAAGACCAATGGCAATTGAAGCAGAAAAGATCGCAGAAATTAACAAAGAACTTACTAATCTAGTGATTGGATTGATAATAAGCTGGGGTTTTATAATACTAATTCAAGTCGTTGCTAATTTACTTGGTGTAGGACAATTAAGTAATTTAGATATATCCGGTGGAGAGTCCGGTGGTACAGTTATTACTATTAAATAATGAGAACTATTTTATTTATATTGGTTTCTAGTTTGTTATTAGCTTTACCAGTTAGTGCTCAATCAAATCCAGGGGGCATAGCAAATCAAAGCGTTACATGCGTAGATTGTAATGTCGATAATAAAGTAGGTATAGAAGAGATTAGGGTGCCAATATTCGCAAGTTTTATAGATTTTAATACAGAAAATGCAAGTATTTTTAGTTGGGTATCGTTTATAGGCGCACTTGCAACTGTTGGGTTAGTTATTTTCTGGATATTCTTATTAGTAAAAGCTGGGGTAAAAGGTTTACAAAGCCAAGGTAATGCTGAAGCATTGGGTGGAGCATTTAAGCAAGTTCAATCAGTCTTATTAGGTGCAATTATTACCTTGTTCTTTCCTTTTGTGTTAAGTGTAATAGGTGTATTCTTTGGAATAGGAACTATCTTTAGTTGGCCAAAAATGTTTCAGTTTTGTGCAGAATCATCTGGTGTTCAGTTTTATTATCAAGCATTATTATCTGACGATGTTAATGGTGATAGATCGGAAGCAGAACGTAAATGTTCACCAATAGGAGAATAAAAATATGAAAAAAATATTAAGTTTTGTTTTATTGTTAAGTTTGGTGGTATCGCCACTTAGCCTGAGTGCAGCAACTGCTTCTGAGGTTTTGCCTTGCGATCAATACGATACATCGGTGTTTGATGCATGTGGCGATGTTAATGGTCAGGTTACCGGGATTATAAAATTTGCTATAGCCGCGGTTTTTGGTGCAATTATATTGTATGGTATTTTCTTGATAATTAAGGCCGCACTTACTATAATAAGGAGTAATGGTGATCCGACCCAAGTAGAGGCTGGTGCAAACATCATAAGAGGTGTTTACATAGGCATTGGAATCATCTTTATTGGAATAGTAGGACTTATTATTGTTATTGCATTCTTTGGTGCAGGTGGTATATTAACTACAACAATAAATGCACCAGGTAACACTGTTATACCAATAATTACTAATTAAATTATTTATTTTATTAAAATACTCTTATGTTAAGAAATAAGAATCTTGTAGCAATCATGGTAGGAGCATTCCTATTTGCTGCCCCATTGGTTTCGCCTTTATTAACTGTAAAAGCTGCAAACCTTGTTTGTACTGTTTTCCCTTTTATTAATGGCATCGGTGCATTCGGAATTAATTCGTTATGCGGAACTGTTGATGCACAAAGTACTTCAGATACAATTAAAAGTACATTTAACTTAATTGTTTCTTTGATTTTTGTTGCAATTATCATTTTCTCAATTTACGTTATTATTAGAGCTGCAATTAAATACATTAGATCTGAAGGTGATCCTGCAAAAATCGAAGAAGCTCAAAAGGCTATCAAATCAGTATTCATCGGAATCGCTGCATTATTCGTTGGATTAATCGGTATTATAATTATCATTGCGTTCTTTGGTGCTGGAGATGCATTAAACACAAATGGAGTTAATAACCAGGTTAACCCATTGTTGAATTCAATTTTGAATTAAACTAAGCAAAGTTAATAAAAGCCCAGGCAGAGCCTGGGCTTTTCGTTTCTTCTTGATAACCCTAATCCTTTAATCTATATTGTATTTAGTATTAATATTAATAACTTCACATGGGAAAGACTAAAAAACTACTTTACACATTTCTGATTTTGAATGTCTTCTTTGGTAATGCAGCAATAGTTAGTGCGCAGTTACAGTCCTTCGATTTTTCTGGCAACAATCCTGATAGTTATCAGTGTTTTGATAAAGATACAGGAGAAAATCTAAGTGATGTAGACGGAGGTCCACGATTAGCTATTCAGGGACCAGATGAATTTGGTAATTATTATTGTTGTGCCGGCTCAGTTTTGCCTGGATCACCTGGTATTTCAAGTTGTCCAACAGGTCAAACAAAAATTATAGCTCAATTAAAACCACCTGCACTACAGCAAATAGAGGTTTGGTTTGTAAGAATTCTTTACGCTGTTTGGGGATTGGTTGCATCGTTATCGTTCTTGTTCCTAGTAAAATTAGGCTACGAATATACAATATCGCGAGGAGATCCAACTAAAATAACTGAAGTTAGAAAAAAAATCGTAAACTATTTAATTGGCTTTGCTTTGGTTTTCTTAGCAGTTCCAATATTAACAACAGTCTTTAGATTGCTTGGAGTAAATACAAATGCCCAGTGTTACAACGTAAGTATGCCTGGTTTTCAATTTTTCTATAGTTCGCTGTGTACTGACCCAAAAGGTGTAATTGCAGCTAGATTTGCAGAAGGACCATGTGCAGCGTTCGATGCAGGGTCTGAGCCTGAAGGTGTTATTTGCAAAGGTACTGGTTACGAAGGAACTACAACAAGCGCATGTCCATCAGGAACAGGGGTTATAAGGTTGTTTCAGACAGTTACATTAACCTGCCAAGTGCAAGAAGGCGATACGGCAGCAACGTGGTGTAGAACAACTCGAATGTTTGGCTCAAGTAGTCTTTGTACTTCAAGTTGTAATCCATCAGGTTGTTAAAGTATATAGATGATTAGATTCAAATCTTATAAAAACAATAATGTATCGGTGAATTTTCAGGATTTAGTAATTAATAGTCCTAGTTTAGCCACGTTTTTTCAAGATTTGATCACCCCATCTG
>CAYUKX010000007.1:15068-26609 GCA_964445405.1 uncultured Candidatus Saccharibacteria bacterium
GTAATTAATAGTCCTAGTTTAGCCACGTTTTTTCAAGATTTGATCACCCCATCTGCTGGCTCAAGTATTGAATTTTCTGCCGAAGCTGCAGATGGTAAGTCAGTAGAGTATAAAATCTCAAATGATGGTACAGTAAAAGTACTCAAAGATAATAATATTACTAGTTTTAAAAATTTCCTAGAAACCCTAAAGAGTGACTTTTTTATACTATTAACTCCTGAATTACTAAGCTCAAGGCTAGTACAGTTGACTAGTGCTGAGCAATTAAAGCAAACAATCGTCAATTTACCAGCTATACCTGTAGACTCCAGTATTAGTTCTCAAATTGAGTCCGAAAAATCTAAACTGGATGAATTAATTAAGAAAATTGAAGGCGGTTTTAACGCTGAACAAAAAGATAAACAGCTAAGGTTAACAGAATTGAACTCAAGATTAGCTTCTATTCAAGCACAAATTGATTCCTTTCAAGGCGAGAAAAAGGCTAAGGATGAGATTAATACTAGTATAAAAAAACTAACACAAGATAAAACTAATATTAACCAAATGTTAGAGTCAGTGGAGTTATTGATTAAAACTCGTGAAGAACTTAGGCAAAAAGTTCTAAGTTATAACCACTTAAGCCAAGAAGAGGCAAAGATTAATGAGCTAAAACAAAAAAAACTGCAGTTCCAGAATTCCATTCTATTTTCTAAAAAACCTGTATCGGTAACGGAGTCAGAGGATTTTGAAGATAAGAAAAAATCTCTTATTAATATTGAATTAAGTCCTATTCTTATTCTTGCATTTCTAAATGTTGCAGTTTCGATTCTTGCCTTTTTATATTCATATAGTTTTAGTGTGTTAATCGTAGCTGTAGTGTCAACCGTTCTAATAATGATTACATATCTAATCTCCAGATTCTTTAGTGATTCACTTGAAGGTGTAGATGAAGATAAAGATAAAGTCGAGAAGCAAGAGTTAGCAGTGCCGGTAACCCCAAATTCTCTTTCACAAGAAGACCCAAATTCACAGATCTTTATTAATGCCGCATGGGTGAACGCACTAAGCAGCGAATTAAGTACTATTGAACAAAATATTCAAAAGAATTTAAATGGAAAATCCTATGAATCAATGAAGAGTGAATTACAAGAAATCGATAATTCTCTTACTGCAGAAAATAAGAAGCTTACAGACTTAACAGAAAAATCTATAACATCTGATGAGTATTACAAAAAAAGAAGGGAAGCGGATATATTAAAAATTGAGCGAGAGAATCTTGAATTTAGCTTAAAAATAGACCCTATTTTGAACGAGCAAAAACAGGATTTAGAAAAAACACTAAAAGAATTAAAGGAAAAGCAAACTTTTGCACAGAATACAGCTATGCAACTGCCTATATTTGTGTCCTCGAATATAGAAAAGAGTCAATTTTTTAATATAAAACACGATTTATTGAATCAGTTAGTTCTAGTTCAGGCTATTTAACGTTATAATTAGATATGTCTAATAATACCAGTACAAGCAACAATCAACAGGAAGTTAATAAGCCTGCGTTTACACCGCAACCAGCTTTGCAAGGTAATATGTCGAATCCTTTTAATGGGTATTACTACTATCCTACCAACATGCAGCCACCAAAAAATAATAGAGATTACATGTCAAAAATGAGGCTGCAAGAGGCAGACAAGATTGTTCCCAAGCAGTCCGGACTACCATGGTCCTCTATAATTTTAAAACCTAATATTGTTTTTGAAACACAGGATGCAAACGAGAAAGTCTACGTATTAGTAAGAGCTCATTGGATAACTAATATAGGCTGGTTTGTTCGAAATATTTTCATGACTTTTCTGCCATTTATTGTAGTAGCTTTACTTGAAAGCTTTGGGATAAAAATTGATATCAGCTTTGTAAGTAATAAGGCTTTAACAATTGTCGGTTTGCTTTATTATTCCTTTATATTCACAAGTGTTGTAAGTAATTTTATAGACTGGTATTTTGATCCGTTTATTGTAACTGATCAGCGTATTATGGATTACGACTACAAACCGTTCGGTAACTATAGTGTTTCTGAAGTTTCTCTTCAGGATATTCAAGATGTCAAAGAAAGATCTGCGGGGCTTGTCGGTGATATCTTTAACTATGGCAATGTATATGTTTACAGTGCTAGTGACGCCTCAGAAATGATTTGCAAAAATGTTCCATCTCCTACAAGAGTAAGAGATATTATTACAGATTTATCTAATGTAGCAAAAACTTATAAATATGATAGTGTCTGAATTTTTAACACCAGAAATAATTGAGTTTATAAAAATAATAGTAATTATTATTGGTTTAGTTCATCTTTTAGCAGGATTTATACTAGTCTTTCAAACATTTAGAATGAATAAGATTATTAAGACTCCAGGGTTCCCTGTGTTTAACCTTATTGCAATAGTCTATATTGCTGTACTTCTAGTAACACTTATTTTGATAATAACAGCATAATTTAGATTTTCTTTTTTGATATACTGTTAAAAAGATAGTTAATCTAATATTTTCGTATGCAACTAAGAGCTGATTTTATCGTTGGAAAACAAACACCAAATTCTTGGTCTGGAGTGTATGGCTTTAAACCTGATGATTCAATTGAGCCATTAGAGTTATTTGCCGTCATTAAGCTTGCATCGCAAAGCGAAGAGTCCGGCCTTGAACCATTGGCAAAAATGTTCCTTGATGAACTTCAGAATTACCTATTTGCTGAAGGCAAGGAAGGTGATTATATAATTAGGCTAGAAAATTCAGTTTGGAAAATGAAATCCAAAATGGAATTATTGCTATCTTCAGATGAACGATACTCTCAAAATGGTTTAGATATTGAAATTGCATTAACTTTATTTGATAGAAACTTCCTTTATGTGGGAGTGGTAGGTGAAAGTAAAGTATACATTCAACGAGGAGATCGTTTTGTAGACCTTTCAAAAGGCCTAACTGATGGCAATATGATGGGATTTTTAAAAACAGGTAGTCTTGAACTTGAACCAGGTGACAGAATGGCTTTATCAACTAGTTCAGCTGCTTCTTTTGGTGAAGTAAGTATTGAATCAGCTGTTGGAAATCTTAATATTGATAATTTATCCTCGTTATCTAGCGCAGAAGGAGTTGGTATACTTTTACTTGCTGACGAAAAAGATACCTGGGCGGAAAAATCCACTATCACAGAAGAGGAATTAGCTCCAGCTCAAGATATGGGCTCCGCAAAGTATATCCCAATTCAAGAAGAAGATTTTGATGATAACTTAGAAACTCCTTCGGAAATTGAATCGGATGGTCTTGAATTAGAACCGTTAGATAACCATGAATTTGCTTCCCAACAAGAAGATTTAACTACTGAATTGGAAGCTGACACTGCTCCTAGACTTGTTACTAGCATGGAGGGAGTAGAGGCAAGTACAATAGATAAATCACAACTTCCAGTAGGTAGGCAATTTATTGGAAATGTTAAATCCAAATTAGTTAGCGGTTTTAATACAGGGAAAACACACCTAGGGAATCTAAAAGTTAAAATTCAGGAAAAAAGAGGTTCTGTACAAGACAGTACAGTTGAGTCTAGTGATTCAAATACAGATGAAGATCAAAACATTGAAGAAGCTTACTCTACATACGAACAAGCTCCAAAAACTAAAGATAATAAAGTTCTAAGTATATTAAAAAACATAGGGAAATCAATTAGTGTATTCTTTAAAACTAAATTAGCTCCTTTCTTTAGAAAAAGTAATAAAACATATGTAAAGTATTTAAGAGACTTTGTTTTACTAATTATAAGCTTAGTTAAAAAACTATTAGTTTGGTTTAAAAAAGAATTTATAGGTGGAGGTGTAGATGATAGAAGAGATATTTTTGCCAAAGCTAGACGCAGAAAAAGAAATAGAATTATTTTGGTTGTAGTGGTAGTTATTTTGGCTGCTGTTATTGTTTCTGCGGTAAATAATAGGAATGCTCAATTAGCCGAAGCAGCAAGAATTGAAAATATTGAAACTAATGTTCAAAACTATAAATCGCAATTAGATGCTTTGGTAAAACAAGCCAACGCAAATTTAGACGATGCTAAAAAAACTACTTTGCTAGACCAACTTGATAAGTTAAATAGTTCTCTAGAATCTCAAAAACGAGATGGCTTATACCTAGATAGTATTCAGTCTCAGCAAGAAACAATCATAAAAACAAAGGATAAAATTACTGGTTCAGTTGGTGTAACTCAGCCACAGGTAATTGCAGATTTAGGAAAGATTTATTCAGATTCTAACCTAACAGATTTGGTTTACACACAGGGTAATTTATACGCAAGTGATAAGACACGAAATGTGATTTATCAAATTGGAACAAATATAAATTCCGAAGCAAAGCAATTTGTAACAGGTTTGAATGGTCCATTCACTATGACTACAAATGTAGATGGAGATATTATATTCTACGATTCAGACACCACAAGTTCTGTTGGTAGAGTTAGTGTGTCCGATGGAAACGTTTTAAGATATCCTGGTTTATCTCCAGCTGTAATTGGTAGTGTTACAAAGGCAACAGTATTTAGCGGAAATAATGCATTATACGAATTACACCAGAATCATCAACAGATATACAAAAGAGAGCAAGATGGAAATCTTTATACAGCAGGTGGAGCAGTTTATAATACTCAAAACCCACCAAACTGGAAAACAGATCCTGAACTAGGTAGTGCAATTGATATAGATGTTCCTTACGAAATTTATGTTTTAGTTAGAGGTAAAGGACTAAGGAGATATCTTGGTGGCGAAGACAATACTATTACTCAAGCAACTTTTGTAAATACCTCAAAAAAGGACTTTGATTCATTAGCAAGTGCAACAGCTATTGACATAGATGGTAAACTTTTAGCTGTGGCTGATCCAACAAATAGACGAGTTCTTTTATTCAGCATTCAGGACAACGACGCTAAGAATCTTGTATTCGAAAAAACCTTTATTTATAGAGGTAATGAATCTACAGTATTTAAGAATATTAAAGAAGTTGCTGTAAATGAGTCGAGTAAGAACATTTTTGTACTGGACGGCACATCAATAATAAGATTAGATATATGAAAGTTTTAGCCAGTAACAAAAAGGCATATTTTGATTTTGACGTTCTAGAAAATGTAGTGGCTGGAATAAGTTTGTATGGCTGGGAAGTTAAGTCAGTTAAGGCAAACAGAATAAGCTTAAATGGTGCTTATGTAAAAATAAATTCGCAAGAGTTTTTCTTAGATGGAGCAAGCATAACTCCATTAAAATATTCACCAGCAGTTAGCAAGAACGAAGAGATAAGACAAAGAAAATTATTGCTTACAAAAAAACAAATATCATTATTAACATCCAGCGCCAAGCAAGCTGGCAATACTATTGTACCTTTAGAGATAATCGAAAACGAAAAAGGTTTAGTAAAAGTTAACATCGCACTTGTAAAAGGACGAAAAAAGTTTGATAAAAGGCAAAAACTTAAAGAAAAAGATGTTCAAAAACAAATCAATTTTGAAAGAAAAAAGTATAATGTCTAAATATGAATAATCAATCAGTTCAACAAAACAACGATCAAGAGGTATTAAAACTAGTAGAAAAATTTGGTTTTAAGTTTTTTGGTTACGATGAGTCAGCACTTACACTTGTTGTTGCTCCGAATGGCCAAATTGTCCCGTTAAAAGTTGCCTACGAATTTGTACAAAAACAAATTGTGAATTCTCAAAATTCCAGTGGAGGACCTGAAAGTATGCCTAATATGCCAACAATGCCAGTTGTTCCCGAAGCAAACATAGAGACCACAGTCGAAAAAGAATCAACAATTGAAAATATAGTAGAAAAGAAACAGGAAGTTAGTAAAACAGTAATGCCTGCAACACCAGTAGTTCCTCAGCCACAAGTTGCTCCAGCAAAGCCAAAAGAGCCGGAATCTCCTTATGGTGATGGATTTAAACCGCCAGTTAACCCAGCTTACATAGAAAAAGCAATTGAATATATTAAAAGAAACAGTCGAAAATCTCTAAGTTCTACTTCAAGATGGCTGTCTGTGCAGTTCGAAAAATTTGTTAGTGAACAAAAGTCTTCTAAAAATTAATCTTTGCTTAACTACCTATATAAAATACTCTATAATGAAGCGAATTAGCACATTATTATGTTTAAAACTCAAAGCCTAACAAATATATCAACTCAGGTGGATGGGAATACTATCCAATCAGCCTTAGTTATTTTCCTATTGGTTCTTGTATTCTTGTTTGTGGGATTTTTCATCCTACGGAAATTTCTTAAAAAATTTAAACAGAATGTCCTCAAGAAGAAAGGGTTAGGTTTAGTATTTTTTGAAGTAAAGTTGCCTAGGTCTAACGATGTCGAGATTCGAGCAGCTGAACAAATGTTTACAGGGTTATTGGGTATTGGAGAAGAATTAGCTGGTTTTAAAAAGTTTATTGGTGCCAGAAAGTTTGTTAGTTTTGAGATTGTTGCCTTTAAGGAGTCCATAAAATTTTATGTTGTTTGTCCAAAATCAATTGCCAATATTGTTGATAGGCAAATTAATGGTACTTACCCACTTGCAGAAATTAATGTAGTTAAGGAATATAACCTTTTCCCAGATGCAGCATTCACGTCGTTTGCAGCTCTAAAACTTGAAAAAGATACACGAATACCATTCCAAACTTACGAAGAGCTTGCAGTAGATTCAGTTGCTACAATTACAGATATTTTTAGTAAGCTTAACGATAACGAAGGTGCAGTATTTCAAATGCTCATTTCACCTGCAGGTTCAAACTGGAGAAACGATGCTAAGGACTTTGTAAAAAATTTAAGAGAGCCGCCAAAGGATGGCGAAAAAGCTGCAAAACCTAAATTTAACGATGACACTATCTCATTAATTGATAAAAAAGCAGATAAGTCTGGGTTTTACACAGATTTAAGAGTTGTTTGTGTTTCAGATACAAAATTTGGATCAGATTCAAATTTGGGTAATACACTAAGTGTATTTGATCAATTCTTAAAAGAAGCAGGTAATAGATTTAAAAGAATAAAAGAAGAAGATCTGCCAAATATGGCTGAAGATGTTGTTTATAGAATCCCAAGGCAAACTATGATTCTTAATACGGCAGAGTTAGCAACACTTTTTCATTTCCCTAATAAAAATGTAAGTTCACCGCACATCAAGTGGCAACTTGCTAAAAAAGCTCCAGCACCAGATTTTGTTGCTAGCTCATATCAGCAAGACTACATGTACATAGGTAGAAACTCATTTAGAGGTCAGTACAAAGAGGTATTTATTAAGCCTGAAGACCGATTAAGACATATGTATGTAATTGGTCAGACTGGTACAGGTAAATCTGCATTTATGTCTGGAATGATGATTAGAGACATGAAATTAGGCCATGGCTGTGGTTACATAGACCCCCACGGAACAGATGCGGAAAAAATATTAGCTTTAGTTCCACCAGAAAGAGTAGAAGATGTAATTATCTTTGATCCATCAGATTTAGAAAGACCAGTTGGTTTAAATATGTTGGAATTTAGTAATCCGGCCCAAAGAACGCTTGTAACCAACGAAATGCTTAACATTTTTGATACGTTGTACAACTTAAAAACGACAGGTGGACCTATGTTTGAACAGTACTTTAGGTACGCGATTATGCTTTTAACAGATGACGTTGAATCAGGTGCAACATTAATGGAAATTCCTAAAATCTTTGCAGATGATGGATATAGAAATTACAAACTATCAAAATGTTCCGATCAAGAAGTTGTAGACTTCTGGCGAAAACAAGCAGAGCAAGCAACTGGAGATGTCGGCTTAAAAAACGTAACTCCTTATGTAGTTTCAAAATTAGCACCTTTTTTAACTAATCAATATGTTCGACCAATAATTGCTCAGCAAACATCAAGCATAAACTTTAGACAAATAATGGATGAAGGAAAAATACTTATTGTAAAGTTAACTAAAGGTAGAATCGGAGATTTGAATGCCTCTTTACTAGGTATGATTATTATTGGAAAGTTGCTTATCTCAGCTCTTGAGCGAGAAGGTACTGATGAAAAATCAAGAAATCCATTTTATTTATACATTGACGAGTTCCAAAACTACTTAACTGATGGAATTATGACAATTCTTGCAGAAGCTAGAAAGTATAGATTATCGCTTACAATGGGACACCAATTTATTGGTCAGTTAACTAGAGAAGGTGGAAATACAAAGATTAGAGATGCGGTTTTTGGTAACGTTGGTAACAAAGCAATATTTAGAGTCGGTGAAGATGATGCAGCATTCTTAAAGAAGGTGATTGGTGAAGGGTTTGAAGAATTAGACTTACAACAGATTGAAAACTTTAACTTCTACTTAAAAATGCTAGCAGATGGTAAGCCAACTCCTGCATTCACTACAAGGTCATTCTATGGTGATTCAGCGTATGATATGATTGGTCAACCTAACCCTCAAGTTGCAGATGTTGCAAAACAAATTTCCAGATTGAAGTATGGTAAGGACAGGAATATCATAGAAAATGAAATTAAGTTAAGAGGAACATTTATAAAGGAAAAGACTGAAGATGAAAAGAAGCCAGCATCCATGTTTGGTGGAGGTCTAGGTGGATTTTAAATTTTGAATCTTTTTGCTATACTTTCCATACGTTGTTACTAGTCTAGGCCTTTCGCTTAGTTGATTATTGCTCTTAAAGTTTATATTGAACTTATTTGTATTAAAAGTAGGCCTGTCGCTCAGCTGGACAAATAAAATCAAGTTGAGATAAATAAAATGCTATCGAAACTTTGATTGCATTTGATACTCCTTGTGAGTATTAGAGCACGGTTCTTTAAGGTTATACATAGGGTTAAGAAAATAGGCCTGTAGCTCAGCTGGTTAGAGCACGGTTCTTATAAAGCCGGGGTCCGCAGTTCGAGTCTGCGCAGGCCTATTTTCTTAAACTTATACCTTTGACTTAAAGCCGGGGTCCGCAGTTCGAGTCTGCGCAGGCCTACTTTTAATATAAGTGGAACTTGGTTCTTATTGCTTTCATTCCAATGAACTAAATAAGGATAATTCCTCTAGCAAAAACAAGCTTGCTTGTTATAAAGCCGGGGTCCGCAGTCCAAGGCTGTATCCAATTCTTCAAAATCATCATAGAATAAATAATTACAACGTATTGTTTATAAAAGTTGAACTATTGTCATCAGGTCTGTACAAAAGACTTGAACTTTCTTTGCCATGGCAGTGGCGTTGCATATGTTTGTCATGTAATTTAAACTGTATGCATAATGTTAAAGTTGAATGCAATCTTCAAAATCGTAGTTATTCTGTTCCTAAGCTTACTAATCCCAAGCTTCTTATCTATATTTAAAATTTCTTTTGATGAGTATGTTGCGGCAGAAAGAGCAGATGTAAAAGGAGCAAGCGTTGTAAGGGTTCAAACCGTAGAAAATAAAACACCTCAGGGAAATAGTCGGGAGCAAAGTATTCTGGTAGATTTTTCATTACCAAGAATTGGCTCAATAAATAACCTTAGCCAAAAACCTTTTAGGTTTCCTAAGCCTGTTGCTCAAGAAGATAAATTAATCAATAAAACAGCCCCTACATCATTTCCAGTAGCCTCATCTTACCCAATTAATAAGTATATTATTATTGAAGATTCAGGTAGAGGTTCACAGTTATTCTATTTTGCTTATGCGGGAATGCAAGGCAGTAATATTACCTTTATTAACAATAACCCCTACGACATGCTAGATGTAAGAATTGAAGTAAAGTGGAGCGATGGAAGTAACTCTTATACTAGCGTGTACACCGCATTTGAAATTAAGAATGGACAAATCTTCTATCAGAATAAAAGTAGTACGGCAGAGGCAACAATACCCTACAATCCATCGCATTTAATACAATCGATTCAGGTTACTTTTAGGGATAATGCAGGTTCTTTTTATTCGGCAAACCTTTAGAGTTCGATTATTCTATCAATCCCCTTAGACTTGTACTTTTTACTTAGTAGATCAACGTATCGGGTTGTTGTGGCAATATTCTTATGCCCAACTAAATTAGCTAATCGACTAATCCCTATTCCATTATTTAGTTGAACTACTATAAACGTGTTCCTAATATCGTTAACACATGCATTCTTAATTTTTGCTTTTACAATAAATCTATCTATTGATCCTCGAATATTTCGAATTTCTATACCTCTACCAGTTTTAGTAGAGAATAATGGTGCAGTTGGTTTTTTAGAAGGCTTTATTCTTGTTAGGTAATCTTTAAGCTCTATAACAAGTTTTGAATTTAAGGGAACTTTTCGCTCTGGGTTGCTTGCGAACTTTTCTATATATACATTTGGCTCTTGTTTGGTTAAAGATAGATCTTTTACTTTTATTCGTGATAATTCACCGATTCTTATGCCAGTTTGTAATAGGAACTCAATAATCATGTATATCTTTGGATTTTCTCGGCTAACTTCTCGTAATGCTAAATATTCTTGTTTGCTTAAAAAACGTTGTTTCTTAATTCTAAATTTAGGGTGTGTAATTTTAGTAGTAGGATTTTCTTTTACAATCTTTTTTTCTTCTAGGAATCTGTAGAATGTTCTAACGCTGTTAAGCTTTCTAGAAATAGTTTTAGCCGAAAGAGAGTATGTTGTTTGTAAAAAACTTAAACCATGTTTAATGTCTGCTTCAGAAAATTCAACAAGAGATTTATTTAAATTGCTCTCGGCTAGTTGTTTAATATCGTTTTGATAAGCTATTAAGGTTGACTTTGCTTTTCCTCTTCTTTTAAGATAGTTAATAAAGTCATTTGTTAATTTTTCATTTTCCATTTAAGGTCGTGTTTACAAGTGACAAAATGTTAACATGGGTATATTATAGGGTCAATTAATAATATTGTTTATGCAGGGCTTAGTAAAAAGAGTATTCCAAAAAGCAAGAAATAATCTAAACGAGGTTAAGTTCGACGGTATAGTTTTATCTGTTGTCTTATCATTTTTGGTCTTAGTCCTTGCGGGTAACATTATTAGAGTTTTTACCAATGGTCAAACGAACTATTCAACCTTTCTTGAAGAAAAGAGTGAACTAATTAAACTCCAAGAAAGAAATTCCAAATTAACTGAAGAATATGACTACGTCAATTCTGAAGAATACAAGGCGTTGTTACTAAGAGACGCGCAAAATTTAGGTAGACCCGATGAAACTTTATACAATACAAAAGAAAAACCAAGTTTTTTTGTTGAATCACCAGAGTATTTAGATTTGGAAGGTAAGACTGACTTCACGGACTGGTGGCTTAAATTGATTGGCAGATGAATCTGTGGTAGAATCCTAAGCAATATTCACATCGCGGGGTAGAGCAGTGGCAGCTCGTAAGGCTCATAACCTTGAGGTCGTGCGTTCGAATCGCACCCCCGCAACCAAAAGCCCCTACATGTTTGTAGGGGCTTTTGATTTTTGCACTTAATAAATTTCCATTTTCCTGATAAAATCCATAAGCACATGTCAGGGTAGCTCAGTTGGTTAGAGCACGGGATTCATAAACCCGAGGTCGGCGGTTCGATCCCGCCCCCTGATACTT
>CAYUKX010000008.1:0-21646 GCA_964445405.1 uncultured Candidatus Saccharibacteria bacterium
TTAACAAATGTAAGATTTGAACCAAGTGGAATGACTGGAAACAGAGAAATTCCAATTGCAAAATCAATTGTTGATTATATTGGTAGATGGTTAGCGTTAAAGTTCTTAGATGCTGATACAGCAAAGCTTTACCACAACGAAGAATTAGTAGAGAAGTCCTACAGAGAAGGTAGCAACTTTAGAATATTAATTCCGATTGTAAACGGCCACGGACACACCGAAATTAGATCAACAAAATACATTGATTTAAGAAAAGAAGCTGCTGAAGCTATGGGAGTTAAAATTCCTGTACTAGGCGAACATGAGCATTTAACAGAAGCTAGTATTGAACCAGCTCAAATGAAGTTAGATCAGGCTAATACTGAAATAATTCAAGATAACCTAGAAGGCGACGATGGCTTAGTTGATAAGATCAAAAAGGCGAAAGCAATGGGCTTTACAGGAGATATGTGTACTACATGCGGATCCATGAATGTAAAAAAGAATGGAAGTTGTAATGTATGTATAGATTGCGGTACAACCACTGGCTGTAGTTAATTCGTAAAGGCTCCGAAAGGAGCCTTTTTTATACTGATTTAATTAACTTTTCCTTCATCTCCTTAGGAAATTGTTTTACCTCGAACTCCCTTTTTAATGCTGCAACTTTATCCGGTAGTTCTTCTGTATAAACAAGTTCGAATGGCATATTTGCCCTTACATATTTTGAACCTTTCCCATCGGCATGCTTTTTAAGGCGTGCAGGTAAATTATTGGTTATGCCAGTATACAAAGCATTATTTTTACAACGGAGAATATATAAAACGTACATTAGAATATTATACATAACTTCTGTTGCAGCAGGGTAAACCCTGCCACAACAAGAAGAAGTTCGGTTGGCTTACGTGCCTTCGGGTTGCCCCTCAGGCTCGTCCTCGTCGCTCAGGTCGACGGGTTCAAATTCGAATGTTACTGCTTGAACCGCGCCGGTTGCGACCAGAAGATCATGGAACATATCGAACTCGGCTTCAATGTCTTCGATCTCTTCCATCTCCGGGAATTCTGCTTCCAGAGCCGCCAATCCATCCGCGAGTGCCTCGCGGTAGAAAGCCCAGCGCTCAGAAGTCATCCCCTCCGGAACGTAATTCGAGTCTGCTTGCATGAGCGCATTGATTTGAGCAAGCAGATCGCCCGTCACTTCGATTGCGTCCCATGCCTCTTCAGCAGTTCCCACAGGCACCCCATTCTGTAGAACCCAGACCAAGGTGATCGTGGATTCAAGTTCTTCGACAGTGTCCTCTGTCCCAACCACGAACAACGCCGCGCCGATCTGACGCGGGTTATCTAAAGCCGACTGCGGATTCATTGCCATGATCGATTTCCCTTTCACTTTAATGAGCCGATAGTTTACCGATTGTTCGCGTTGGCCATCACGCAAACAGTTTACTTCTTCAACTTTATTGATGGCTTTTAATAAACAATAAATTTACTAAAAGCCGCCAACAAAAAGAGGGCAAGAAGCCCTCTTTAAATACTAAAAAATTTTGGAATAAACATTAAATTTCATTTGCTTGTTGTTTCCAGTTATTACTAAACTCAATTATTAATATCTGCACCATCGCAATTATTGGAACAGCTAGTAGTGCACCAATTGGACCTGCTAATTCAAAGCCCGCTAAAACGCCAGCAATACTTAATATTGGGTTTAAATTTACGGCCTTCTTCATTACCATTGGTACAAAGAATATTCCTTCTATTTGCTGTAAAGCTAAGAATGCAATTACAATATAAATAACAACACCAACACTTGCTCCACTTATTAACGCAATAAACACCGTTAATATTGTTGTAAAAATTGGGCCTAAATTAGGTACGCCTTCTAGTAACCCTGCAATAATTGCAATAACTAACGCATAACTTACTAATGGGTAAGATGAATCAAAGATTCTAGGTAGCATTATTAATACGAAGGTAGAAAATCCAATAATTAGCATTAAGCTCAATTGACCAACCAGCCATGCTCCCAGACTTTGCTCAATTTTTTTAAATACAGGGAATAGTGTTTTCTGGTATTTATTTGGTGTTAATTCAATAATATCTTCGTAAGCGCTTTTGCGATTAGAAAGCATATAAATTGAAATCATTATTATTGAAAATATTGAAAGCACACCACCAAAAATCTTGCCTACAATACTAATTCCCTGACCTCCAAAAAAGCTTATATTCTCTAGAATTCTAGAAAAGAATTGACTTGAAGTTAAACTTTTAATATCAATGTTTCCGTTTTTAATACCCTCTTTAATTCCATTAAAATCAATGTAATCTTTTAAAAATGGAGCAGAGTTATTTACAAAAGATTCAGCAGTAGCAATCTTGGAATCAATATTTGTAACAAAAGATTTAACTTGTATAAATGCAATATTAATTAAAGCTAATCCTAAAACAATTGATATTGCTACACCACCTAAGTAAGTTACTGCAATTGCCGGCCCACGAGCCATGCCCCTTTTTTCTAGGTAGGCAATAAATGGTCTAAGACCAGCACTTAAAATGAAGGCTGCAAATAAAGATATTAATACACCTCTCAATTCAAAAGATAATATAAGGCCTAAAATTAGCAACAAAAAAAATGCTAATCCCTTGAAAATTTCTCTAGAAATTTTTTGGTTCATTATCGAATTGAATAAATTAATAGTCCAATTATAACGCAAAACATATTGAATAAAGCAAATCTCATTACAACTTTTTCTTCACTCCAGCCATAAGCAATCTGAAAGTGGTAATGGATTGGTGCCATAGCAAATATTCTTCGTCCGAATATTCTACGACCTAAACCTTGTATAACTGTAGAAAGTAGCACTACAACAAAAGGAAAGCAAATAATTAAAAGCATTAATGGTTCGCCTAAAATGAACGCTACAGCGGCTAACAAGGCTCCCATTGCTAGTGAGCCTACATCACCCATCTGGAACCTTGCAGGGGGTATATTAAAGTATAAATAGGTTAACAAAGAACCAATTACCGTTGCAATCAAAAATACAATTTTTTCATCTTGCTTAAATAATGCAATAAACAAAAAGCCAATAAAGGACATTATTAATTGGTTAGCAGCTAAAGCATCCATACCATCAGCTAGGTTAACTGCATTAGACATTAATAAGACTGTAATCCAAGCAAATGGAATTATTAATATTCCAATATCAATGTTTAAATTTAAAACTGGAACCCATAATAGGCCAGGAACAGCTCTTGATGCAAAACCATAAAGTCCAACACCTAATAATATTCCCGCGATTGATTGAATAAGTATTTTTTCGTGTGCTTGAATTCCCTTACCTGGATTAGAACCTAGCAAGTAAAAAAATGATTTATATGCACTCCAAGGTAACGTTATAATCATCCAAATTTTTTGAGTAGTACTTTTATGTACTTTTATTAAAGTTAAAACTCTACTAAAGCTTTTTGGTTTTGCTCTATCACGGCCATAAATGTTTAATACATCATCAATTCCTCCAAGAAATGCTGATAAACAAAATATAAATAAAACAAGCAATAAGCCGGGATTATTATTATATGGATTGAAGAATAGATTAAATACTAAAATGGTTATAATAAAAATTAGCCCCCCCATAATAGGAACTCCAATTTTTAAATTTCGTTTTTCGATTAATGTTGTAAAGTCTACGGTCATTCGCCTAGTTATATTAAATTTATACAGAATTTTAATAATTGGGAAGGCTATAAGAAAGCTAAAAAGGCTGGATAGAGTGATTATTAAAGTTATTACTTTTAAGGATTCCATAGAATTATATTAAAGATATATTATGTTAACGTAGAACTATTATCTTGTAAATTTGACACCTTAAGCCTATCCCTTTTAAAGTATAATTAATACAATGAAATTTCTTAATACAAAACCTGAACAATTTATTGGCAAAGTTTTAGCAGCCCCAACAAGCCCGGGGTGTTATTTGTATATCGATTCCGAAGGCGAAATTCTATATGTAGGTAAAGCTAAAATTATAAAGAATAGAGTAAAAAGCTATTTTACTAATTACCCAAAACTGGACCCTCGAATTCAAGCTATGCTTGAACATGCAGTTGATATTCAATTTCTAACTGTAGATTCTGAATTCGAAGCCTTATTACTCGAAAGCAACTTAATAAAAAAGTACGTACCTAAATACAACATAATGCTGCGTGATGATAAAAATTACAGCTACATTAAAGTTGAAAAGGCAATTAAAGGTGTTAGGGATTTTCCAAGAATTAGAACAACTCGTGAAAAAGACGATGCAAATGCAACTTATTACGGACCTTACCCAAATTCGTTGCCTTTAAAAAATATTTTAAAACGTCTACGAAAAGTATTTCCTTATGTAAGTTGCAACAGAAGGTTAATTCAAGTTTCAAGTGATCCATTAAAAATTGATACTAATAATTCTGTACCTTGCTTGTATTACCATATTGGCTTATGCCAAGCACCTTGCGCAAGCCTAATTAGCAAAGATGAATACGCGAAAAACTTTAGAAATATAATTAAATTCCTAGAAGGTCGTAAAGGTGAAATTATTGCAGAACTTGAAAAAGATATGGCGCAGTATTCAAAAGACATGGATTACGAAAACGCAGCAAAAATTCGTGACCGAATTAACGACATTAAATATGTTACACAAAATGTAAAAATCGATAGAGACGTTGACGACATTATTGTTGATGAATTAAAAAAGGAACAAAGAGAGCAGGGCATTAATAATTTAATTGCAGAGTTAGGGTTTCCCCAAGATAAACTTAAAAACCATGAGGCATTTAAAATTGAATGCTACGACATTAGTAACATTCAAGGAACCAATCCAGTTGGTGCAATGACTGTAATGGTCGATGGAGTATTAAGACCAGATCTTTACAGAAGATTTAAAATTAGGTTAAAAAACACTCCTGACGACTTTGCCATGCTTCAAGAAATGCTTAGTAGAAGATTCAGGCATTTTCTTGCGGACCAAAACAGAGAAGACGAAAAGGATGAGAGCTTTTCGGTATTGCCAGATTTAATAATTATTGATGGTGGAAAAGGCCAATTAGCTTCGGCTTATACCATCCTTAAAAATTTTGGGTTAGCCGATTTAGTACCAATAGTTGGACTTGCAAAAAGAGAGGAAGAAATCTTTAAAGTTCAATGGCAATTTAATACAGATGATTGGCCAGATTTAGCATTAAAAAGATTTAAAAGGATATTTCTACCAAGGCGTTCCGAAAGTTTATTTTTAGTTCAAAGAATTCGTGACGAAGCTCACAGATTTGGAATAACATTCCACAGAAAGCTAAGAAGCAAACAAATGGTACGAGAACTAGATAAAATTTCGAATAGTTAAGCTTTTGGCGGATTACTTAAATCTATATAAACTGGTTTATTTTCCTCTTGTACTGGAACTACCGGCTTTCTAAAAGATGGTAGTTTAAATCTTGATTTTGCAATTACACTTGTTGAAGCACTTGCAATAACTACAGTTCCGCCCAAAACTTTAGCCAAATATCTACCTGAGAACACATCTAGAATTATTAGTATTATTAACCAAACTATAGCCGATAAATTAATGTAGCCATCTCCAAATGAAATTCTGAACAGCAAACTTTGAGTCCATTCGCTCCAACTAAAAATAGTGTCTACGAACATACTTGTGCTTAAAGCAGGTAATACTGCAAAAACTTCAAATAATATTCTTAACCCAACTATAAATTCAAATACTTTAAAAAAACCATCAACAAAATTTTGAGTTATATCGTATAGGTTATCGTACATGAATCCCGTGATTATTTTTGCAATAAGGTAACCACCAATTGTATATACACCTAAACCAATTATTGCTCCAGTATTAATATTAACTAGCGCAGTGTTAGTTATACGAATAATATCCTTAAATGAGTAAATAAAAATATCCGAAACCCCGTTAATAAATCCTGTTAAAAAAGAGTTATCGGTAGTTTGAGCTATATCTAAAATTATTCTTAATACTAGAAAGGTACTTATAATACCAATCGCACCGTAAATAAGGTTTCGTAATGTTTCTCTTAAATTTTCCATATAAATGATTTTATCACTTACCTACATACAAATTCATTAAATAAAGTTAAAATCTATATATGACAAACACATACAGACTTACACAATCTATAAAAAACGAGGTTTTAGAATATTCTTTAGATAAATATGACCTATATGGAGTGTTGGAAGTATTTTCAGATGCACTAGATTCCGAAGAATTATCTAAAAAACTAAAGGAAGAACATGATTTAACCGACATAATCGTAAAAGAAGTATTTGATGGGAAAAAGACTATTTTATTAGGTGACTGCCCAGATAAAGTTGCGGTAACAGAAAATGACTTTAAATTTATTGTTCAACCTAAGAACGATGATGTTGGCCTACCACTTAGCCAAGTAGAATTAAGAAATCTTATAAAAACTTATTCACCTGGTAGAGAAGTATTAAGCTTATTTGCCTATACAGGTGCAAATAGTTTGTACGCAATGCTTGGCAATGCACAAAGTGTTTCTGTAGTTGAACACGATCCTAAATTTATTCAAAAAATTAAAAAGAATTTTGAAATAAATCAAATGGACTTAGCCCAAGTTTGGGAAAACAAACATGTTGATTTTATTGAATTAGCAAGAGAATCAAGAACAAAGTGGGGACTAATAGTTTTAGATTTATCTGACTACAATCTAGAAAGATTAAAGGACTTTAATTTATTAGCTGATCATAAAGATCTGATAAAAGAGGTTCAAGAAAAATTGCTAATCGATGGTGGTCTTTTATTTGTTACAAGCGACAACAAGAACTTTGTGCTAGACCAATACATTAGACCCGGAGCTGATAAACTTACAAACAAACTAATTCCTGAAAGCTTTGCGCCATTAAAATCCAATCAGGTTTTTGCATTCTATAATTAAGATTCGCTTTTTCTTAATTCGTACATTCGAATTATTTCGGCTACAGTATTAGGATAATCCTTATCTCGCTTCCATTTTTTCATTCTAGGGAACCTTATTGATAATCCTTTTGTAGAATCATCACCTGGAACATTTGCAGTAATATTTATAGCTGCTGTATGGTTAGGGCTTCGTGTAATTTCGTCAGCAATAATTTCAGCTACAATTTTTGGCTCAATCCAAACATCAGGGTAGAGTGTTGAATTCACAACAAAATTTTCTGGTTTTGCACTAAGTTTAATTTCGGACATATCTTTAAACATTACGCCCATTTGCTCTTCTGTAAATCCACTGCCAACCTTACCTAAACTGTAGTATTTATCATCTTTAGGATTGTAAGCTGCTGCTAATAAAGCACCAAAACCAAATCTAGATCTATCGCCGCGGCCTATATAGTAACCAATTATCGCAACATCTATTGTATCCACTAAATCGCTACGTGTATTAGCTTTTAGTTTAATCCATTTAAAGTTTCTAGAGCCTGGTTCGTAGTTAGTTGCTAATTGCTTAGTTATAATTCCTTCAAGACCTGATTCAACTTTCTCTTTAAAATAACTGGCAAGCTCATCTTCAGAGTGCATTTGAGTAGTTTCTAATATTGATAAACCTTTTGTAGGTTTTGCTAAAGCGTTCTGTAAACTTATAATTCTTTCTTCAAGTGGTCTTGCAGTTAAGTCTTCACCATTTAAATATAAACAATCAAAACACACAGCTTTAACGGGAATAGATTGTGATAATTCTTCTATTCCAAATTTACGCTTACGCTTCATTGTGTCTTGAAAACTACTGTAAGCAAGAGTCTCCTGATTAAAGCCAATTATCTCGGAATCTAAAATTATTGAATCAACATCTAATTCCTTAACTGATTGAACAATTTCAGGGTATTGAGCAGTCATGTTTTCCATGTTCCTACTGTAGATTTCTACAACATCTTTTGCTCTATCAAAATGTATTTGTCCACGTAGTCCATCTAACTTAGGTTGAACAAAACAATTTGGCATTCTCGCCCATACTGCTTCTGGTGAGACTTCTCGTTCTACTAACTTAGAAGCAACAGGAGTCCCTGGATTTAATTTTATATGGTCAAGTTTATCTTCAAGATTAGCAAATTTATTATCAACAATTATTTTAGCTAATTCACCAATATCCGCTCTGTAACCAAATGCAGCATCAAGCTTTTTACGTAGCGACTTATCACCACTAATAGCCCAAGACATAGCGTCTAGTAATGTTTTTTCGCTCATGCCAAGTCTTAGCGCACCAACTATTATTCTAGAAATATATTTAGCACTTAGTGGATCAATGCTTAAAACTAAATTCGAAAATGTAGTCATCTTTTTTTCTTGGGAACCTGAACCACCAGAATTTGCTATTAGATTTAGTGAGTCGAATACAGTAGTCACATCTTGATCTATAGGCTTATATTCAAAGGTATTTAACTCTAACTTATTTGTTTGTTGGGTAAATTTTGTCCAATTACTTAAAACTTCTTCTACCATTAAGCCTACATCACCTTTTGCTTTATAGATTTCTAATAGTACACTTTCATCTACAAATTGAGATAAAGACTTTATTATAAGCTTTAATGAAAAGTTAAATTCTAATGGAATATATTTTGGTGCTAAACGACCTTGTAATAAATACATTGCAGGTTTAACACTTGTAGAATCTAACTGTTTTAAAAATTCGGCCGTAACAATAGTCATTTGAGTACGACTACTAATATTTTCTAATTCAGAAAGAAATTGGGCAAATGTTTTAAAATTCATCTTTAAACGCTACCAACGGATAATATATCCAAGATATTAACACCTATAATCCTTAATATTAGCACGCTAAACACTAATACAGCGACTCCGGTTAGTGTAGCAATTAGCTGTGTTCTTGCGCCTTTAATTTTTTCAGTATTACCTTGTTGATATAGAATTCCAACATAAACCATTTGCAGTAGAGCAACGCCACCCATAACACCTAATGCAATTCTTATTAAACCTGTAATAATTCCAGTTGGAGTAGGATCAACACAACCAATTGCAGTATAAATACCTCCTGTGTCAAAACATTCTTTGTATAACGCCTGATTGGTTTCGTCTTCAAGTAAATAACCCTTTGTAATATCTGGTGTACCAATTAATGTTTCGTCTCTAATTGCACCGCCTGCACCTGCACAATACCTTACAAAACCAACACTTTCATCTACGGGCGTACCAGGATTATCTGTAGCTCCTGTTGCGGCAGTGGAGGTTCCAATAGTATCACCAGTTGTAAAACAACTATCACAAGTTAATCCGGAAACAGTTTTGTAACGTTCAGGGTCAACTACACTTAATGTTGAATTATCTGTTAACGCACATTGGCTATTGTCGGGACATCTATACTCTGAACCAACTCGGCTTACAGGAGAAAATACACCTGTACTATCTCCTAGCGCAAATGTATTAATTGCTGCGTTAGTTATAATCACAGTTGGCTTGCCTCCTGAAGTAGGTACAGTCCAGACTGAGTTTCCTGCATTATCTCTACATTTTTCGTAGTCAGTAGTTGAGTTTCGTTCAAAATAATCAGGCGAAGTAGCACCTCCCATTAAACAACAAGCAGCACCTTCAAGAGTTGAATTAGCCGCCATAGTCTGTTGTCTTGTAGTTACTAGCTTATAACCTGTAGGGCAACAACCTACTATTCCATAATTTGTTGAAGCTGATGGAACCGTTCCTGGATTACAGCCTCTGGGAACCCAGTCAGACCAGACTTCGGATATGGCTATCCGTTCTAATTCATCGTTATAGTCTTCAGCAGGTGAAAACGGAACAGATACAATGTATTTAATTGAATTCTTAACGTAACAGTTTAGGTTTGCATTGTCTCCGTATTCTTTATTGTAAACCCTTCTAAAATCACCTACACTACCTTTGCCGCCGCCCCACGTAATATCACCATTTCCAAAGTCTTCCAAAAAATTCGAATATGTTCCAGCTGGCGCTAAAGTACTACAGTCGCCATAATTAGGGATACAGCTGTTACCTCTTTCTTGTCCGACTTGTTGTGCACATAAATCAGCTACAAAAGGTGAGTTGCTTGGCGCAAATATCGAATAGAAAGGTAATACTGTTGCAACTAGTAGAATAAAGGCTATTATTTTTTTCATAGATTTATGATTCTAATCTTTTTAATGCATCAACAAAAATAGTAAAACTAGCTTGTCTTCCATCTTCTAGAACTGCTCGCCCTTTAAAGATGAATACTGGTGATACAAAACCATTCCAAGTATCACGTTCATAATAACCCAAAGTGGTTTTTGTTGCATCAGCAATAAAGCTCCTTACTTGTAGGTTACTATAGGTTTCTAAAGGGTTACCATTTTCTGGTAGTAAGTATACTAAAAAACCCTTTCCAGAAGAAGCTTTTGTCCATGCTTCTGTAAAATTTATAATAGGGTAAACACCTTTTGTAACACCTCTTGTAGCGTATTCAAAGTCGGTAAATTTAAGACTAAATACATCTCTAGGAATTTGAGAGCCATTATTACCTACAATCATCTTAACTTGTCCCTCTCGTGGATCTGATCCATAGACGTTACCGTAGAGTGGAGCAGGAATACTATTAAGAGTTTCTTTATCGGTAGTTATCTTCTCTAAGTCAATTTTTGTTTTAGGTTGTGCCAATAATAAATTTCTAAAGACCTCAACAAAAACAAACCTGGCTTGGGTGTCTCGTTCTGGTTTAAAAAATGCACCAGCATTATTTAAATCCGCTGGAATATATTCTACGTAAGGGGATTCTAATCCGAATCCATTAGAAAAGCCTAATCTGCTAACAATACTTGCTCCAACATTAATGTAATCATTTAAATTAGTATTTAAATTACCTAAAGTTTTAACATCTAAGTTATTAAAGTAATCTGTACTTAAATCCCAGACTTGTGTTGTCTTATTGAATGTTAATGTTTTTGTACCTTGAGATGCTACCCATGTATATTCTTCACCGTTGTACGTACATCTATTTGCTTTTGGATCTTCACCAAAATACTGATCTTCCGAAATACAGTCACTTGTAAAACCTAAAGTTTTAGCGGTTTTAACTGCGTCTTCAACTGTAGTAAGCTTTTCGCGTGGTTCTTCTATTTTGTATACGTACGCTGTATCTGGGAATTTAGAAACAAGCAAATTACTTATTCTATCTATTGAATAATTAGGAGTAACTTCGGAACTGATTTTTATTGGTTCAATAATTATAGGAGGAACATTCTTTAATGCTAAATCGGCAGGAATATAGTAACTAAATTGAGGACTTGTTCCACCAGGTTTAGTTGTAAATAAACTTGATATACCTTCCCATGCAATAACTAATACTGCGAATATTACAAAACCTAGAACTGCTTTTCGAGCTGTACCAGCAGATTCATATAATGTAGCCATATGTTTTTTTTAAGATATCTATGAACAAGTATAGTTGAATATTATTAAAATATGAAGTTGGTATTCAATAATTCACCAAAAATGAACCTTTTATTCAATTTAAAAATAAGTGATAATGATTTAAACTTTAGATAGTTATATTAACAAGCGATATGTCTAATCCAAATAATTACAACAATATGCCATCTCCTGATTTAGGCGCTCCACAACCTGCGCCATACTATTACGAACAACCACAGCAACCTTATCAAGAAGTTACAACTACTACTAGCACTACCACTACTAGCCCAGTAGGTGGTAATCGAAAAATAATTATCATTGGTTTAATTGTTTTTGGAGTAATTTTATTAATAGTACTTTTATTATCTTTAGCAAGTAGAGGAGGTAGCACAACTACGAACAACACTACTAATACAACAAAGAATGTTAGCTTACAGTTTAGAGGCGCATTTTTGCCATCCGAAGCAATGGATAGCTTAATTGCGGATTACGAAGCTTTAAATCCAAATGTAAAAATTGAATATGCCGATAAATGGCCGGAAGGAAGCTTTAAAGATGCTTCTCAAATTTACAAAAGTGAAATTAACCGAGTACTTAGAGAAAACGATAGTGTAAATATTCCAGATATTTTCATGGTTAATAATAGTTGGGTAGGTGATTACGAGAAATATACAAAGGCAAGCAACAATTTAGATTATGCTACATTTAATAGTATTTTTTACCCTGCTGCATCTACAGACTTTGCACACGACGGTAAAAATGTTTATGGTGTACCTTTATGGATGGACACACTAGCGATTCTTTATAACAAAGATATTCTTTCTTCCAAATCAATTCAGGAACCATCAACCAATTGGGTTGAATTTAAAAAACAGGCACAAACTTTAACATCTAAGGAAGGTTCAACAATAAAAGTTGCTGGTTTTGCAGCAGGTAATCTTTCAAATGTTTCTTTTGGTTATGAATTAGCAAATATTTTACTATTCCAAAATGGAGTTCAAATACTAAACGAACAAAATCAAGCAGTGTTTGGAACATACAACGAAGCAGCTCCAGCAGTGCAATATTTTCAAAGTTTTCAAAAAGACGGAAATAATACATGGAATAATTTAATGCAAAATGATTCTGCAGCTTTCCTTGAAAGTAAAGTTGCAATGATTGCATCTACTAGTTACAGATACCGAGACATTCTTAAATATAACAAAGCTTACAACATAAACTTAAATATTGGAGTATCCCAAATTCCTCAAATTACTGGGCAAAGCCAAGAGATTATCAACTTTGCAGATTATTGGGGAGCAATGGTTTCTGATTCTAGAGGTAATGCACCTTACGCTTGGGACTTTTTAAAGTGGTTAACACAACCTGAACAACTAAGAAAATTAAGCGAGAACGTTGAAACAGCAACAGAATCATTTGGTTTATTGTACCCAAGAAAGGACATGGCACAAATATTACAGACTGATCCTGATTTAAGTGTATTTAATGAATCTCTACCTTATGCCTTAAGCTGGTATATGGTTAACGGAACAAAAGTAAGAGAAGAGTTCGGAAACATAATTAATAGCAATGGTATTACAAATCAATCACAGGTAACACAATTACAGACAGCAGTTCAAACCATAATAACCAACAAAGGTCAGATTTGATATTGATGAAAAAACTTTTATATATAGCTCTGCTAATAACACTTCTATTAGTCCCTCTTCAGTATATTAATGCTGAAAGTTTTGCAGATGCAAACGATATATTTAAAGTAATAACTCCGTTACCTAACAGTAAAGTAGGTGGAACAATAGATATTGAATGGAGTTCATTCGATGATGATCAAACAGCTATACCTTACTACATACAATTACTAGACGGAGCAACTTGCAAAACGACTTCTTACGGAAGAATTAATTCGAACTCCGCAAGTAATTCAAGTAATACAACTAACAATAAAGTAAGCTGGGATACGCATAAAACAATCTCTACACAAAGTTTAAATGATGGTAATTACTGTCTTCAAATTTGTTCAGCGTTTAAAAATACCGATGCATACTATTCAATTTGTAACGCAAGAGTAATTACTGTAGTTAATGTAAATAAATTACCTACAATTTCTTCTACTCCAACAACTTTAACAATTAACGAATCAGAAGCATGGCAATACCAAATTCAGTCAAGCGATGTTGATAGCGATAATCTAAAATATTACCTTGTATTTGCTCCGGACTTTTTAGAAATAAATACACAAACTGGATTAATAAAAACTAAGAACAATGCATCTAGAATATCCGAAAATATTAATATTGCAGAATATAGAGTTGTAATAGGCGTAGACGACGGAGTCAGTGGAACTACAACCCAAGAATTTACAATTAGAGTAGAAAAGGGTAGAGTAGCTAATCTAACAGCACCTGCACCAACTGAACCTACGCAACCAACACCAGAACCTCAAAATACACCATCTCAAATTAGTATTAATACTCCAAAAGAAAATACAGAACTAAGCGGTGTTCAAAACTTTATCGAATGGTCTGTATACGACCCAGATGGAATTCAAGAAATTACACTAAATTATTCGTCTGATTTAGAAACATGGACTGAGATAGTATCTAAAACAGAAGATAGCTTTGCTAGATACTCATGGGATGTAACTGCAATAGCAGATGGTAAATATTACTTACAAATTAAAGTAAAAGACAAAAAAGATGAAGTAGTGGCAAAAGTATCAAAACCATTTTTAATTAAGAATGCACCTGTTGTAGTCGAAGAAAAAAAACCGTTGATTGTAAATATCAAACCTGAAAATGACAAAGTATTAACAGAAAGCCCATTAAATATTACTGGAGACTTTGCACCAGCAGAAGGCGAGGAAATTAATCCTGATTCGTTTAAACTTAGTCTAAATGACAAAGACATTAGCGAAGATTGCATTAAAAACCTATCAGGATTCCAATGTACTATTAAAAATCCCCTAGCAGTAGGTGAATATTCAATAAAAGCTGAGATACAAGATTTAAATACAAATAAAGGAACATTTGAAAGTAAGTTTAGTTTACAAGAAAAGAAAGTAGAAACTACGAATAATACTTCTACTAGCTCCAGTTCAAATGCATTAGTAATAATACTAGTAGTAATTATTTTATTAATTGCGTTAGTAGGCTTACCTTGGTTCTTTATTAGCTATTCAAAAAGAAAATTAAGAACAACAAAAACCCAAGTTCAGCAACCAGGGAATGCCGCAAATTATGCATATCCGCAAGCTAGCGTAACATTTTCTGAACCTCAAAAACCTGTGCAATTTGCACCTATTCCACAGCCGAGTTTACAACCGACACAAAATGCTGAGCAACCTACAGTTCCAGCTAAACAAAATAACGATCAATCAAAAAGTTTTGATGACTTTATGAACACATACAGTTTTGGCAGCCAGACAGCACAACCTACACAAATAAAACCTGCACCTGTTACACCTGTACCTATTACGCCAATAGCTAGTGCTCAGATTCAACAAACAAAACAAATTGGAGATATAAAACCAAAACAGGTGGAGCCAAAAACGTCTATCAAAGATACTTTCAATAACTTAACTCAGAAGGTAAGTAATTTTATACCTAAATCTCCAGAAGTTCCAAAAGTAGAGCAGGAAAGCCAACCAGTTTTAGTAAATAATAACCCAAACTTAAGTCAAAATATTCAGAACGCATATAGTAACGGAACCTCTACAACAGAAACACCTAGCTCTGTAACTCAAACATTTGTTAAGCCAGTAATTATTGATGAAAAGCCGGTAGTAGCAGTAAATGCACAACCAGAACCAATTAGCAGTCCTGAATTGAATACTACAAATCAAGAATACGTTACACCTACAACTGCTGATAGTAGCGAAGAAGAACTAAAGAAAATGTACCCTGAATTATATGGTGCGGTGCCACAAGAACAAGATACAACAGCTACTAACGCAACAACAGCTACAAGTGCAACACAAGAACCTACAACTGGAGACTACTACGAACCTAAGCCGAAGGATTAAAATCGCTCAAAGCCTTTACCAGCAATCAAATCTTTACTTTTACCACCTTTGGGTATATAATTAATATATAGCTGTTAAACATATATCCCCCTCGGGGAGAAGGAATTACGATGGACGGAGTTCGCCAGTGGGCGGGGCAAGCATTGCAAGATGCAGGGCAGATCCTGCAGTTCGTGTTTTTTCGAGTGTTGGCGTGGTGGGGTGCATTACCGCCATTTCATGCCACTGTCGGCATTTTCAGCATCCTGGTAGTCCTTGTAACGGACTACCTGTACAATGCTGGAATGCAAGAGTGGGCTCCGCCTGCGCCGGCGGCTCGACCCTTACCTGCAGTTCGCAGGGGAGTCGTGGTCGCGAACCTCGTGTTTGTGGCCGTCGTATTGATGCCGATCGTCTTTTTCTTTTCGATGTTTGTTGTCGGGGGAAAAGACGCCAGCGGAATCGCCGGCGATATGTTCGCAATTTGGGTGTTAATTTACGCCCGAATCGGCATGAACATCCTGACAGGGGTTCTGCCCCGCAACCGCTTTCTGCGGTTCCTGGGACGTGTTGTCGTCCTCGGTTTGGGCGGAATGGCAGTTGTGGCGCTTATGGCGCCCATCCTGTTACCGCGTTAGCAGCTGTGGGGGGTAGTTAAAATTACCCTCCACAAAGTTTTATTAAAAAAAATTTGATATAATTCATTATTAGTTAATATAAATAGCATGCGAGTACCAGGAACAGATATTCCATTAATATATGATGGTAGAAAAGAGATTCCGGATCCTAAAGACCCGACTAAGAAGATACCCGCTACAATGAAATTTGCGATGGTGGGGCCAATTCCAGGAATTCGTCCGGGAGCTCGTTCTGAAAGAGAAAGAATGGCACAGGAACTAGGTAGTAGAGTTACGCCTGAACTTTGGGACTTAATTAAAAAATTACATAAAAAAGGAAAAAGAGTAGATGGCATCCAAGAATTTTTGGGTAGAGCAGGTATATACTTAGGGCTAGAAACAATTGGATCAGTACTTGCAGCAACAGCAATTCCAGGGTTAGCTTTTCCTGTTGTAGCTCCAGCGTTGGCAGTAAAAAGAATTCACGATATTAGTATTCACAGAAGAACACAACTATCTCAAAAAGCTAACAGCTCAGAATTCTCCGAATTTGATAGAAGGAAGGCAAAGTTAGCATTAAGACTATACAACACAGCATTTAGCCCCTTAGACATAGGCTCAGTTGTTATTAATAAAACACTAGAGCTCGGAGCAAGTATTTGGAGAGGGAATGGTCGTGTAGCTAAACTTACACATGACATTGCCGAAGGAGATAAAGATTTAAGTGGTTTAAAACCTATTGACGAAGGTGGTGTTGTAAATAAAACACTAAACTTTCTTCAAAGTGCAGCTAATTCATTAACCTTTGGAGCAACCGCTGTAGCACAAAAAAGCGCAGCATAATAAATAAATGAACAATACAACTAGTAGTAGTCAAAACCAAGAAGATCTACTCTTAAAGTTACTTAGTAATATAAAGAGCAGTTTAACTAAAGTTGAAAATAAAAACCTATATAATTACTACTACTTAGATTGTATCGCTCAAAATCAAAGAACACTTGAACTACCTGTAGAGTTTAGTGAACTTGAGCGAAAATTCATAAATACTTTTGAAATTTTAGGCTCGCTGCACTTAAGCCCAACTGAGTTATTGAATATAGAGAATGATGATATCTTCATTCAAAAAATAAGGCAAAGAGATACAATTAATAAATTAATAGTGTATCTTTTAAAAGATATTGAAAGCAATATTATTTTAGAACAGAAGCTTTTAAATATACTTCAAAAGCTTAATAGTACCGCTACTCAAACTGAAATTTTAGAATACTTAAGACTTCAAAATATTCCAACTGACAGAGCAATAACTTACATCGAGTATGGAAAATCTGAAATAGAGCAACTTATATATATTCTTAAATACGAAGAAAACTCAGATCAGACATTCTACTACTATATAAATGAGCTAAACAAAATCGCCTATAAATTATTTTCACAAAAGGAAAGTAGATACAAGTATATTTATAATTTTGTAAGCGATATAGCACTTCAACAGGATCAAGATGGATTTAACAACATACAAGATCAGCTTTCTCTAGTAGATTCAAAATATTTTAGCCAACAAGAGATTGAAAATAAAATTGTAAAAATTAGCTTACCAAAAGAAGACATTAAACTAGAAATTCAGAACTTATTTGATAAATATATAAAACTGCTTTCTTTAGGTAAGTTTAAAGATTTACTTTTTCTAATTGGTTCATTTGATTCTAAAGAATTAATTGACCTTATAAATCTTGCAACACTAATAAAAGGAGAAGATAACCAGCTTATTAACTACAAAAAAAAATCAATCGATATAGCAGGTCTACCTGAATTAAACCTAAAAGAGTTAAAGTCAATTACAAATACAACAATAGAAATTAATCAAAGATACGAAAACTTCTTTGAGAACTTAGGGATGCTTAGTCAGACAGCAAATACAGAACAACAGAATTTGATCACTGGAGTATCCCAGATTCTATGCATGCTTATTATAAACTTTGAAATTGAATTTATAGAAGCGGGAAGTGAAGGTGCATTAATATTAGATTTTGTAAGAGAATTGAAAAATAAAGATTTAATCTTTTTACTTGAAGAGGCGTACGCAGGTAATTTTGATGAATCAATACCGGAAGTCGACGTTGCAAATACAGCAGAATTAACAGCAAGAATTTTTTTAAGAATACATAATAAAAAACAGTCAAACTTAGATAATTTGAAGTTATTAGAAAGCTTTGATTTAAATAAGTTTGATCAATTAGTAAAAATAAGACTACAGAAGTTGTTAAAAATTACTCTTAGAGAAGGACATTCCTTTGTTAAAGTTGATAAAGACTCTCAAGGTGTAATTTCTAGAATATTCTTAATGTATCAGCAAATGAACCCTTCTGGATTAACAGAGGAGATGGCTGAAATATTAATCTATATAAATGAACAATCCAACGAAGCTATACAAAAGCAATTATCAATAATTTTTGATTTTTGTGTAAGTAAATACCAAACAGTCGTTAAGGAAATTGGCTCAAAACTCAGTACAAATAGATTTACTAGAGCAGGTATAACAGGGACTGAAAACGATTCAGAAGCAATTTTAAAGTACGAATCTTTACAGCAAACAATATCACAACTAAGATTAGTGGGTTTAAAAGTGCAGTTCTATAATGACTTACAATATACTGCAAGTATAAATACAAAACTACTGAATTCTTATTTAGAAGGTTATTCGGTTATTGATATTTAACCAATCTTCAAGTTCACTCTAAAGGCTCTTGTGGTTAGTCCATCATCATTATTAATTCTGACAGATACTTTCTTAGTTCTAACATCATAACCTGATCTTAACTTAGCTGCTGCAGAAATTGGGGCGTTAGTACTTGGGTTTAATTCTCTTCCAAATAAATCTACTACATCTGTACTGTATACAATATAAGGGATATCAAATGTATTATCAGTCTTAGGAATATCTTGTAGAGCTGCTGTATTTATTGTTATCTCGACTGTAGCAGGAGATAAAGGACTATAACCGGATCCTGTTGTAGGTGTTTTATATTCTAGATCAGTGTCAAATACTCTAAATTCAGTTGAACCGCTAACAGATAAACCTTTTTTAATTCCGTCAATTATAATTTTTGAGTCATCGAATACATCGATATTTGGATCTCTAGTTGGTTTGGTCTTAGCAAAATCCAATGTAATTGGAGTTTTAATTTGAACACCCGTTCCTTCTACCTTGGCTTTAAATACACCAGTAGCTACAGCAATTCTTGCGTGTGGGCCAGGTCCTCCTGTAATATCTCCTGTACCCTTGGTGTAAGTATATATACCACTTGCACTTATTAGTGAAGGGATTTCTGTTCTAGGAATAATTACTTCAGTATTCTCAATTATGAATTTTGGAGCACTGCTTGCCATTTCACCTTGTAAACCAACACCTGTCCCCTTTCTATCACCAGCTAATCCAACAGATGCAATTTTAGCTTGAGCTGAAGCCATTTTTACAGCCCTTAATGCCGGATTTGTCTCTCGCTTTGCATCCTCAAGATCGGCTTTATAATCATCTAATTTAGAAGCCAAACCTCTTCTGGTCTTATTTCTATACGAATTATAATTTGTTTCTGGGTTTATACCTCTAGCCCTATCTAATGCATCTCTTACAACAGTATTAGCTCTAGATGGAGCATACACGGTATTTTTAAGACCCGTTCCAGCAATTGTTGCTCCTCGAGCAGCCAATGCAGGTGCAGTCTTAAACATAACCTTCTGACTTTCCTTAAATGAATCAATTGGTGTTGTAATAAATTTAGGTAGAGGATTATTAGCACCTAATGCAGTATCAATAGATTTTAATGTACTAGGAATTGAAAAATAGATACCTAAACCAATTAATGTTAAAAGTAATTGCGTAAGTTCGTTACTACCTATACCAATAGACTTTAAGCCTAATAATGGTGGATTAAAGCTTCCACTAGCGAATGTTGGAACATCAGCTAAGAATTCTTTACTTGTAAATACAATACTTAATATAAACATTGCGTATGTAACAATGAATGCTAACGCTGCAGCCATCATTACTTTAGCGTATTGCATAATACTTTTTGTACCATTTCCAGGAATTGCAACAGTTGCAAAAATGAATGGCGACATAATAGGGTAAAGGATTATTGTTATATACTTTTTAAATAGATGTACAAAAACTTGAACTCCAATCCACAACGTGACAATAGAAATAAAGAACTGGACAATATCGCCTACCCACGTAAAGTCCGCTGGATCAGCAGAGGAGCCTTTTCCAGTTAATGCGTTAACAATACTACCAACAGCAAGAAAGATTACATTTCCATTTAAACCAGAAACCTGTCCTACATCTTGTGCAATATCCCCGAATGCTGTAGCTACATTAATCTTATCTCTAGCTCTTAACCAATCAACTCTAACGTCATCTGGGTAATAACCTCGGTCTACATATGGATTTGCAGGATCAAGTGGATTACTTAAATTTGTAGGATCACTAGAACCTTGGTAAACACTGTAACCAGGCGCACCTGGGGTTCCAATTAAGAATGCATGAACTGCATTTGTTCCAACTGTAATAAAATCTATAAAGAGTCCCGAAATTGCGTAACTTAAGGGGACAAGTATCATGGCCATTGCAATAGCAGGTATTGCGTTTTGAACGGTAACTTCTACGTTTCCTGATAATTTTTGTCTGAACATTATTGCGAATGCAATAATTACGATTATTATTAACAAAAAGCCATATACAACTCTAACTGCCCAACTCCAAAAGTTCTGAATGGGTTTTAACAAGGTAAAACCAGTTCCACCTGGGGAGTAATATGCCTCTCGGCTTGTAATACTGTCGTCAGCTACTTGTGCGTTAATTACATTAAAATGTGTTAATGCGTATACTTTATCTTGAACATAATCTACTGCACTTACTGGTCTTTCGTTTAATAAAGCTACGTTAATAGAAGAAATTGCATTTACAGTACTAAAACCATTACCAGGTGAGCCAAGTTTTACAGCAGTTTCGAGTGTAGTGTAAGAAGGCTTACAAGCTTCTGCCCCAAATTCTTCTACGCACCTTGCATATTTAACCGAGTAACTTTCATCGCCTAAGAATCCATTATTTAAAGGTTGATTAATGATTGCACCAATTCCACCTGCATTCATTGAAGTGCTTGTATACGATAAGTCTTTATCAGCAATCGTCCAGAAGTTACCTGCTCCAGAGTTAGGTATATACTTAATAGCCGCAGATACCTGCATGAATATTGCAGAATTTAATACTAATAAAAAGAAAAGAAATAAAGTTCTATACTTTTCGTTTTTGAACAACCTAAATATTGATTTCAAGAGTTATATTTAACCTAGTTAGAGTAAGTATAAATTAATAAAAAAAGCCTTGCAAGCTCAAATTTACTTATTCTATGGTGTAAAATTCTAACATATGAAAATATATACAAAAACAGGTGATTCAGGACAAACTGGAGTTATTGGCGGCAGATTAAATAAGCAATCTACAATAATTGAAACAATTGGTACAATTGATGAATTAAATGCTTGTCTAGGATTAGCCATTGCAGAAGATAAACAAGATCTAACAAAGCATCTAGTCGTAGTTCAAAATATAATATTTAATATTGGAAGCATTATTAGCGGGGCAAGTATTG
>CAYUKX010000008.1:21746-25202 GCA_964445405.1 uncultured Candidatus Saccharibacteria bacterium
TATAGATTCAATTCAAAAATTTATTAACAGACTTTCAGATTATCTATTTGTACTTGCAAGGCTTGCAAATAAGCAAGCTCAAGTAGATGATATCTTCTGGGATAAATCCATTGATTAATCAATTCAGCTATTAGATAATAAAAAAACTTTACGCAATTTTATGGAAACTCAACAAATACAAGGGCTAAGTACAGCCGAAGTTCAGAATAAAAAGAAATTAGGCTTAACCAACGAAGTTATAGATAGCTATACTCCAAGTACCTTTATAATTTTCAGAAGAAATATTTTTAGTCTTATTAATGTTGTTGTTTTTCCTTTACTCATAACATTGGTTTTTTACAAACTTTATACAGATGTATTTGCATTTTCTACTTTCTTAATAATAAATACACTTATCTCTATTAGTGATGAATTTAGAATCAAAAAACAATTAGAGAAGTTAAAAAATGAATTTCAACAGAAAGTAATAGTCATTAGAGATGGAAAAGAAGAAGAGATTCCAACAATTGATATTGTTGAAGGTGACTTTATAAAATCAAAGGAAGGAGAAGGAGTCATTACCGACGGAGAGATTGTACAAGAAAGTTATCTTCAAATAGATGAATCTGCGCTAAACGGAGAATCTAATTATATTAGAAAATACGAAGGTGAAAAAATATATTCAGGAAGCTATATAGTTACTGGAAGCTGTATTTATAAAGTTTTGAATGTAGGCAAAAACAATTACTTAAATAAGCTAGGTTCAGAGGCATTAAAATTCAAAGAAAAGCGAAGTCAAATGCAAGTAAGTGGCGATAAATTAATTCTATTTTTAGTCTTTGCTGCCCTTATTATGGGCGTTCTAAACTTTTACCTTTCCTCGTTTGGCAATGCAACAATAGAAGAACGAGTTTTAGGTCTTACAACTGTTATTAGTTTAATAATTCCTCAAACACTAATATTCCTATTTACATTAACTTTCACAATTTCAATAACAAAACTTTATAACAAAGGAATACTTGTACAAAAAGGTGGAAGCATAGAAGACTTATCTAATATTAATGTTATATGCTTTGATAAAACTGGAACTATAACAACAAACGAAATGAAGATTGTAGACGTTGAATACTTTAATACAAATGAACTTGAAGTTTCTACAGTTTATAACTCACTAAAAGATAAGATAGTAAGTGTAAATAAGACTCAAGAAATCATAAATAAATACTTTGGTAATGCTAAAAAGTTGAACCACTCGGATTTTGACCAAGTTCCATTCACTTCAAAAAATAAATACAGCTTAATAAGTGCAAATTTTGATAATACATACAAAAGTATTGTATTCGGCGCATACTCAATGCTTAAAGAAAGAATAAGTTCCGAACTAGATCAAAAAATAGAAAAATATGTTTCGGAACAAGAAAGTAACGGGAATAGAGTTTTAGTAGGTCTTTACTTTGAATCGAGCAATAAATTAATTGATACCAATAATAAAACTTTTGACTTAAACAAAGATCTAAATTCAATAATTACTTTGCAAACTGCAAAAGTAATAGTATTCACAATTGAAGAAACTTTAAATCCTGGAATTAAAACAATAATTGAAGATTTAAAGTCACAAAACATACAAGTAAAAATTATTTCAGGCGATAGTTTGCAATCAGTTAGCAGAGTAATGCAGAAGTTAGGTTTATCTACAGATCGAATTATAGATTTATCAGAAACTAATAATGACTTAAAAGACTTGGTTACTGATAACGATATTTTTACTAGAGCTAAACCTGAAGATAAATTAACAATAATTAAAGCACTTCAAGCTAATGGACTAAAAGTAGCAATGGTAGGCGATGGAATTAACGATGTATTATCGCTTAAGGCAAGTGACGTTTCCATTGCAATGGAAGGTGGCTCCAAGATTACTCGAGAAGTATCTGATATTGTTTTACTGAATAATGATTATCAAAAGATTCCATTAATATTCTTCGAAGGTGAGAATATTATTTTTAACTTAAAAATGACTACTAAAATGTTCTTAGTTAAGTCATTTTTTGCAATTTTAACTACACTATATTTTTCTTTAAACTATTTACGATTCCCACTAGAACCTGCATCTACACTTATCTTTAGCTTTTTAGGAACTAGTGCACCAAGTTACGTATTAGTATTTACTAGACAAAAGGTAAGTAAGTCCATTAGCTTTTTTAGAGATGTTTTAAGTGGATCAATTCCAATTTCAATTCTTTACGCAGCAATATTTATAGCCTTTTATTTAAATTTAAAAAATAGTACCACTCTAAACTTTACACAAGTAAATACAGTATTAATAATATTAGTTTTGTGTCTAACAATTACTTACTCGTTGTTCTTAATATGGGAAGCAAAAAAATTGAAGAACATATTAGTTGTAGTATTCTTTTACGCTCTAGTTGTTTTAGTTGGAACTTTTGAAACAATATTACCCTTGAATCCTCAATCAAGAACTCCACAAGAACTTATAACAATACTTGGAGCACTGATAATTGCTGCATTAATAATAGTCGCTACTCAATTTGCAATAATAAAACCAAAGAAGATTATTCACAAGCTTGCAATTATATTAACAGGAGTTATATTTGTAACTGTGGTATCTATATTTCCGTTTCAAACGTATTACGAAGTACAGAGCTTCCCAGCAAGCATTCATTTACTTATTAATGCTGTTGCGATAGCTACAATACCAGTGGTTGCTTTATTAACATTTTTATCTAGAAAATTAGTTTCAAATATTAAATAAATTCATATGTTGGCATCAATTCTTGAACCGGTTATTGCATGGGTTATTCAGTTAGTATCTAGCTTAGGTTATTTGGGAATAATAATTGCAATGATGATAGAGTCTGCATCTATACCATTACCATCAGAAATTATAATGGGAATTTCGGGATACCTTGTCTATAAAGGCGAAATGAACTTACTACTAGCTGGGTTGGCAGGTGGAGTAGGTAACGTTTTAGGTTCAGTTATTATGTACCAATTAGGCAGTAGAGGTGGCAGACCAGTAATAAAAAAGTATGGAAAATATTTACACTTTACTGAAGAGAAGTTTAATAAAGTTGATGATTGGTTTAAAAAGTATGGTGATAAGGTTGTATTTATTTCACAATTATTACCAGTAATTAGAACATTTATTTCTTTACCTGCTGGAATATTAAAAACAAATTATCCAAAGTTTTTATTCTATACTTTTACAGGAGCATTTATTTGGTGTACTGCTTTAGCGTATGTGTCTTTTTTACTTGGTCCAGAATGGGAAAAGCTTACAGAATATATTCATCAATTTGAAATTGTAATAGCGTTTGCATTTGCTGCAGCAGTTGCATATTTTGTAATTAGAAAAGTTTACAAACGACGAAAATCTGAAATAGTAATTGAATCAGAAGACGTGAAATAAAAAGTTTGACAATATAAAATTCTGATATAGAATTAAAAAACAAGTAGTGA
>CAYUKX010000009.1:0-10141 GCA_964445405.1 uncultured Candidatus Saccharibacteria bacterium
CTAAAGCTGAAGGTAATATTTATTCTGATGGAGAAAATAGTGTGGAAGACTTAGGCGATGCTGCACTTTATTACAACTCAGCAGTTACAACAAATGTTGTTGCAACTAGCTACCCAACAGAGGAAGTTGTGAACAATGATTCCACTTTATTAGTAATATCAATAGCAGTTATTGCTATTCTTGCAGTAGGACTAATTGTATTTTTTATTATAAAAAAACGAAACCAATCTCTAACAATCAATAAAGCCAACCCTAAAACTAAGATTGTTGCTGTTGTATTGGCTATTGGTACTTTAGCAATTACAACCGGAATTATTGGGTTGAGTATAAGTAATAATCAGGCACCTGAGCAGAGCAGTGCATATGATGCATGCGATGTAGGTACAAAGCAATGTCTTGCTGATGGTGTAAATTATAAAGTTTGTAATCAAAGTGGAAGATGGGGCGCAGATATATTCGGGTGTGAAGATGGTTCAACTTGCACTAACGGTGCATGTGTAGCAACTAGTCCTTGTGAAGCATCTACGTATAATCAGTGTCTCGCAATTGGCGGAGCATGGTGTTCCGGTCCAAACTTATGTTTTCCTAGTAATAGAGCAGGAGACGTAAATTGTACTGAAACAAATATTCAAAATGGTAATGCTAAAATTAATATAGATATTGTGTGTGGAAGGCGTAGCGCTGTAACTGACCCTGCTAACCCGGTTAATCCTGCAGATCCTGCAGATCCTGCAAATCCAGTAAATCCTGTAAACCCAGGTGGTGGTACAGGAACAGGCTCAACAACAACTCCTAGAAAAGCTATCTGTGGTGAATCATGTAATATTGATACTGATTGTGGAGTTACACAATTTGGTGTTCAACCAAATTGTGTTAATAAAATGTGTACTAATCCAGCTTGTCCTAGCGATTTTAATAAAGATGCGCAATGCGCTTGCAAAACTTCAAGTAGCAAGTGTGGTGATAGATGTGGAATTTGGAGCGATGGCTTTCAACCTTTGTGTGGTGATGGTGTAAGTAGTTGTAGCTGGGTAAATGGTCCAACTTGTGGAGGTAGTAATCAAACTTATTGTTTACCAACAACATTGGCTGCCGACAGTGGCTACACAAAGAAGGCTTGTTCCGCTGAAAAATCATATGAATATATTGTTGATTCTAAGGGGGCTATTTTGAGTGGTGGAACAGAAGCTATTCAAGCTAAATTAAAAGACTTATGTAATCCTACACCAGTAACACCAGAAAACACTGCACCTAAAGGCTATTTTGATAGTGTAAGTTGTGAGTTTGCTGCTGGTTGGGCTTGTGACAGTGATGATTACAGCGCGAATGTAAAAGTTGATTTGTATGTAGATGGTCCTGTTGGACAAGGTACATATGTGGGGGCTTCTATTGCAAACCTTTCTAGAGAAAATGCTGTAGGCGAATTATGTAATGGGAATTCTTCGAGAGGCTACAATATTCAAATACCATCAAATCTTTATAATACAGGAGAAAGAGTATTTTATGCTTATCCAATAAATACACCAGAAGGAGCTAATACTTTATCAGCAGGAGGGCCAAGAACTTTAAATACTAACTCTTGTGGAACAAACCTAACACCATTGCTAGCATGTGGCAACATGGATTCCGATGGTGATGGCAAATTAACTGTGATTGACTTTGCTAGTTTTGCAAAAGCCTTTAATACAAGTTGTTCAAATACAGACTTTATTGAAAATACATGTGGTAGCAAAGATACAAATAATAATGGAAAAATCGATATAGTGGACTTTGCAAATTTTGCAAATAAATATCAGAAAGATTCGTGTGCTATCTAAGTAATTGATACCAAATATGCGGGCACCTTTAGGTGCCCGCATCATTAACTTAGCTGCATATTTGCCCCAACTCCTTAAATATCTTATAATTCAAAAGAGCTTTAAAACTACGACGAAGGAAGGCTATAGTTTACAGTTAGGTAAATTATCGTTTCTCTTCGTTACAGAATTCAAGCTCTATAGAAGCACACTTCTATCTATATATTTTTTAAACACTGTTTATGGAGTTTTCCAAAACATATAAATTGGGTAATACCAATATCGAAATCTCTACGGGCAAACTTGCTAAACAAGCCCAGGGATCAGTTCTTCTTAAAATGGGAGGAACAGCAGTTTTAGCAGCAGTAACTATGGAAAAAAAGAATGCTGAAGCAGATTTCTTTCCTTTATCTGTTGAATACATCGAAAAGATGTACGCAAGAGGCGCAATTAGCGGCTCAAGATTTCAGAAAAGAGAAGGAATGCCTTCTGAAGATGCCATCATTAAAGCAAGACAGGTTGATCATTCAATAAGATCGTTATTCCCAAAAAGCTTTAAAAGAGCAACTAGCTTGGTTCTTACCGTAATGAGCTACGATCAGGAAAATGACCCTGAGGTATTAGCTGTTTTAGGAGCAAGTTTAGCAATGACACTAACTGGAGCTCCATTTATGGGCCCTTGTTCAGGTGCAATCGCTTGCTTAACTCAAGAAGGTACAGTTGCATTAAATCCTTTAGTAGAGGTTAGAGAAAGCTATAGATCAGAATTCCTAATTACAGGAGTTGATGACAGACCTTTAAGTATTGAAGGTTGGGCAAAAGAATTAACTGATCAGGAAATGGATAAAGTTTTAGATGAGGCAATGGCTCTTGTAAAAGAAACAAATGCTGCTCAAAATGACTTTATTGCAGAATATAAAAAAGCAGGTGGAGAAATTGAGGTAATGGCAACTGAAGAAGGTTTCAGCGATTTACCAGCACCAGAAGAACTAATTACAAAGATTAAAGAAACAAAATACGATGCAATTAAAGATAGCTTATTCCAACCAGAAAAAGCAGATCGAAACGTTTACATTAACAAGATTAAGTCTGAATTAGTTGCTGAACATATAACTCCAGATGCAACTATTACAGAAATGGATATTTCTAATTCTATTGAATATATTGCAAGAAGAATTATTAGAGATTCAATTCTAAAAGAAGACAAAAGAAGATTAGGCAGAAACCTAACTCAAATTAGACCTTTAAGTGTAGAGGTTGATGTATTACCAACTGTACACGGTTCTGCAATTTTTAACAGAGGATTAACTCAATCATTATCAATTACAACACTAGGTCCAATTGGAAATGCACAAATGGTAGATGCAATGGAAGGTGAATCTACAAAAAGATTTATGCACCATTACAACATGCCTCCTTACGCATCCGGTGAAGCAGGAAGATTCCCATACCACCCAGGTAGAAGAGAAGTTGGACACGGAGCAATTGGTGAAAATGCATTAAAAAACATGATTCCATCTGAGGAAGAATTCCCTTATACAATTAGAGTTGTATCAGAAATTATGAGTTCAAATGGTTCAACATCTATGGCTGCAACTTGTGCTAGTTCAATGTCTTTAATGTTAGCTGGCGTTCCACTTAAAAAAGCTGTTGCTGGAATTGGTGTTGGTTTAATAACAGAAGACAAAAATGAAGATAACTACAAATTAATGTTAGACATTGAAGGTATTGAAGACTTTTATGGAGACATGGACTTTAAAGTAACAGGAACTGATGCAGGAATTACTGCTATTCAGTACGAAAATAAACTAAGAGGAGTTCCAGTTAAAGTTCTAAAAGAAGCTTTCAGATTAGCAAATACAGGTAGACAACAAGTTCTTGAAGTTATGAATGCAGCAATTGCACAACCTAGAGCAACACTTCCTACAAATGCTCCAATTGTTGAAAAAATGACAATTGATAAAGAAAGAATCGGTGAATTAATTGGTCCAGGTGGAAAGAACATTAAGGAACTTGTTGCAAGAGCAAGTGAACTTGGTAAAAATCCTGTAGATATTAATATTAACGATGATGGTGTTGTTACAATTAGTGCATCAAACGGTGAACAACTAAAGTTTGTAAAGGATACAATTAACAATAACTTTGCAGAAGCAGAAATTGGTGCTGAATACGTAGGTAAGGTTGATAAGGTAATGCCTTACGGAGTATTCGTAGATGTAAGCGGTTCTATTACTGGTTTACTACATGTTTCAGAAATGTGGGAACAAAGAACAAACGCTGATCTAGAAAAAATATTCTCAGAAGGACAATCAATTAAAGTTAAAGTAATTGGTAAAGAAGGTGGAAAAACAAGTTTTAGTATTAAAGGACTTGAACAAGATGCTGAATTACAAGACAAATTAAGTCATCCAGAAAACTTTCCAGCTCCTGAATACAGAAGAGAAGAAAGAAGGGACGACAGAGGTGGATACAACAGAAGAGATGATAGAGGCGGAGACAGAGGAGGAAGCAGATTTGGTAGCAGACCTTCAAGATTTAAATAATTAAATCTAACTTAAGTCACTTAAAGGCGAAGCTTTCAGCTTCGCCTTTTGGTTCGAAATATAGTATAAATTACTAGTTAATTATTTAATGAATTTATGAAAAACTTTTTCTTTGGTAGTATTTTTGGTGTTCTAATTCTAGTAGGTTTAATTGCAATGTGCTTATGCTCCTGTGTATTGCTAATGTTCGCATCTTTACAAAGTATAGGTGGTACTCAGCAGCCTAAATTTGTAGGCCCACTATATTCATATTCAAAAGGGAATCCAAATAGCGAGAATAAAATCTTAGTAATTAAAGTAGAAGGAACAATATTAACTCAGAGACCATCAGATTCTTTATCAGCTTTACTATCTACAGATGTTGTATACGGCTACGATATTAAACAACAATTTATAGATGCAGCAGAAGACGATACTATTAAAGGTGTTGTTTTATATGTAAATAGCCCAGGGGGAACAATTACAGGTTCTAAGGCAATTGCTGATGGTATTGCGTATTACAAAGAAGTTACAGGTAAAAGTGTGGTTGGTGTAGGCTCTGGTTTAGTGGCGTCTGGTGGCTATTGGGCAATTTCTACAACAGATTCTATTTATTTAGATCCAGGATCCACAATTGGTAGCATAGGTGTTATTTTTGGCCCAATAACAAGATACAACAATGTAATTAGTAATAACGATGTAATGACTACAGATGGTATTACCGAAGAATATATAACATCTGGCGAAGGCAAAGATATCGGTAATCCATACAGAGATTTAACTTCGGAAGAACGAGATATTCTACAAAAATCTGTGGATAATGCCTATGCAGATTTTGTAACTTTAGTATCCACTGCGCGGGGCATTCCTGAAGATACAATACGAAACCAAATTGGTGCTCACATTTATGATGACAAGCAAGCACTAGAATTTGGACTAATAGATTTTGTTGCCAACATTGATGACTCAATTGCAGACTTTGCAAGCGTGTTAAATATATCGGAAGATTATCAAATTGTTACTCAAGAACGTGAGTTAGGTTTCTTTGAAACTTTACTTGGTGTTTCTGCGAAATCTTCAGGCACTTTAAAAGTAGATACAATCTGCAACAATTTAAATAGTTCACTTGTAATTGAAGAGTCTTACCTTAAAGCTTGCAACTAATTATTTGAATATTTTCTTTAATACGAAGTCAAGGACTGAATCGCCCTGAGTTAAATCTGTAAATAACTCAGGGTGAAATTGGAACCCAAAAATATTTTTGGTTTTATGTTTTATAATTTCAACTCCACTTTTTGATGTGCCTAATACTTCTAGCTCTATTCCTGTCTTTGTAATTGCCCAGCCATGTTTTTCTTTAACAACAACAGGGTAATTTATCCCAGAAAAGTATTCGGCTAGTTTTATAACTCTAAAATCATCTGCTTCTTCGTTTAATTGTTTAATCTCTGAATTAAAACTTAAACAAATTATTTCAAATCCAAAGCAAATACCAATAATAGGTGTACTACTATTTTTTATAAGATCTAGCTCGTCCAAAAATTGGGAAGAATCGTATAAAGCGTAAAGTTGGCTACTACCTGATAAAACTACAAGATCATAATTCTCTGTAGATTCTTTTTTTAAAGAATCAAATTCAATTAAATTTACTTGTCCGTATATATTTAAAAGTTCAATTAGTTTATTGATTGTTTTAGATTTATTATTAACTAATAAAATGTTTAGATGTTTCATATTAATATAGTGAACTTTGTTAATTTTACATATATACTATACTAAATTAATGTCTTGCTATGAAAATAAAGAAAAAAGAAATTGATATAGAAGTTATACTTGCGCAAACTATTTCGTGGTTACTGAATCCCTTTTTTATATTACCTGTAGCACTTATTGCTGCTCACTTAAAAGATATAAATAGTAATCCAATGCCATTTGTATTCTTTGTATGCGTTGGTGGATTACCAATCTTCTTTTTTTACCTATATTCAGAGTACTTACATAAAGAAAAACCTTGGGAATTCTTTATAAATCTTTCCAGAGAGAGAAGAAATACTCCTTTACTAGTTGGTATTTATTCATTCTTGTTTAATACAATTTTATTTTCAATATTTGGAGAATATCTATGGGTAAAAATCTCTATTCTATTAGTGATTTACGCGGGTATAATGTACTTGGCTAATAAGTATATAGATAAAGCAAGTTGGCATGCAGGAGTGCTTGCATTCAGTATTTTTTATATTGCAGATAAAATTTCCTTAGTGTTTGCATTCGCGTTAATATTAATGCCTGTAATATTCTGGGCTAGGGTATTGCTGCATAAACATACCTGGCTTCAATTGTATCTAGGTACTGTTATCGGTTTAGTTATTGGTATACTATCCTGGACAATTCACTAATTAATTAAGACTTTAAGTACACTAATGTGTACTTTATATTTATGACTCAAATTTTAAAGAATAGAATTAAAAATTTTACGACTATTTTAAGTAAGGAGCAGACTGTTATATTAGAAACTGCTTTTCTTACAATGGTTCCTATCCTTTTAACTAAAATCACTGGGCAATTTTTTAGTTTGTTAGCAGCATCTTATTTTGGTACAGCTAACGACGGATGGAATAAATTTTTACTAGCAACATCAATTCCTGACATGTTAACGAATGTTTTACTTGGTGGTGCTATCGGGTCAGTAATCATTCCAGCACTTATAGCTATTAAAAAGAAGCAAGGAACTGAATCGTTTCTACAAACGTATAACTCAGTAATTACATCTGCAATATTTTTATTCAGTATTATTTCGTTAGTTCTGGCTTTGCTTGGTGATTTTATCTTCCCGCTATTCTTAAAAACATTAATTCCAGGACAAACAGAACTTAATCCAACCGACATAAGCGAGATTATAAGTATGATGAGGGTATTATTAATACCTCAAATTTTATTAGGCATTAGCGTCTTAATTTCTAGTGGATTAAATATTTATAATAGATATCTTGTTCCACAACTAGCACCTTTATTCTTTAATATAGGTAGAATTTTAGGACTCGTAATATTAGTTCCATTACTAAACTACAGCCCTTGGGCTATAGTAATCGGAGTATTAGCTGGTTCTGTATTACACCTTGTAATACAATTGCCACTATTTTGGGCAATTGGCTTTAGGTATAAATTAAGTTTCAAGTACACTAGAGACTTACGCAATATGCTTTTGGTAAGTTTGCCAAGAACTTTTGCACTGATGAGCGAAAATATTGCGCTAACTTTTAATGACTTTTTGGCCTTTCAGATTGGAGGGCTAGCTTCTTTAAATTATGCCAATTCAATTTCGTTAATAGTACCTAGTCTTTTTGGTGCAACTTTTGCGTATGCCTCTTTTACAACACTAACAGAGCTATTCGAAGATTTGGACTACGAGAAAGTAAAATATATTGTTGTTAAAACACTAAACGAAATGTTCTTTTTAGCACTTCCATTTGTAATTACTCTATTAATTCTTAGAGTAGCAGTAGTGAGATTAGCGTTTGGTATTTTGCCTAATACAAGACTGGACTTAGAGGGTACATATCAAATCGCTTGGGTATTACTTTGGTTTGCGGTTGGTCATATATTTATATGTGGTAAATGGTTTATGTATAGAGTGTTTTATGCAGCAAGGCAAACTGTAATACCACTAATCGTTTCAGTGATTAGTTTAGTATTAACAATAGTTCTAGGTGTATTATTCACTAACTTATTTAGTCATAATGCTGAATATTCAATTACTTCTACTAATTTAACTTTAGAAAACCTGTTCACTAGAGGAACTTCAACGGCATCAGTTGGAGGAATCGCATTAGGAATGAGTATTGCATATTCTATTGAATTTATAATTCTATTTGCAATATTCAATAGACGTGTTCACCTTAACTTAAAATCATTGCTCAAATCAATTGGGGTAAAGCTAGTAGCAGGTGTTGCTATGTTTGTTGTAATGTACATTATTTATAAAACCTGGAATGTATTAACTTATGCATTGCCTGTATCGGCTGGATTGGCTTACAGAGGTTCAACAACTATTAACTTGCTTTTGTTAACAATAATAACAGTGTTTACATCCTTTATGGTGTATTACTTGGTCTGTCTATTCTTTAAGGTTGAGGAACTTAAAATTCTTAGAAAGTATTTGAACCCAATTTTTAGTTTAGGTGGGTTAAGAATCAAAGATTAATCTATTGTTTGTAATGAATTCGCAAGCTTTTCCCATTGCTCATATTCTAACTCAGCAGGTCTAGCCGTTGGTTTAATTTCTATTGACTTATAAATCTCTTCTAAATTATCAACTTTATATCTGGCCGATGATTTTAAATTATTAGACAATGTTTTTCTTGGATTAGAAAATCCAACACGCATTAGTTTATGAAGCTCTAAGAAGTTAGAAGGCATATTTTCTTTAATTTCAAATCTCAAAATTCCTCCATTTACTTTTGGTTCTGGAAAGAACATATACTTAGGTATACTTTCAAGTTTTCGTACTTTTGCAAATATTCTTGAGTAATTAGAAAGAAAACTTGATTTAGGTGCAATTGCCGCATAATCTTTTGCAACCTCTTCCTGAACTATAAATGCACAGGTTTTTATTACAAACTTTGAGTTAGTTGTATTGAATCTTATAAACATATCTATAATCTTTTTTGAAATATTGTAAGGTAAAGATCCTGTTACCTTTACGTTTATGCCTGAGTTCGCATTATTTAATATTTCTTCGATATTTGCATCTAGAATGCTTAAATGTACAAGATTAAAATTTGTAAAATTGGCAAATTTGCCGCTCAATTTGGGAATTAAATCGTCATCAATTTCTAAAGCAATTACCTTTGCCCCTGATTCTAATAATAGTTTTGTAACCATCCCATCACCTGGTCCAATTTCTATAACGGTATCGGTTGGTTGTAATTCCAACTTATCCACCATAAGGCGTGCAAATTTAGCGTTTTTCAGAAAATTTTGGCCAAATTGTTTTTTAAAGTTATGCATGCTCTAATTCTAACATGCTTTGCTCATAAAGGAATTAACAAGGTAGACTCAATCTTTCATTCCTGTATAATAAAAGTATTATGAAAAATCTTTTAACTATAACCGCAATTCTATTTTTAGGGCTAATCTGCCAGTCCCAAAGGGTTTCTGCTGATGTTGTAGCAGAATATAACCTGAACGTTAATATAAACAGCGATTTAAGTTCGCAAATGAATCTTACTGTTGATTTACATAATACTTCTGATACCTCACTTGTTAGTGGCTATTCAATTGATTTACCATATCAGGTGACCGCAGCCGATGCAACACTAAATTCAAATGCTGTGAGTGTAATTCTTGATTCAAAGCCAAACTCAAGTAATATTAAAATTGATTTTCTAACTAATGTAATAAAACCTGGCAGTAATGCTAGTTTAAATCTAACAGTTTTTAGTCTGAATTCAATAAAAGAGGTTTTTAAAATGAAGGAGTTTACACTTCCTTATCCTTCTTCAAACTATAACTATTCTGCAATTAATGTGTCAATTGTGTATCCTGTTACACTTGGCAGCATCTCTTATGCATCTGAATTCAAATATGACTTACAAAGAGTTGACGATAATTTTACAAAAATAACTTTTCAGCAAACTGGCCCAATTCAATTCCTTTGGGGTGCACCAGAATTTAATGCAGTATTCAATTCAACTATTACTAATAGAAAAGACTCTGACAATCATTTTTTATATAGTCTAATTCCTGAATATTCTGATCAAATCGTAAATTATACGCAAATATTTGCGTCTGATTATGCATTAGTAGATAAGCTAAACAACACAT
>CAYUKX010000009.1:10241-23884 GCA_964445405.1 uncultured Candidatus Saccharibacteria bacterium
TATACGCAAATATTTGCGTCTGATTATGCATTAGTAGATAAGCTAAACAACACATTTGCATTTTTAACTGTTTCTGCTAATGAAAGTATTGAACTAAATTCTCAAGCAAATATTAAATTAAATTCTTCAAAGAATATTATTGAACATGCAGATAATTATGGCTGGAATATAGATTTAGATTCGGTTTTAGGGCAGCAAATATATTCAAACATTAATCAAGGTACCGAAACACTTTCTAAATTTAAATCTGTGAATGATTTTATTATTACTAGCTTTAGTTTAAATGCAGATAAAATAGATCTCCAAAGCTTAAGTAGTATTTGGCAATCAAATAATAAAGATATTAACAGCCTGCAGTACTGTTACCTTATTGTTTCAACAGCAGAGTATTTAGGTTATAAAGGTAAGATAGAATATGGGTATGCATTGCCAGTTAGCTCTCAAAGCGTTAATCCGTCAATTTGGTGTAGTGTCCAAGTTGATGGCAGAACTCTAGTCTTTGATTTCGAAAGCCAGAAAATTAATGGACATCCACAAATTGTTACATCAACAATTAATAAGCTTAGAATGGGTATTTGGCATCCTGATCAAAGCTACAACACTATATTGGGACTTGTAAGCGAAGAACCAACTGTTGCAACAATTACAGACTCAAATTCGTATATCCCTGACTCCCAACTTGAACTTCAACTTAAAACTGAATTCCCAAGTAATGTATATTCTGGGGAGTTTTATTCTGGAAAGATCATAATTGTAAATCCCACTTCGAATATTGCGCATTTTAACGATCTTAAGATAAACAATGAGTCCGTTTTATCAAATATTGCAGTAGGACAACTATATAAAGCAGCAATGCCTTTGCAACAAACTTCAATAAACATTGATTATCTAAGAGAAACGGATTTTATACTAAATTTATCAAGAGATATTACTGTAGAGGTTAATATTGAAGATAAGGTACTGAGTAATTCTACAACTGTAAGGTTTGAGCCAGACTTTAAACTTATAATTTTATTTATTGTAATTTTAATAATTACAGTATCAATATTTGTATATTTAATAGTTAAATTAATAAGAAGAAAAGTTTAGCTTTGAGCTTTTAGTCCTTTTAACATATACTATTATTTGCAGTAATTTATATTAATTTTATGGTTGAATTTAAAGACGTATCTAAAGTTTACGACAATAGAATTTTCGCGATTAGTGATATCAATTTTACAATTGAACCTGGTGAATTTGTATTCCTAATTGGTCCTTCTGGAAGCGGAAAAACTACAATAATAAAAATGCTTATTCGTGACGAAGTTCCTTCCACGGGCAAAATTATTTTTAACGAAAGAGATATTACAAAAATAAGTAGGGACAGTGTTTACAAACTAAGACGAGAAATCGGAGTGATATTTCAGGACTATAAGTTAGTTCAAGAAAAAACAGCCTACGAGAATGTGGCTTTTGCTATGGAAGCTGCGGGTAAAAAAAATAGTGAAATAAAAGAAACTGTTCCATATGTTTTAGATATTGTAGGTTTATCAGGAAGAATGAATGCATTTCCACGACAATTATCTGGTGGTGAACAACAAAGAGTTACTATCGCAAGAGCAATTGCTAATAATCCAAAAATATTAATAGCGGATGAACCTACTGGTAACCTAGACCCAGCAAGTGCATGGGATATTGTTCAAATACTCTCAAAGATTAATAACTGGGGTACAACTGTAATTATGTCTACACACGGAACAGATATTGTTAATGCGTTAAACAAAAGAGTAATACAAATGGCCGATGGTCGAATTATAAGAGATGATAAAGATGGATCTTATGACGAAGCAAACCTAGATTACGAAGTAAAATTATTAGAAAAAACTGATAAGAAAAAAGAAGAGCAGACTGATCATCCAAAAACTACATTTAAAGTTAAATTTAATTCAAAAGATGAAGTTCCTGAAGAGAAACAAGAAGTTCAAGAAGAAGTGAAACCTGAAAATCCAAATAAAATTTTAGGAATCTTTTCAAGATTAAAAAGAGCTCCTGTGACAAGTAAGGAAGATGAAGCTGATCAAGTAATTGAAGAAGAAGTTCAGAAAGAATTAGATATTCAAGAAATTAAAGAAGAGGAAGAAAGAATAGAGGAATCAAAAAAAGAAGCTATAAAAACCGCTCATGAAGGTAAAGATTCTCAAGACAACACGTCGGAAGAATTACCATCTAAGCTTTTTGTAGATATGCTTAAAAAAGAAGATTCTATTGCAAGTACGATAGACGAACAAAAACAAGAAGATGAAGATGACAAAGTACATGTTGCAGGTAAGTTAAAAATCACAAACAAAAAGGCTAAGGAATGGGTTGAAAATTCTAAAAAAACTCCAGTAAGTAAGTTAGATTTACCTAAAGAGGTCATTAAAGACTTAAAAACTGCTGGGTATAAATACGTAGAAGAAGTAATTGAAGATGGTCCAGAAGGACTTACAGATAATTTAATGATTGATCCAGAAGAAGTTGTATTAATTTCAAAAGAGATTAAAAGATTTCTTGAGGATAACCATAAAGAATAATAAATTTTAGGATTAATTAAATGTTCGGAAGAATATTTGCAAATTCAGCTAAACAAATATCAAGAAGTGGATGGTCAGCATGGGCATCTATTTCTGTGATGACATTAGCATTTTTAGTTGCCACAATTTTTGGAGGCTTGGCATACGTTTCTAATGTTTACATTCAATATATTGAATCCAAAAGTAATGTTTTAGTATTCTTTGAGGAAGGCATGGATAGTGAGGTTATTAAATCTCTTGAAACAAAATGGGCAAATAATTCCAAAGTTAAAGATATTACATTCACTACAGAAGCTGATGCATATACTCTATATGCAGATTATACAGCCGTAGTTCAAAAGGAAGTTTATACAGTATTAAAAACTAAAGAAAGTAAAACACTACCATCTAGCTTAGATATCCAAATCTATTCGTTAAGTGATTTAGTTGCACTAAAAAGTGACCTAGAAGCAGATATTGAGGCCGCAAATAAAGACTTGCAGATTATCAATACTTCTCAAGTATCAGAAAATCCAGCATCTTTTCCACAGGTGACATATCAGTATTCTAAAGATCCAACACAAAAACCAATCGTATTAAAAGTTGACGATCAAAGTTTGGATCAGTTAAGACAGGTACTGTATTTCTCGAGAGTTGTAGGAATAGCAGTATTAGCAATTCTATTTATAGGAATATTCTTCTTTACCTTCTTGGCTATAGAGTTTAGATTGCAAAGTCAAACTGAAGAAATCGGTGTTATGCAACTTGTCGGAGGAAGTTTATTCTTTATTCGATCACCGTATATTTTAGAAGGTGGCTTTTATGGGTTAGTTGGAGCAGCAATATCTTCAGGATTAATTGGAGGATTCCTGTTTGTAGTATTTGTTTTAAATAAGTCATCAACTGTTTCTGTGTTCTTATATAAAATGTTTAACCAATTGCCTTGGCCAAACGTTACAGCTGTAGGGTTATTAGGCATTGTAGTAGGCTTATCTTTGGTCGGATTCTTAATAGGTGCTTTAAGTAGTTACTTATCAATTAGAAGATATATTAGATAAAATGGCTAAAGTTCAAAAAACTATACAAAATATATTAATCTTCTTTTTCGTCTGGGCCATTTTTAGAAAGACAGTGATAATTGGAGGAGGAATATTTATTGATGAGTTAAGTGTAGCACTAGTATTTGGTTTAATTGCAGCATTTACAAATAATGTTCTTAAGTTTTTTAAATTATCGGTAAACCTAGGCTCCACATTTTTAATAACGCTTATACTGACATTCTTGTACCTATTTTTACAAATGTCTGTATTTAATGTTATTAATTTAACAGGTCAAGGAATTAACTTAGGAATAGAGTTATTAGGTGAAATTCAAATTCAAGATAAAACTTACGCACTTGTACTTTTAACAATTCTTCTTAGTTCCTTATCAGTATTAATGGAGTATTTAAAGAAGAAGTAAATTGCGATCAGTTACTTTGCAGTTATGATGTTATATCTTTAAAAAACTTAGTTGGTACTAATCTTCTAAACTAGTTTAAAGATTTAGCTATAAGAAATAGACCTTTTTGTATTCATAACTTCGCAGTTATGATGCTATAACTAACGTTTTAACTATCAGATTTATCTTGTTTTAATTCATAATCTAGCGATTATGATGTTATAAGCTTTGGAGAGATTTAATAATCCTAAAGCTAATAACCAAAGCTTTAAGCTAAGGAAACCGACTTTTTGTATTCATAACTTTGCAGTTATGATGCTATAATTTTTGAAGATTTTAATGCATAAATATGACAATTACCGATATTTTAAAATATGTACTAGCAATTGATGCTGTACTTTTAGTAATTACAGTTCTTCTTCAAAATAGAAGCGGAGGCTTAGGAACAGTGTTTGGTGGTTCAGGCGGGGGAGAATTCTACAGATCGAAAAGAGGATTAGAAGCTTTTTTATACAACGGCACTATAATTTTAGGTATACTGTTTGCAGTAGTATCTTTAAGTATAGCTGTACTAAATGCCTAACATTTTTAAATTTCTCGAAAATTTAATTTATAGCCTTAGAAACTTTTTCTGGGATTATCCGGAAAGATTATTTGGCGACAACTCACTAAAAACAAAAGCGATAAGTTTATATAGACTTTCTGTGCCTTATTCACATTTTGTAGCTGGAATTGCAACTTTTGGCATTATTCTGTTTATATTCAGCAGTACAAGATATAAAGCAATTATTAATAATCCTACAAAAACACTAATAGAAGCAGTTGTAATGGGAACAGATGCAAATGGTCATTTGCAGAGAGTAAACAAAGTTAATCCAATTCTGCCTACAAATATTCAACTTGAAAAAGACTTAGTTAATTTAATTTACGAACCTTTAATCGAGTACGAATATGTTCAGCAAGCTGATGGCAGCTGGGAACCTCAGGTAAACAATGTTCTTGCAAGTGATGTTATTAGAATCAAAGAAGGTTCAGACTATCAATTTAACCTAAGAAGAGGAGTTAGGTGGCATGACGATACAGAATTTAATGCAGACGATGTAATCGCAACTCTAAATCTTGTTTCAAGTTTAAGCAGAACCGATAATGCTTTTATTAAAGCTATTAAACAAATGAAATGGGAAAAAGTAAGCGATTACTCTATAAGACTTTGTACAAAAGGCTCAGATACACAAGCCTCATGTAACGAAAGTAAGGATAATCCTATTTTTTCTAACTTCTTAGAATTAGTCAGTATAAGTATTGTTCCTGCACATAAAATTTCTAATCTAAGTGAAACTCAAGTAAATAATTCGGATGCTGATATTTTTAGATATCCAGTTGGAACAGGTAAATACAAATTTTATTCAGCCGATAACCAGACAGTAACTCTCGTTAAAAATGACGACTACATTTATGCACTAGATGAACATTCTCCTGAAATAGGATCTCTTCAATTTAAATACTATACAACACTTGAAGATGCAGTTAAGTCTATTAAAAACGGAGAGTCACACAGTTTGGCTAGTATTTCAGTTGAATATAAAAATGAACTTGAAAAGAATACTAACGTTGATATTAATCTAAGTCCAGTTCTAGACAATCAATACTGGGGAATGTACTTTAACCTTAAAAAAGACCCAGAAGGTAATTCAAAAGGACCTTCATTTTTTCAAAATGCTAATGTAAGAAAAGCTATTTCTTCTGCTATTAGCAGATATGAAATAATTGAAAATGCATTGCTAGGTGTTGGCGAAGAAGCTTTTGGTCCGATTACTCAAAAATCTGACTTCTTCAATAAAAATGCCGGTTGGTCTACTTATGATCCAGATAAAGCAAGACGATTGCTTGATCAGGAAGGCTGGACTTTAAAAGGTAATCAGAAAATAAGAACAAACGATAAAGCGGAAGAGCTAAGTTTTTCGTTATATTTTGTAAATAGTTTTGACAGATTAAATGTTGCTAGAGTGATTCAAAAGAATTTAGAAGACATCGGAGTTAGGGTAACTATTGATCGAAGACAAATGCCAGGTCAAGATGCATCAGAATCCTCACCATCAGGTTGGAGCCTTGATGAAATTAACAGAGAGGTGTTAGCTCCAAGATCATTTGATGCAATACTATACGGAATGAACACTTTTATTGACCCTGATAGATATGAACTATTCCATAGCTCACAATCTGTAGATCCTGGCTTAAATATTTCGAGTTATATTGGTTCAGCACAAACAGTAAGACCTAGAGAGAATCGAAAAGAAGGTGAAAGTAGTTTAGAGACTCTGCCAAAAGTAGACAGATTATTAGAGATTACAAGAACCTTTGATCCTTCGACAGCATCCCAGGAGCGATTTAGTAACTATGCTGAAATTCAGACATTAATTGCTGATGATTCACCAGTTACCTTTTTGTATCACCCTCAGTTTATATACTACACAAATACAAGTGTAACTAAAACAGATCTTCTGAATGTAGCTGCAGTCGAGGATAGATTTAGAAATATTCAAAACTGGGAATTGAATTAAACAAATTTCTTGAATTTTACACATTTGCTAACTAGGCTTTGTAATTAGGTTTATGACTTTAGGTACCGCTAGGTGCTTTTTTTATAATTTCTTATTAATATTCTTTTGCTAAATTTGCATTAATGGCAAAGAGTTTTCGTGGTGTATACCATTTCTGATATTAAAAAGTTCCGTATATGTTAATATCTCTGGATATTTATTGTTGACATTACTTTTATTAGCTTTTAATATAAGTGGTAGAAAGTGGTAAAAAGTGGAAAACAAACAAAGAAATAAATTGCACTGATATATGAAGACTTTTAACTGTTTCTGCTGCTTTAGCTTCCATAATTACTACTTACAATGTTAATCGGCGAGTATTCCACCGTAATCGGTGATAAAAATAGAATCGCGATACCTAAAAAACTTAGAGATAGTCTTACCGGTAAAGTGTTTGTAACAAGGGGTTATGAACAATGTTTAATAATGGTGGACACTCAAAGGTGGCAAAGTCTAATTGAAGAAATTAACAAAAGCCCACTTTTATCTTTAAGTGTAAGAGACACAAAAAGGTTTATTGTAGGTGGTGCGGTTGAGGTTGAATATGACTCGTTGGGAAGGTTTGTTATACCAGAAGGATTAAAGAGTTTTGCAAATATAAATCAAAAAATAATATTTTTGGGGGTTGGGGAGTGGATAGAGATTTGGGGAGAAGAAAAGTGGATGGATAAACTAAATAATTTAACAGATAACGTGGCTGATTTAGCCGAGAGATTAAGTACAAAATGATTCATAAAACAGTATTACTAAAACAATTAGTTGAAGGATTAACCTTGAAAGGCAATAAAGTAATTATTGATTGTACTTTAGGTGCAGGCGGTCATAGTAAAGAGATTCTAAAAGATTTGAAGGCAGGAACACTAGTGTGTTTTGATTTAAGTTTTAATGCAATTGATAATTTTTGTAAATACCTTACAAAGGAAGGTTATGTAGTAAAAGAAGAAAAGGAAAGTGTAATAACACTAGTTAAAGGTGATTTAACAGTACATTTGGTTAGTAAGAACTTTGTAAATCTAAAAGAAGAACTTTTGAAACTAGAAATTAACTCTGTTGATGGAGTTATAGCCGATTTAGGTTGGTCTAGTGATGAGTTAGTAGATATTGAAGGTTTATCTTATGAAACAGACATAGAAGCCTTTTTGGATATGAGATTTGATAAAACCTTGGGCGTAACAGCAGCAGATTTATTAAATGGACTTGGTAGAAGCGAACTATCTAAGATGTTTGAGCGATATGGTGATGTTTACGGAAAATCGAATCAGAACTTAGTAGGAGAAGTAATAAGCTTTAGAAAAAAAGGACCAATTAGTAAAGTAAGAGATTTAAAACTAATAATCGATAGAAGCTTTAAATTTAAACAGGGTAATAGGTTTCAGAAAAGTGAAGTATACAAAACTTATTCCAGAGTATTTCAATCCTTAAGGATTGCAGTAAATGCAGAATTAACAAATTTAACATCCTTAATGGAGTCTGCTTTTGAGTTACTTAATAAAAAAGGTGCAATGGGAGTAATAACTTTCCATAGCGGTGAAGACAAATCAATTGTACCTTTTTTGCAAAGTAATCTAGAAGAACAAAAAATAGAAGTTACAAGTAAACGAGGCGACGAGCTATTTATAAGGCCATCAGTAGAAGAGATTAAAGAGAACGTAAGATCTAGAAGTGCAAAACTTTACACATACATAAAACTTTAAAATGAAAAATAATAATAGACAATATAAAAGTGTATCTTTCAATAAACTAAACTCATATTTAGGTACGCTAATAATAATTTTAGCAGTGCTTTTTGTTGGTACACAGGTAGTTGTAACTTCAATGGTCGGTACAAAAAGTGAAGAGATTGATAACGTAAGACAAGAAAAAGCAGAATTAAGACTACAGAACGAAATTCTAACTTCAAAAATTGATGGTTCTAAATCGTTAGATAATGCTAAAGATATCGCTCAAAAAGGTGGGCTTGAAAGTAAAAATGTAAACTTTTTAGAGAAAACAGACGGCAATAACGTCGCACTAAACCAATGAACAACTCTACCTTAATTGGAAAAGTTAAGACTATTCACGTAATTATTCTGATATTTGGCTTTCTACTTGTATTTGCAACTTTTAGATGGCAGGCAGTAGAAGCTTCAAGAATGACTAAACTTGCACGGCAACGATCTACCACTTCCGAAATTAACTCAGTACGAGGAACTATCTTTTCTAGTGATGGAACAACACTAGCGTATTCTGAACCCAGATTTGATATGTTTATTTGGGCGAAAGATCTTGAATACTACGAAAGCTTAAAACTACAAACAAGAGAAGAATTCTTACGAAAGGTCGCACCAATAATAGATATGACTGCAGAGACCCTAGAAAATACTATAGAGGATTATGTAAACAGAGGCATATTATGGGTTCCAATTGCAAAGTCTCTTTCGGATAAGCAGTGGGATGAACTTAACAATTTAAAAGCAGATGAGTTTGACACACCATTAAAGGGATTTCAATTTGAAAATAAATCAAAACGAATTTATCCTGAAAAGCGAATAGCAAGTCATGTTGTTGGCTTATCGAATGTTATAAACGATAAGACCATTGGCTTGGGGGGTGTAGAAGAGGGTTGGAACGAGATATTGAACCCCATTAAAGGTATTTTAGTTCAAGAAACAAACGCGAAAGGTGAGGCCATAGCTACGGCATTAACTGCAACAATAGAACCAAAAAATGGTAGTGCAGTATATACATCCATAAATAAAAAACTACAAGAAATTGTTCAACAGAAATTAAAAGAAGGTGTAGAAAAATATAAAGCACTTTCAGGCTCTGCTGTAATAATGGATCCTAAAACTGGTCAAATTTTAACTTTGGCTAATTACCCTGACTACGACCCTAACTTAAGAGAAGAAAAAGATCCTGCTGCATATGGTAACGAAGCTCTTTCGGCACCTTACGAAATGGGATCTATTGGAAAAGCGCTAACTATAGCTGCAGCTGTTGATTTAGATAGAGTAGATTCCGAAACTATAATACTGCCTAACGGTCATCAGGGCTGTGAAAACTTTACTGATGAATTAGGTGATTTATGTACTTGGGACCGAATGCCACAACCTGCAATGCCATTAAAAGATTGCTTTGCGAAATCAGATAATATTTGTTTGTTTCATTTAGCAAAAGAAAAGCTAAGTAAGGAGGAATTCCACAATTATTTAGTAAAATTCGGTATTGGAAAAAGTACTGGTATTGATTTAGCCGGTGAATCTTATTGGCCAATTAAAGACGCCGATGAATTTAATATTGGTGATATTGCTGCTATGTCCTATGGTCACGGTTATTTAGTTAATTTAGTTCAAGCCGTATCTTCGGTGTCTGCAATTGCAAATAATGGTGTAAGAATGAAGCCTTATGTGGTTACTAAGGTCGTTGATAGTGATGGACATATAAGTGAATATAAACCACAAATACTTGATACTGTAATTAAACCAGAAACTGCCGAAAAAATGTTCTATATGATGAATTATAACTACCAAAAGGCAATATACTATGGAGAATGGTGGTACGACGATATTCGGGATTACAACTTGGGTGTCAAATCAGGAACTGCCTTAATTGCACAAAACGGAGCCTATTCCGATGAAATTAATGCATCTTTTGTTGGTTTTGATCAATCGCCACAAAGAACATTTATAATGGGAATTAAACTAGAAAGACCTCAAGAACCTGCAGGTGAAAACTTATCCGCTTACAATGTAAGACCTTTATGGCTAGATACATTTCAAGCTGTTAAAGATGTTATTGGTGTTCCAAGACAGTAAAACGCTCTTGGAAGCTAAATTCTATTAATGATATAATCCTAGTCTATGCATCAAATACTACTATATTACAAATACGTAAACATTGAGGATCCTCAAAAATTAATGGAGGATCAAAAACAACTGTGTGCAGATTTAAATCTAAAATGCAGAATAATCGTTGCTAAAGAAGGTATAAACGGTACTTTAGAAGGATTAAAAGAAGATACAGAAAAGTATATAAGTATAATGCTTGCAGATACAAGATTTGCAGGAATGAACTTCAAGAAAAGCGAGGGAACAGGTAATGCATTTCCAAAAATCTCTGTTAAGGTACGTAGTGAATTAGTAAGTGGTCATTTAGGTGAAGAAGACGTTGACCCGAATGTAACTACTGGTAAGTATATGTCAGCTGAAGAATTACACAATTTATTCCTTTCAGGTGAAGAGTTCTACATTATTGACATGCGAAATGACTACGAGCATAAGGTAGGATATTTTAAAGATTCAATTTTGCCAGCACTTAAAAACTTTAGAGACTTGCCAAATTTAATAAAAGATTGGGAGCATTTAAAAAATAAAAAAATAGTTACTGTTTGTACTGGAGGTGTACGTTGTGAAAAGGCATCTGGATACTTAGTAAGTAAAGGGTTTAAAGATGTTTCTCAGCTACATAATGGTATTGTAACCTATATGGAAACATATCCTAACGAAGACTTTTTAGGTAAACTTTATGTTTTTGACGGCAGAGTTGTTATGGGTTTTGAAACTGATTCCGATAAACATGTTGTAGTTTCTAAATGCGAAAAGTGTGGAAGTACCTGCGATGATTACATCGATTGCGCCTATATTCATTGTAAGGGTAGTAGGCACATAATTTGTTGCAAGGATTGTTATGCAACAGATGGTAAGGCATATTGTTGCGACGAGTGCGAACAAAAAGCTTTAGCAGAGGCAAAAGTGGTAGCTTAATTGGTGATTAATTAATAAAAGAAAAGGGGCGCCTTCGGCGCCCCTTTATTATCGTTATATTTTAGAAACTCACTTTAACGTTTTCTCTTTCAGCAGCACTTGCTACTTCAAAGAACTGTCTAGCTTTAATATTGAATATTCCTGCAATAAAGCTGTTTGGGAATACAACAATCTTTGTATTCAAATCTCTAACAGCACCATTGTAGTATCTTCTTGCACTTTCTAGGTCACCTTCAATAGTTTGTAAAGATGTTTGTAAGCCCATAAAGTTTGTATTTGCTTTTAGTTCTGGGTAGTTTTCAGCAACTGCAAATAATGTCTTTAAAGTACCTCTTAATTCACCTTCCATTTCGCCTAATTTAGCAGGATCTTGTGTATTCATCATTCCACTTCTTAATGCAGCAACCTTTTCAAAGATTCCTGATTCGTGCTTTGCATAACCTTTTACAGTTTCTACAAGGTTTGGAATCAAATCAAATCTTTTCTTTAATTGAACATCAATTCCGCTCCATCCTTCATCTACAAGAACATTTTGTGTTCTTAATGAGTTATAAACACCCAACACATAAATAGCAATACCACCTGCAACTACCAATACAACACAGCAGATTAGTAGCAATACAATTTCGAATCCCATATTGTTAATTTAAAAATTATTTATATATAACTAATTATATAACTTTTTAGTAGATTTTATAATTATTTCATCTTAGCTTTAGCTAAGAAAATAGTTAGTGCAATGTCTGGTTTAAAATTTATTCTTCAATAATCAACGATTCTCCAGTCATTTCTACTGGTTTTTCTAAATGCATTAAATCTAGTACAGTAGGTGCAATATCACTTAAGGATTCTCTTCGGTGTAACTTGTAGTCACCATTTGTCACAACAATAAATGGCACAGGTGAAGTCGTATGTTGAGTATGTGGTTGGTTATTTTCGTAATCCCACATAATATCTGAATTCCCGTGATCTGCGGTAATAATTAACACATAGTCATCTAGTTTATCTTTTGCCGCAGCATATATTTGCCCCACACAATAATCTACAGATTCAGCAGATACAATTGCGGCTTCGTAGTTCCCAGTGTGGCCAACCATGTCTGGACTAGATAAATTGGCAATTATAAAGTCATATTTATCGTTTGCTATACCATCAATAATATTCTTTGTAATATCAAAATTACGCATGGAAGGCTCAAAGTTATAGTAAGGTTTTACAAACCTATTTGATTCAATTAACTTCCACTCTTCGTAGGGCATCTCTTTTTCTTTTTCTCCGTTTAAAAAGAACGTTAAGTGAGCATATTTTTCAGTTTCGGTAGTGTGTAACTGCTTTAGTTCAGCTTTTGAAATTACCTCGGCTAAAACATTATCAACTGGTAGTCTTGGGAATGCTATTTGTACATCAAATTCTTCGCTTGCATTAATCATGGTAATTGCTTTTAAATTCAGTTCAGTTTCTTGTAATATTCTTTTTACTATCTGGTAAAGTCTGTCAGTTCTGTAATGGTAAAAAATCACTCCGTCATTTTTCCCTAATAACCCTGATTCATCTAGTACGTAATGTGAAAAGAATTCATCTGTCACATTCATGTTGTATTCAAAATTTACAATTGCATTCCAATTTGTAAACTTTTTGCCCTCACCTTTTGTAATTAATTGAACGGCTTTTTCGGTTTTATCCCATTCACGGTCTCTGTCTAAATAGCTTCGGCCTTGGACTGTAGCTAATTTTATATTTAATTCTTTGTATTCGGCAATTTTAGAATCAAGCATTGCAAAGTATTTTTCGGCGGATTTTGGTGCAACGTCTCTGCCATCTGTAAATACATGCAAATTAATTTGCTGTTTGTAGTTTAATCTTCTTGCAGTCTCAAAAAAGGCGAATAAATGTTCGATAATTGTGTGAACACCACCATCACTTAGTAAACCGATTAAATTCAAATTAGAATTATTTTTTATAGTATGGTTAAAAGTATCTACAATTGCTTTATTACTATAAAATTCTTCTGTTTCAATTGCGTGATTAATTCTTGGTAAATCTTGCAGAATAATTCGACCAGCCCCAATTGTTAAGTGGTTAACTTCACTAGTACCAAATTGACCCTCAGGTAGGCCTACAGCAAGTCCATCTGACTTAAGTCGAGTGTTAGGATATTCTCGTATTAATCTATCTACATTCGGAGTTTTTGCATTTGTAATTGCATTATATTTATCATCAGGAGCCAATCCCCAGCCATCCATAATTACTAATACAACTTTCTTTTTATTCATGTTTCCTTGTTAATATTTACACGATTAAATATAGCACAAGAGTATATTTAACATAAT
>CAYUKX010000010.1:0-10620 GCA_964445405.1 uncultured Candidatus Saccharibacteria bacterium
TCTGATGCCGAAATGCAAAAAGGGCAAATGAGATTTGAACTTAATATTAGTGTAAAGCCAGACACAATGCCTGTTGGGCAATTACCAGATTACAAAGTAGAAGTTAAGAACATCGGTTCAATTTCTGTTTTAGAAAAGGTATTGAATTTTGAAGTAAAACGACAAACCGAATTATTAGAAAAAGGCGAAAAAATCAAACCACAAACTAGAGGCTTAAAAGGAATGACAGGCGAAACTTTGTTCCAAAGAGGAAAAGAAACATCTGACGATTACAGATATTTTCCTGAACCAGATATTCCACCAATTAGAATTCAAGATTCTCAAATTGAAGAACTTAAAAAATCTTTACCAGAATTGCCACATCAGCGAAAGCAAAGATATATGGATTTAGGCTTAGAAGGTGAACAAGCAGATATCTTTGTGGAAGATAGAGAAAAAGGTGACTGGTTCGATTCATTTATTCAACTTTCGAATAAACAAGAGGTGATAAAAGAAGCAGCAAAATGGATTGTGGGTGAGGTTTCAGGTCATCTTGAAAAAAGAGATTTAAAGATCAGTGAAATGAAGTTAGGCCAAGAAGATCTATTAGAGCTAGTAATTCAGATGCAATCGAAGTCGATATCAGGCACAATTGCTAAAGATGTAATTAATACAATATTCCAAGAAGGTGGCAGTGCAAAATCAATTATTGAATCAAAAGGTCTTACTCAAATTACAGACTCCAGCTTTGTTGCAGATATTGCTAAAAAAGTAATAGCCGAAAATCCTAAACTTGTTTTGGACCTAGCCAAAAATCCTAATGTAATAAAAGCATTAGTTGGTCAAGTAATGCGACAAACTCAAGGTAAAGTAAATCCAAAAGTAGCAGAAGAGGAATTAACAAAACTATTGTCTATATAACTAAATACCAATTCGCACGAGCCATCATTCAAAGTAATGGCTAGTTGTTATTCTCACTAGATAGATTTTTTTATGATATATTAATAGAAATTTACCAATTTTCTATGAATATTAAACTGCACTTAAACTTAGAAGACAATGCACTTTTAAGTCACCTTTCTGAATTAAATGTTCCAGATAAAATCAAATCAAAGATAACAGTCGAAAACTCCAGAGTTGAGTTTATAGAAACTGAAGAAAATCTTTTTATGATTTTTTATATTCCTGAATATAACAAAGCCACTAAAGCCATTGATACAGTAGAAATTAACATAGTATTTAATACGGAAGCGAAGACAGTAGATTTATTTGCGAGTAATTCAACGTACTTTTTTGAAAAATATTATAACGAAGTTGAATCAATAAACTTTAAGACTTTCGGAGGATTCTTCGAAAAATTCTTATCTTTAGTTTTTGAAGATGTATCTAGAATCGTAAGCCACATTCTTGGCGATACAAATGACATTAGAAAGGAATATTTAAATAAATCAGATAACTATAAAGTAATTAGACACTTAACAAATGCCGAAATTAATATTTCTAGTTTAAGGTTAATTTTCGCAAACCAGAATAAACTAATAGAACTTGTTAACGATTACATGAGTAAAACTCAACAAAGCTCGTTAAATTATAAAAAGAATTATCTTGAAGAAGAGCTAAATTACGCAAAGGAATTCTGCGAAACATTAATGAATTCTATAAATACTAAGTTTCAAGTTAGAACTTCAGATGACCTTTATAGATTCAATAAGTATGCATTTATGACCTTTGTAAGTACATTATTATTAACTTTGCTTATAGTTTACCGGGACGATCTTGCCCATAAAACTAGCTTTTTTGTAACGGCAGTTGGATTGGTTTTGACTTCTGTCTTACTAGTTATTATCTTTTTCAGAAACAAAAAATAATAGAATTTGAATTTGTGACTCTTTTACGTATAATCACTTTAATATATTAAGATTATTTATATGGCAACTTCAGAAAATAAAGATGTTTCTTGGTTTAAGATTATTGCAGGTAGTGCGATAGGTACAGTAGTAGGTTACTTAACATTAATGGTAATTTGCTTTGTGTGTTACATTATTATTTTTGTAGTATTTTTGGCCTCAGCAGGTTCTTCTTTAAATACAACCAACTTATATAACGAGTTGGCACCAGTTATGAATACTTATAAATAATGGAAACTCGTAATTTAGGCGCTTTTGTTTCTTGTGCTGGTGGACTTTTCAATATAATTGAAAGAGGTAATAATTTAGGCGTGAATTCTGTAATGACTCACCCTGCACCACCACAAAGATGGAATTCCCAGCCATTTAAACCAGAAGCAATCGAAAAATATAATCAAGTTAAGGCCACCGATACAAATATAAAAAAAGTTTACTTTCATGGAATTTACTTAATAAACTTAGCGAATCCAGATAAGCAAAAATTTCATTTATCGAAATTATCAGTAGTTCACCATTTAGATTTACTAAGGCAAATAAACGGTGATGGAGTCATTTTCCACACAGGATCACTTAAAGATCAACCAGACGAAAAATCTGGCTATGAAAGAGTAATTTATGGTCTTAACTGGATTTTTGATACTATCGACGAAATGCCTAGTGCAAGTAAGGAGTTTTGGGGAAAGCCAAAATTATTCTTAGAAGTTGCAGCAGGTTCTGGAAATGTTGTTGGTGATAAATTCGAAGAATTAGCAGAGATTTTTGCAGGTGTAAAAGATGAACATAAACACAAACTAGGTTTTTGTTTAGATACTCAACATATGTTTGCGTCAGGTTACGATTTAATAAATGACCTTGATAACGTAGTAGAGCAAGCTGATAAGCTATTAGATTTAAATAAGATTCCTGTAATACACTTTAACGATTCTAAAACTGACTTTGCTTCTAATAAAGATAGGCACGAAAATTTAGGCAGCCCAGATGCAAAAATTGGAGAAAAGGCAATGTCAGCATTTTTAAATCATCCAAAATTAAAGGCTAAAGATTTTATTCTTGAAACTCCTGATCTTGATACACCAGAAGGAGCATTACAACAGGTGCAACTACTTAAGTCTTGGGCCAAATAAAGCTTAATCACTTTTATAGTAATAAATTTACACGCTTTTAACTTGTCTTCATTTCTTGTAGAATAATTATGTTGGGCTAATCACATAATTATGAAGAAAATCTTATTCGCAACTCTAACTATAGTAGTACTTGTACTATTGGCTATCTGGTCGCCTTGGCTAAGGTGGAACATAGATTTAGCTAATATTTTTGGCGTTAGTAAGCCAGATTCAATTTCAGGTCTACAAGTGAGTTCACTTGCAGGGGAAATGGAAGTATTCATAGATAACAAATCAGTTGCAAAAGTAACACCAGATTTATCCCCATACATTCTAGATAGGGTATCACCAGGTGATCATCTAATTACACTAAAGCGAACAGGTGAGTTTGCTGACTCATACTCTACATTCAACAAACTTATTAATTTCGAGGAAAATTCTGCAGTCGTAATTGGTTTTAATATTGGACCAGACGAAGTCTTCTCTGAAGGTCATGTAATTTATACAACAAAAAAAGAGAATCCAGACATGGAATCTAAACTAACAATTGATGTTAATACAAGCGATTTTAATTTAACATTTGATGGCCTGCCAATAGAAAAAGTAGAAAGTAGTACAAAAATAATGGAATTAGATTTTTCTAGGCAACACGAAATTAAGATTAGTAGATCAGGTTATGAATCACTTGTATTTACTTTGTTGCCAGAATTACAAAGTGATAGAGATAAGTTAAAAAGTTCAGATTTTAATGTTGATATTCAATTAATGTTGCAACCTGTTGAAGTGAATAACATTTAAGAGTAATTTAGAATAATAATGATTCCAGAAAAATATAGATTAAAAAATACAATTAAATATCCGACATCAATAATTATAGGTGGACTTAATAAGCTCGGCCTAGAAATAGCTGACTCATTAATTGAGCAAGGTGGTTATGTAATTATTGTAGATACATATACACCAGAGGCAGACGCAAAATTAAGCGTTTTTTCTAATAGTGCACTAGTTAGCTTTTTAGATTACACAGCAATTCCACATATAGATGAAGATATTCGTAGATTAGATTACATATTTTACTTTCAACATCAGTCTGAGAATTTAAATAAAAAAATATCGACAAGTGAGTTTTTGAACTTATCTAATTACTTAGATGCATCGTTAAATTTAGCAAAAAAGTTTAACGCTAAATTCTTACTGACTACCTCAATTAAGGCACACCAGTTAATACTATCTAGACAAGATTTAAACTTAGAATTTGGCTATGGAACAAGCTCATCAAGGCATACTATTTATACCGAAATGGAATTGCAGAAATATGCTGAAAGCCTTGCCATAGAGTACTTTGAACGAGATAAGCTGGATACTCGAATTATAAGGTTAGGCGAACTAATCGGCGATGGAATAGATTTTAATGACAGTACAGCATTTAGTGAGATACTTTTAGATGCTGTAACTAACAATCAGATAAGACTAAGAAAAGATGGATTAGATACTGAATGGTACGTAAATATTCTAGATGCTGCATATGGAATTATTAAAGCTCAGTTTTCTAGAGTTACTACGGGGGAAATCTATTCACTAACTTACGAAACGCCTTTTACAAATCTGTCCGTTGCATACAAAATACAAGAATATGATTCCGATGTAAGGGAGATAGTTTTTATTGATGAAACCGATAATCTACCAGCCTTAAAATTATACAAGCCGGCTCCCAATTTATCTTCAATAGGATGGAGCCCTAAAGTAAACTTTGATAAAGCAGTTAAGCAATCATTGGCGGCGGCAAAAATTTTTATGCTAGAAACAAGAGCATTACCTAAAGGTAATAGTAATCTTGTAGATAAAATTAAAGGTTTTCTGGCAATTGCAGAAACCGATGTGACTATGTCTCCAGAGGCAGGAGCTGTTAGTAGGCTAATATCCGAAAGAAAAAGACAAGAAGAACTAAAGAAGCAGAGCATTAACAGCGCAGCATTAGCTACACAAAAAAGAAGAAAACCAAAAAGAACCTTTAAAGAAAAATTAAACGATGGTGTGTGGGAATTCTTTAGGGGGCTTGGTGAAAGCTTTAATATCTTTAAAAATAAATCACCGACTCAGATTGTTGTAATGCTTTCAATAATTCTAGTATTGGTAATATTTTATATAAACTACTTCTCTCCTATTATTGCACTTGGGCGTAACATGTTAATTCTATACCCAGAAATTGCAACAATAGAAGAAAACGTTAACAAAGGTAACTTTACAGATATTAAATCAAATCTAGATACTGTAAGCTTCCATTTTGAAGATACTAGAAACATATTTGCAAAATTCCAAGGAGTTGCAAGTTTACTTGCCTTAGATAAACAATATAACGAAGTACAAAAGAATCTAGAGGCATACTCATTATTTATCGATGGGGCAAAAAATCTAAGCAAAGGTTTAGAGCCATTTAATTCATACTTAAAATCATTACAAAACAATACACTATCAAGAGCCGCCACAGACAGTTATATATCACTTTCAAGTTCTGGGTTGGATTACTCAGAATTCTTTTCAAAGCTGAACAATTCCTTACCGTATGTACAAGATGGAGTGACTAAAATTCAAAAAAGCTCTGGCGTAATAGAATCTTTAGACTACACAATAATTCCAGATTTCCTTGCTCAAAACTTAAGCCCATTAAACAAAAGAATAATATCGATTGCTGATGTGACTGAAGATATGGGAACTGTTAAGTATTTAGATTCTATATTAGGTATTGATTCACCAAAGACTTACCTATTTTTAATATTAGATAATACAATTCCAACGCCACTAGGTGGCTATATAAGTGCATATGCAATGATTACCATGAACAAAGGCAGCATTGTAGAGGCAGTAGTTCAATCAACTGATGATACAAATTTTAAATTTGGTTCACTTAGTGATTCAGATATTCAACTAATTAATCTTAGAAAATTTGGAATCAAAACAAAAGCTAATATAACTATTAACGATCTTTCAAGTATTAAGGATATTGATGATTTTAATTCAATAATAACTAAGGTGTTCAAAGATAGTTTTTCAAGAGATTTGTCAGGAGTTGTAACAATAAATACTGACTCATTAAATTCTTTGGTACAGTTTGTTAGCCAAAATACCAGTAAAACAACCGAAATTAACTCAGTAACATTTGGTAACGATGACTTATTAAAACAAGTTAACTTAGCACAAAGTGATAATGGAAATCTGAGAAGTAGGAATGCAGTTCTGGCTCAGTTGGCCGGTTTTGTGGTAAACAATGCAATAGATGTATTTAAGAGTAATTCAGCAGGATTGGTATCCACTTTAACAAACAGTGCTTTAAACAGAGATATATTAATTTCTATCTCTGATTTGGATTATCAGGATTACATTGTATCAAAAGACTTTAACCAGAGTGCAATACTTAATAATTCTTTGCCAGTGGACATTGCATTTAGTATCTACGACCCTAAGTATTTAGGATCTGATAAAATCCCAAGTTTTACAGTAGCAATTGAAAGTCAAATTAACTCAGATTTAAGTTTAGATAATAGAATAAACTTTAAATTTCCTCAGTTAGCTTCAACTTCAGAGGTCTCTTTATGTTTACCAGCTAGTATTTCTGACTCCTTAATAACAGTAGACAATATTCCCGTAGAAAGATACATAAAGACTTCTTATAACGAACAAAAATGTACAAACATTCAGATAATATCTGAATCAAGCGTGGGTTTAAAATGGAAAACTTCAACTGTCGGAAAGTTAACAAGTGATTCTTTAAGAGAAATTTCTTACGGGATTCTTAAAATACGTGGCAGTTCTAATACTCTCGATATGAAAGTAACAGCTGATGCATTGTTAAAAGTAGAGGATTTTGTCCCTCGTGTCGGACAAAATGGTAACTCCTTTGCATTTACTAGTCAGCCAAAAAACGATACATATGTTAAAATTGTCCTGAAGAAATAACACTAACAGGACTTGCGTATGTTATTATTAATCTGTTAAAATATATACCCTAGATTAGGTACGCGCAAAAGTAATTTTTATAAAAAGGTAAATAAATTTATGGCAAGAACAAAAAAAGCTACAAAGCAAAATGAAAATCAGATAACAATGACCCAAGGCTCTTATAATGAGCTAGTAAAGGAACTAAAGCATAGAATTGAGGTACTTCGACCAGAAATCGCCGAAGAAATCTCAGCTGCTAGAGAATTAGGTGATCTTTCAGAAAACCATGCCTACACTGTAGCAATGGAAAAGAAAGAGATGAACGAAAATAGAATAAATGAACTAGAAAGCATTACTGCATTAGTTTTCATTGTAGATGAACAAACAACAAATACAGATAATATTGTAAATGTTGGAGAAACTATCGAAATCGAAAATGTAGAGAATAATGTAACCAGAAACATTGTTCTAGTTGGCTCTGAAGAAAGTAAATCAGCAAATCCAGCAGAAGGTAAGTTATCAACTGATTCACCTATTGGTAAAGCAGTTCTTAATGCAAAAATTGGAGATGTTGTAGACGTAAAATTACCAAGTGGTAAAGTTAATCAATACAAGATTAATAAGTTTGTAAAGGCCGCTTAATATTGTTAAATGACTTTTAACCCGCCGAAAGGCGGGTTTTTTATTAGCTTATTTTGAACAATATTAAGGCTGTTGCTACGGCAATTAACAAAATGCCTATGCAATAAAATGTGTAACTGGTATACCTAGCCAAATTGTAACCTAAAAAAGAAGCAGTATTTTTCAATCCAACTTCTCGGTCAACCTTCCAATCTCTAACCTCATTATATAAATCTCCTCCCATTGAAAATAAGTACAACCCAAAGAAGGTAAGTAATGTTTTATTGTCGGTAGAATTTTGAGGTAACAATCCAAAAATAATTACTTGTGCGCCAGCTAGAAAAAACCCGTGAGATAAAACATCTACAATAGGTCTAGATTTAAGCCTGAATGGCTTACAAGAGTAGATATAACCAATAATGGCTGTTAGCAGCCCTATTAAAAAAACCTGCAAATTTATTAGTATAAGTGGAATTAAGGCTAGTAGATTTACTATAAAGTAAAAAACATAACCCTCTTTTTTCGTAATAATCCCTGCTGAAATTGGATTTCTTTTTACTTTTTTAGGATCTTTTGCATCATCTTCTGAATCTTCAACATCATTAATTATAAAGGATGCAATAAGTAAAAGTAGTACAGAAACTGCTGTAACAACGCTGGTTACATTAATATATGTTCTAGTGCTTAATATCCCGAATATTAAAATGAATGGATAAAATTCCATTATAGTCATTACTCTTGTTAGCTTGTATAAGCCTAAAACCTTGTTCTTGTTAATTTGTAGCATAAAAAATACTTAAAAGTGGTTTTTAAAGTTTGTCATACGCTCTTATTTAAGTCAATTCCTAGTTTCTGCTACAATTACAATATAAATTTAAGATTATAAAAATGGAATTTCCTAAAGAATGGCAAGATTTTGAATTACTTGATTCTGGTAATGGTGAAAAATTAGAAAGATGGGGTAAGTTTGTTCTACGTAGACCTGACCCACAAGCAATTTGGAATAAAGATAACTCAGTAAAACAATGGCATAACCCAGATATGATTTACCACCGAAGTAATACAGGAGGCGGGCAATGGGAGGATTTAACAGGAGTACCATCAGAATGGCAAATTAAATATAAAAAGTTAACCTTTAATATTAAACCTACTCAGTTTAAGCACACAGGATTATTTCCCGAACAGGCTGTAAATTGGGAAAAGTTAACTGAATTAATTAATAGAAGACGAAGTTCCAAAAACCCTAACGAAATAAAAGTACTTAATTTATTTGCTTATACTGGAGGTGCAACAACGGCTTGTACGGCCGCAGGTGCTGTAGTTACACACATTGATGCATCAAAAGGGATGACAAGTATTGCAAGACAAAATGTAATTGATTCGGGAGTTGATGGAAAGGGAACTAGATTTATTGTGGAAGATGTAATTAAATTTGTAGAAAGAGAAGAGCGTAGAGGTAATAGATATTCAGGAATAATTATGGACCCTCCAGCTTATGGAAGAGGCCCAACAGGTCAACTTTGGGAAATTGAAAGAAATTTGAGTGAGTTGGTTTTTCAATGTAGCAAAATAATGGAAGATCCGTTGTTCTTTTTAGTGAATGCATACGCAACCACATTCTCTTCCATGGCATTAGAAAATATTCTAAAAGATAATTTAAGTAAGGACTTTGTAATAAAATCTGGAGAAGTAGGTTTAAAAGATACGAATAGAGGTTATGTGCTCCCAGCTGGACTTTACGGATTAGCTCAAATTAATGATTAAAATATTATTTGAAGATAACCATATTATAGTTGCAGAAAAACCATTCGGATTATTGTCGCAATCTGATATAACAGGGGATCCAGATATACTAACCGAACTTAAGGCATACATTAAAAATAAGTATAAGAAACCTGGGAATGTATTTGTGGGGTTGGTTCATAGGCTAGATAAGAATGTTGGCGGTGTAATGGTATTTGCCAAAACTTCTAAAGCAGCTGCAAGATTATCAAAACAAATTCAGAGTCATAAATTCCAAAAAACGTATTTGGCAGTAGTAAATGGTATTGTTGAAAATCAAGAGCAAACACTAAAACACTACCTGGTTAAATCTGAAGAGGAACGAAGAAGCATAGCTTACGATTCCGAAGTTAGGGATTCTAAATATGCAGAGCTAGCATATAAGGTATTAGCAACTGACAGTAATTATTCTTTACTTGAAGTTGCACTTAAAACTGGAAGAGCGCATCAAATTAGGGTGCAGTTATCGACCATTGGTCATAGCATTGTAGGTGATAAGCTTTACATTGAAGGAATCAGGGATAGTAATACACCTATTGCATTGTGGGCCTACAAATTAAGTTTTTTCCATCCAGTTACTCAAGAACTTGTTACTTTTAAAGCGGTTCCCCCAACGACTAATCCATGGAAAAACTTTAATCTATGTGATGTCTAACCTTGTAAACCAATAGCTATATTGCTATATTTTAATCATCAATTAATTTTTAATAAATAGTTATGTCTGAAGAAGTAAAGCCAGTTGTGGCACCAACCCCCGAAGTTAAACCTGTAGAGGTAACCCCTGCCGTTGAAGTTAAGAAATCTAGCTCAGCATTACCAAAGATAATAATAATTTTAGTTGTTGTTCTTTGCTTATGTGTAGTTTGTGCTGGCGCAGCATGGGTAGTATTTACTCAAGTATTAAATAGGGCATCAACTACAATTAATGACTCATTAGTAGATACAATAAGAGATTACACTCTTGATACTGGAAGTAGTGATATCAATTCTGAAACTTATAATTTTAACTCAACTGATGGCTCAGGTAGCTTTAGCGTAGGTACTTCTTTACCTTCAAACTTCCCAAGTGACGTTCCAATTTATAGTGGAGCAACAGCATCATTTAGTGCTACAGATGTAAATTCAGATGGTAAGGAAACTTCATCTGTTACATTTGCACTTAAAGCTAAAGTAAGCGATGTAATCGGTTTCTATAAGTCAAAAATGGGTTCTGCAGGTTATGAATTAAAATCTGAAGTAAACTTTTTTGGAAGTGTTTTGGAATATGAAAATTCTAAAAGACAAGTATTAAT
>CAYUKX010000010.1:10720-17206 GCA_964445405.1 uncultured Candidatus Saccharibacteria bacterium
ATGGCTGACATAGAAGAAATTAAATCAAAACTCGATATAGTAGACGTTATAGCTTCTTATGTTCCCGATTTAAGAAAAGCAGGAGCAAATTATAAAGCTTGTTGTCCTTTTCACTCAGAAAAAACCCCATCTTTTACGGTAAATCCCTCCTTACAGATTTTTAAATGTTTTGGATGCGGTAAAGCTGGTGATGTAATTAAATTTATAGAAGAAGTAGAGCATACAGATTTTAGTGACGCCCTAAAAATAGCTGCAGAAAAAGCTGGGGTAGAGTTAACTCAAAATATTTCTCCTCAAAATCAAAAAGAGAAAAAGGAAAGGGAGCAGTTATTAAGTGCTAATCTTTTAACTGCAAAGTTCTATAACTACATTATTATGCAGCATAAATCTGGTAAAAAAGGTCTGGATTATGCAATGCAGAAAAGAGAAATCGATATTGATCGAATAAAAGATTTTATGGTTGGTTTTGCGCCAAATATACCAACAAATTTAAAATCATTTTTAGTTTCTAAAGGTTTTAATATTCAAGATTTAATAAAGTGGGGTCTTTTAGTGGAAAGGAATGGTCAGGTTATTGATAAATTTCGAGAAAGAGTAATGCAACCTATTTTCAACTTGAAAGGCGAAGTTGTTGCTTTTAGTGGAAGATACATAGGTACTGTGAAGGAAGCACCTAAGTACTTAAATTCCCCAGAAACTCCAGTCTATAAAAAGAACGAAATGCTTTATGGGCTTTATCAAGCCAGGGAGCACTTAAAAGACAATAAATTTTTAATACTTGTGGAAGGTAACATAGATATTTTATCTTCGCATAGGGTTGGTATTGGCAATATTGTTGCGCCACTGGGAACTGCTTTTACTGCAAATCAGGCAAAATTAATAAAGCGGTTTGCTGATACAGTATATTTTAGTTTTGACACTGATAATGCAGGTTTAAAGGCGTTAATAAGGGGTATGGGAATTGCTGAAGAAATTGAATTAAAGCATAAAGTAATTGACTTAACAGGTTTTCAAGATGCCGATGAATTAATAAGAAAATCTCCAGATGAATGGCCAAAGCGTATTGAAAACGCAAAACAAACTATGGATTACTTAATTGAGTACTTTACTAGGGATATAGATATGGGTAGCGCGGAAGGCAAATCTACATTTGAATATAGTATTTTGCCTTGTCTTGCATTGCTTAAAGATGAGGTCTTGTTTAATCACTATAGAAAAGCTATTGCTTCACTACTCGAAGTCTCAGAAGAATTTATTAATTCAAAAATTGAAAAAGGCAAAACATATAGTCCAGTAAAATCAGATAAGGAACAACCATTAGTATTAGAACAAGATCAGAAAATTGATATTAATCATGAGGAAAAATACATGCTTGAATTATTAATCGCTCTTGATAAATTTACTGATTTAAAATTCACTGAAGAAAACTTTTTTAGTGATGTAAAAGTTATATTTGGACTAATTAGAACACATTCCGAAGAGGGCTTTGATGTAATAAAAGAAAAAGTGCCACTTAAGCTACAAAATGTTTACGATGAAATTGTTATGAATGGACTTGAATTATCCGATAAATCAACAAATATACAGGATTTAATAAACAAAAAGGCAGGAGATTTAAGAAAAAAATATCATTCAAAAAGAAGAATGTTTTTGTCCAGAGAGTTAAAAATAAATGAAGGTAACCTAGAAAAACTAGACACACTCCAGGAAGAAAATAACCAGATACTAAAGGAAAGACTAATTATTGATAAAGGTTTATACAAAATAGTATAAAAAAAAAGCCGCTAATGCGGCTTTTTAATAGGTCAGTTTATCTTCGTCTAGAAAATTTCTTGTTTTTTTGAACTTTAGATCCGAATTCTGCAGAAGCAGTTAATTCATGTCTTCCCTTTGCTCTTCTTCTTTTTAGAGTTTTTAGGCCACCTTTTGTTGCGATTCTAGCTCTAAATCCGTACTTTCTTATTCTCTTTATCTTGCTTGGGTTATATGTTGGACCTTGTGTCTTTGCCATAAAATAAATTTAATATTTGAAATTCTTCCTTAATCAAACTATGATTATAAAGTGTAAAGCCTTTTAATACAAGTTTTTAAGAAAATGAATCCACAATTTGAGCAAAAAGTTAATCAAACTTTAGAAACAGCAACTTTTGATCCTAATATAACGGTTAAACCTTCACCTAAACAGCAGATTAATAGAGATTTTAACAGAAAATTGATATTTATTGTTGTTGGAGCTGTGTTTTGTTTCGCAATTTTAATAATTATCAGAGGTGTGTTGTTGCAAAATCCCGCACTATATCAAAATAACTCAATAATAGGGCAAATCCTTAATCCAAACGACGCGACTGGTTTAGATGGCTTGGAGTTAACTGAAGCCCAGGCAATCCTTACTGATTTTACAAGTAGCCTAACTAACGAATATCAGGATTTACCATCAAGTGACTCAAGGTCTTTACTTTTAAAAACTGATCAATCATCGGTTATAGGCAGTCTTCAAAAAGATGGTAAATTTAACAAAATTGCGGAAGTACCTAATATTATCGAAATGTACAGATATTATAATGACCAGACGTATTTGTATGCAATAAATACACCAAGCGTAAGTCTATCAGAATTATATTTAAATACCCCAGGGAATAAGCCAATCCTGCTGAAGAGGTTAGACAAGAATCAAAAATTCATAGATTCTCATTTCTCTATACAAGATAAAACATTTTACTATTCGTTCTTTGATGAAAATAATACAGTTTATCTTCAGGCAACTGATTTAAAGGGTAATCAATACCAGTTATATAAAACGAATTTTTTAAGTACGAACACTAAAGTTTGGAACATTGATACTGTAGCAGGCTACATCTATTTAAACCAAGATAGAGAATGTTTTAGTCTTCAGTTAAGGGATAAAGTTCTAGATAGTTACGCATGTGAGAAGATTAAAAGTACAAATGACGGTAATTTTTACTGGGCAAACGAAGGTAAAACTGGTTTGTACCAATCATTTGATAAAGGAGAGATTTATAGATTTACTCGAGGTGAACTGGAGCGAAAGGTGTTAGTTTCTAAAAATAACGGTCAAGTTGTACAAAGACTTTGGCTTTCTGGCAATAATCTGTACTATGTTGCAGGTACTTTGGAACAAGTTGGTAACACCTTATGGAATATAAGTACTAAAGATATCGAATCAGTGAATGTAACAACTACTGAGCAGCAGGTTTTCGGCATTAAGAATATGAGAAGTGATATTAATGCAATAATCCCATTTGATGATTTGTACATAATTACAGAGGAATTCTTTGATCAATCCTTCTTGTACAAATATGTGCCAAATCCAGTATTCCCTGAACCAGTATCTTATCCATCATCCTATCCTGATTCTTATCCAGTTTCTTTCCCAACTGTAAACGAAGAGGATTATTACTGGGAAAAGGTAGAATTAGGGATTGATTATAAGACTATTCAAGTACTGCAACCTCAATATACCTTTGATTTCTAGGTTTTATACTTTGCATCGGCTTTTTTTCCTGTTATAATCTTACAGCTTTTAAAAGGGATAAATAAATTATGAATACACAAGTACTAAGTAAATTAGAAAAGGATATTACTGCAAAAAAGATTCCAGCAGTTAAGGTTGGTGATACTGTAGAAGTTGATACAATCATTAGAGAAGGTGCCAAACAAAGAATTCAAAAATTCAAAGGATTAGTAATTTCTTTAAATGGAAGTGGAGCAGGATCTATGTTCACAGTTAGAAAAATTAGCTATGGAGTAGGTGTAGAAAAAAAACTACCATTTTATTCTCCAAATGTTGCAAAGATTAAAGTTCTAAAGACTGAACCTGTAAGAAGATCTAAGCTATTCTTCATGAGAGATAGAGTAGGAAAAATGTCTATGAGAATTAGAAAAGGAAAAACCGTTCTTGTTCCAGAAGAAGGAGAGGCAAACGCTGAACCAGAAACAACTACAGAAGTTACATCTGCAGAATAAACCTATAAATTTAAAAGCCCCGAGAAATCGGGGCTTTTTTGGATCTAATGATAAAATAAGGAATATTACACTTTATTAAATGGCAGCTTCGTTGGATTTTTCAAAGGATCTTGAATTAATAAAAGAACATAATGTTGACTTAGTTATAGGTATAGACGAAGTAGGCAGAGGTGCATGGGCAGGACCAGTATGCATAGGAGCATTCGTACTAGACATTAATAAACATATCCCAGTTATTGGTGTTAACGATTCAAAATTAGTTAAAAAGGACAAAAGAGAAGCGGTGAGCAATTTATTACAAGATAATAAGTTTCTGGTGCTCACTGGTGAATTAAACTCCATTAACTCCTTTGGAATTGGAAAAACTATTACAGATCTAATAATCGAAGCAGTCGATGACTTAAATGCCTATGTTACAAATTTAAATAAGAAAGCATTATTTATAGTAGATGGGCAATTTAAGGTGTCTTTTGGAGAAAACTGTGTAAAAAGAATTAAAGCAGATTCAACTTTTTATTCTGTAGCAGCAGCGTCTATTTTAGCAAAAGTGTTTAGAGATAATTTAATGACTCAGTTACATTCAAGTTATAATCAGTATGCTTTTAATAAGAATAAAGGTTACCCGACTTCCGAGCATTTAAAGGCCTTAAATACTTATGGAGTTAGCAAAATACATAGAACTAGCTTTAAACCAATATCTAATCAATTAAGCCTTCTTAATGAAAACTCTAGAAATTGATTTTACAATCGAGGAACAAGTAATCGAAATAACTGAAAATTGCCAAATTGAGGGTAGGTATGTTGGAAAAGGTGATAGTCAGATAAAATCAAAAATTACTTTCTTGCATAAAAACCCTGGTATTACTTCAAGAATAAATATTAAAGCTGTAATTTTTGATAACTCAAAATTTGATTTCGAAGGATTATTAAAAATCCAAAAAGGAGCAGTTGGAACCGATACTTATCTAAAGATCGATTGCTTGGTAGTTTCTGATAAGGCTTCTGCAAGAGCTATTCCATCACTTGAAATAAACGAATCAGAGGTCAAGGGTGGCCATGGTGCAACAATCGGCTATTTAGATCCTACACAAATTTACTATCTAAAATCTCACGGAATTTCGACAATTGACACCGAGCATTTGCTTATTGACGCATTCTTAGGTTGAATGTGTTAAACGCTTTCTATATACTAAGTTTAGTTATAGAAATTTATGAAATATCTGGTAGCTTCAATAGCTTTCTTTTTATTGTCACTAGCCGCTAATATTTACTTGGCTAATCCGCAAAGCTATTTTGGCGCAAACTTTGAAACAAGTAATCTTTGGCTTGCAAGTAATAATCAATATGTTGCAAATGTCTCTACTTCAGAAGTTTTTTCTAAAATGATTGAATTATATGATTTTTATTCAGACGGGGTTCGTTTTGCAAAATTACAATTTGCAGATAATAATAACGATTACCAGTCGATTGATATTCTTGAAAGTATTATAGGTGAATCAATCTACTCAGTAAAAACAGAAAACGGTCAAAAGCAAGTCCGTCTGCTTAATAGAGCTGAAAGTATAAAAGCAATTTCGGAATGGAGAACAGAATATACTTTTTACGTAAATAGGGACCCAGTAAGTAATAGTTATAAAGTAATCTCATTATATATAAATGAACCTAATTAAGTCATTCACAATTTTGTTTATAGCATTAACCTTGGTTAGTTTTGGATATTTAGTTATGACTGTTGTTTCTAGATCTCAAAAACAAGATACTTTAGAATTCTTTGATCCGGAAGGTATACATTATGTAAACTATTATCTAGTAAGGAGCGATTACAGATTTAAACTAACTCTCGATAACTTTATTGTCGAAAAAGGAGGTGTTAACAGTGCAGTATTTAATAGAAGTGCTAACGCGGATAAGTTCCTTGCAAGCTGGTCAATTTACGATGGGTTTTTATACCCTAATTTAGACTGTGAGTACATTAGAATCTCGATTCCTGCAGAATCTAGAGACTTATTATCCGATAAGATTATGTTTTCTTGTGTGGATACGTATATTAATGATTATTTAAATTTAGAAAATGTCCAATAAACTAAAATTATTCTTGTTAGTCATTTCTGTATTTCTTTTTTCAGAGTTTTTAACATCTGTAAGTCATGTAGATGCGGATTATTTAAGACGATGTGCCTATGGCAGATGTACTACAAACGCAGACTGTGACGATGGTGGACTTTGTGTGGATCTAAATGGAGATGGAAAAAAAGAATGCGATAACGGAATATGTAATACGACTGCAGATTGTCTTGGTGCAAAAAATGGGGGAGTTGCTGTTTGTAGAGATGAAAACGGCGATGGACTAAAGGAGTGTGCGAATGCATTTTGTCCTATAGGGCAAACGGTACCTGGGGCAAATTGTGACTGTGCTGCAGGCAGAACCTGTGGTCAAACGTGTAACGCAAGTGTAGGTCTATGTAGCGATGGTAAATCAACTTGTAGGTACATAGTAGGGCC
>CAYUKX010000010.1:17306-23170 GCA_964445405.1 uncultured Candidatus Saccharibacteria bacterium
ACTCTTGGTGTTAATAACTCAGTTAACTTAACTTATACACTTAATGGATGGGGAAAAGTCTGTCCTGCAAATAATAATACATACGATCTGCAACTAAGCCCGAACTGTACTGGTTTATACCAAAGTAGAGGGGAAGTTACACAATTTACTGGTCTGTCTAAAGGTGCAACCTACTGCTGGAGAATCTCAAAAGATAATGGAAGTGGAGTAAAAGTGTTAAGTTCGGTAAACCAATTTACTGTAATTGATGATAGTGTAAATATTGTAACTGCTGGAGTTAAAGCAGATGTTTGTAGCAACGGATTCTCTGGTGCATTCGGATCCCCATTAGTTTCTAATCCAATAGATTATTCATTTGCATTTACAACAAGTGCAGGTAATACATATCGTGAAGTTTGGTTAGCAATGGTCCCAGATAACAATACATTTAATTTAAATTGTAATAAATTTACTGGGCAAACAAACTCACCAATAAAAGATGAAGTGTGTATGAACATGGAAGTTGGCGATGTAGTTGAGTACACAGCAATTCTGGATAAAGTAAGATTATCTAACGGCGCTGCGTTCAAAATTATCTTAGATGCTAGTGGTAAAGCTACTGAAGCTCGTGCCTACGATAAAGGTGCCTGGAAGACACTTTCCGTCTCTGGTGATCTATCTGGATATGGCGCTACATTAAAAGAATTTAACTTAAATTCGATTGCAGAAGTTCAAGGCAATAATTTAAATGCAAACTTTAGAATTAGAATGGACACTATGTACTATGGTAAATATTCATTCTATGTAGCATCAGTTATTAGTGATTCACTAGGGTCAATAAAAACATCATTTGCAACTCCAAGTCAGCAGTTTGTTTACAAAAGAACCAACGCCACTGCAACAAGAACAAATTGGGGTGTTGACTTAGCACCAGCATCTGAGTCTGGAGCATTCTCAGCTAAATATTTACCAGATGGTACTAAATTCCAAATCAATTGGGCATTTAACGAACCAAATTCATTGCAACTTAAATCTTTTGTAACCCGTGATGTTACCGAATCCACACTAAATGATTCAGTCTCAGGTGATATTAACTTTAATAATGGCAATTTACCAAGCACTGCTAATTACGTTGCTGGTGCTTTAAAGTATACCGATATTACAAATCAAAACGGTTATGTAACTGAATCAAGCCTAGGAACTAGAACCTATAGCGATAGTGATACTTCTAAGCAAACCAATTATCAGTTTTACGCATATACTATGGATGGTGCTTGTAATCAAAGTGTTGTGAACACTTCCGCTACAATTCAAAAACCATGGGTATTAAGTTACAATGGTGACTTATCCGCAGGAAAAGGTATTCTTAACTTATCCTTGCCAACTAGTTTAAATGTATTACCTGATGCACTTAAAGACAGATTAGGTAATCCAATACTATCTGATTTGCAATCTGTATTTTTATCTACATACGGAGCTATAAGTGGAACTTCTGATTTACCATTAAGGAGGCAGTCAAGAATGCAACAATATGTTACAAATTACGAAGATTTAACACTTAAACCACCTTTAGATTCAGGTTATTCAAAATGGTTTGAATACCTTTACGAAGTAACAAGAAGAAACGCAGTAGCTAATATAGTTTCAATCCCAGGTTCTCAGACTTTATCCGGGAACACATCGTCATTTTTAGGCATTGCGGCTGGTACTAAGTCACATGCTCTAATTGCTGGCAATTTAACTGTTGATGAGGGTGCAACTTGCGATACTCAAACTATCTTCTTTGTATCAGGAAACCTACAAAACCCATTAGATGGAGTATTCACAAATACGACTCTTAAAATAACTCCAGATTTTAAAGCAAGTGGCGATAATACTGGATGTATTTTTGTAAGCACTGGCGATATTCTAATTGAGAACGGGAATTCACCGGCAACATCTGGTGTTGCAATTGATAACCCACAATTAGCAAGTTACGATTTAATAGAAGCGGCATTATTTACAGATGGTCAATTTATTACAAGAAAAGATATAAGTGTTGCCGGTCAAAAAGGTGATGGAGTAGCTATTAAAGGTACAGTAGTTTCCGAAAATGTAGTATTACAAAGAGATTTGAATTTAAACTCAAATCAAGCACAACCTGCTCACGTGTTTTACTTTGATCCAAGGTATAGAGAAATATTCAAAAACGATTTTAACTATAACAAGTATTCGATTCGCGAGATTGGATATACAAATAATTGAAAGATAGTTGATTGTCTAGCGGGCATTATATATACTTAGATTATATATTTTGTCCGCTTTTGTTTTTATGGCCTATAAAGATTGGGATTATTTTGCAAAAAGAAAGACTTTCCCAACAGCTATAATTGCCGTAATAATAATTACAGTCTTCATTGTATTTATAACTGTATTTCTGCTTAGTCAAAATAGAGTTACTAGTATTCCATCGTATGTTCCCGTTTCCGAAGTAGAAGAAGCAAGCTCTAATACAAAAGGGGATGTAGACAGTCAATTTAGAGAGGCATCCAATGATCAAGAATTATTTTTATCCGGTTATAGAATTGAACTTTCTAACGACTGGAGGAATGTAAAAAATGTCACTGGTTTAAAAGATACACCATTTATTTCGAATTCAATAGTTGTAGATGGCACCACAATTACAAATGGCAATACTGCTAAAGTATTTTACATAAACAAGGGTGATTATACATTTTATATTTCAGATCAACTTATAACAGAGGCAGTTTCTTATTCAGAAGATGGTAATCTCTATTCTGAAATTGTTAAACCTCAATTTAATCCAAATGGTATTTATTTATCCTATTCATCAGCAACAATCTTAACTGCCGATAATCAAGAATTCTTATTAAAAAAGCAAATGTTTACCTGCTTAACTCAATATGAAAATCTTTGTTTTACTAGCGGTTATTTGCCATTTACGATGACTGAAAATATTAACGCATCTACTGCATTTGTAGACTTTGTTAACTCAATTAAAATATATGAGCAGAATTAAATTAGCATTTGGGATAACAATATTAATACTATCTATTTTTAGTATTAGTTCCATTCTTAGTGTTAATGCTGCTGTGGGTAGAGCATGTTGTAACTCAAATACTGGTTCACCCCAGTGTGATTATTGCGCCACTGCAATGACCAAAACAAGCATAACAGCTCCTGCAGGTACAGGGCCTGACTTTTATGGATGTAATAACAATACTACAGCCGGATTTGTTCAATACGATTCAAATAATGTAGCTATTTGCAGGGTTTGTGACAGTTATTATAAGTACTCATTACCTTGTACATTACCAGACCCACCAGTGATTCCCCCAAATCCACGGTGTGGGGGAGCATGCACAACTACTAACGATTGCCCATTAGTAGACGGGAGGGTTCGTTCGGTTTGTCACCCAACTTTGCGTATATGCGTAAATCCAAATTGCCCTGATTCAAGCGAACTTGGCTCACAGTGTTACTGTACTGTATCTACAAGTAGGTGTGGAGACAAATGCGGTAACTGGCCTGAAGGTAAATACCCTTTATGTGGACAAGGTACTTGTGCACCAATGAATGGTCCTTCTTGTTCAGGTTTCGTAAATACTTATTGCCAACCAACAACTCCTAACGGTGGTTACACTAGACCAGTCTGCACAGCAGAACCAGCGTATAGATACTTACAAAGACCCAATGGGACGGTAGCTACAACACAAGCAGATGTTCTTGCGGCTTGTACAGCTTGTACACCTACAGCCCCAGGTGCTGCTTCGTTAATATATCCATATAATATGTCAAATATTAGTTCAGCAACTCCGCTGGCTAGCATAACAGCACTATTTGATGTAACTACGTCTGGTTGGGGAAGTGCTTGTCCTTCCAATACTAATACATGGACATTATTTTATAGAGTTGATGGTGGTGCACTACGTTCAATAGTTTCTACCTCGATTTCTAACATTCCTATTGGATCATATGTTGATTGGTATATAGTTAAGAATAATGGAGCACTCCAGTCTACATCTCCAACTTGGAGGTTTACTGTAGTCGCTGCCTGCGTCCCAACTCCGCCAACACCAGCAACATTAAATTCACCATTAGATAATTCAACAACTGGGTTACTACCTGGAAATTCAGTAAATGTAAACTATACAGTTAATGATTTGGGTATTTCTTGTATGGGTAGTCCTATCACAGTTCTACAAGTTTCAAGAGGGTGTTCAGGATTCTTTACAGCAAATCCTTCAACAACAATAATTAGTGGTTTAAACGTTAATGATGTTGTCTGTTGGAGAGTTTATACAGGGAATGGAAGCTTAGGTTCAACAAGCGTTACATGGAGGTTTACGGTTAAATCAGATGAGAAAACTTGGATGCTTGGCTACAATTCGAATGTATCGGCTTCGGGTGGTATGTCTGACTTTGGAGTTCCACCGGCGATATCATCACTTAGTGCTAACCTAAATGATAGAAATAATACACCAGTACTGTCTGATCTTAATTCTACATACAGCTCAACTTACGCCTTAATTGCAGGTAATACATTAATGCCAACTGATAAGCAATCAAAGCAAAAACAATACACTATTAATTACGAGGATTTATCTATAAATCCACCAGCATATTCTGAATACACGGAATGGTACGATTATTTGTACAATCTTGTAAACATAAATAATAATGGAAGTTTTACCACCTATGGTGGTAATGCAACTTTGGCAACAACGTCATCGGTATTAGCAGCAACACCAGTAAATACTAAAAAGCATGTAGTAGTAAACGGTGATTTAAATGTAGTAAACTTTTCTACTTGCAATACACAAACAATATTCTTTGTTACAGGGAACATTAACATTACGCCCGATTTTACTTCTCCAAGCCCAACAAATGGTTGTATGTTTGTTGCAAAGGGCAATATTACTGTTGCAAATGGGAATAGAGCTAGTTCCGCCCTTGCTGTAGGTAGTCTGCAGTTAGCTCAATACGACCTTATTGAAGGAGCATTCTTTACAGATGCAAATTTAATAGTTACTAAAGATATTACAAATATAAACGAAAAAGGTGATGGCTTAATAATTAAAGGAAGTGTTGTGGCTAATGATGTTGTACTACAAAGAGATATGAATCTTTTTGCTAATCAATTACAGCCAGCACATGTATTCTACTTTGATCCAAAGTATAGGGAAATATTTAAATCTGATATTAATATAAACAAATATTCAATTCGAGAAGTTGGTTATACTTCGGAGTAAATTTATAGAAAATTCATATTAGCTTGATATATTCAATACATGCGCATAACAAATGTTCGTATTCTAAAAATTTCGGGACTAGCTTTTTTATTTATTTCGTTACTGTTTGTACTAGTTTTTATTGTAAAAAGCTCGCAATCGGTAAGTGCATTTTCAAATAGTACGGTTGAATTTATAGAAGGGATGCAAACTATTAAAATCAAGGCAGGTCTTGGTTATTCACCGAATAAAATACAGGCTCAGGCAAATATACCATCTGAATTACAAATAGAAACAGATAATACTTATGATTGTACAGCTTTTTTAAATATTCCAAAGCTTAACATTAAAGAGTTTCTGCCACCGACGGGAGTTACAAAGATTCCATTGCTTGGCATGAGCACAGGCGAAGAACTCGAAGGATTCTGTGGAAGTGACACCTATAAGTTTGTAATTAAATTCTCATAAGTGAATACATTTGTCTGATTGATTTTTTGCCCATTTTTTGGCATAATTCGCGTGCTGGAATACCAGAGTTTTTTTTGTATCCAAAATTATTTTTTTATTAACCTAATATGGCAGGAGTTATCGACTATTCCAAGGTCAAGGATACCCATTTCTACAGAAATATAGGAATTATTGCGCACGTAGACG
>CAYUKX010000011.1:0-4357 GCA_964445405.1 uncultured Candidatus Saccharibacteria bacterium
GTAAGTTCAATACTGTTATTTGTAGAGTTACGCCTAACAATGGCATTAATTCTTGCGATAAGTTCAAGAATTTCGAATGGCTTAGTTAAATAGTCATCTGCACCACTTTCAAAACCAGTAATCTTATTATCTAAAGATGTTCTAGCGGTTAACATTAAAATATTGCTGTCAGGTTTTAATTCCTTTACTTTTTTAGCAATTTGAATACCATCAATTCCTGGTAAATTTAAATCAAGAATTATACAGTCGTAAGTGTTTACTAGGGCCATTTCTTGGCCTATTGCACCATCTTCTGAATAATCTACTATGTAGCCCTTCTTTTTTAATACTTTAATTACAGGCAAGGCTATATCTTTTTGGTCTTCAATGTATAAAATTTTCATAATATGATTATATAATGGAATGGTGAAACTATGGTGAAGTGAAGTTTATATCTTTTATAGATACAAAATGCCCGATGATTCAATAAATCAACAAAAACAGAATCGTTTTCTTGAAGTGATGACTGCGGATCCCGATATTAATAGAAAACGCAGAATGATGATTGAGCAAGCAAATTTAGGTGCTGAATATATTGCTGAGTATATGCAACGCTATGGGCTAACTCCAGAAACCACAACTATTATAGATATAGGCTGTGGAGGAAGATATACTAGTGACAAAGGGTATGAAAATGAATATTTCCCTTATTTTTTAGGTCACCTAAGCGATTTAGGTTTTACGCCAATTAATATGTACGGAATTGATATTGGCACACAAAATCAAGCACTTCAGGAGTTATATACGCATATTTGCCTAAATATAATTCCAACCTCAACTCCTGATTCTAACAATAGTAAGAGAAAAGTTTATGAGTCCATGAATGACTATGCAGATAGACTTTTAATGCAACTACCTCAATCACTAAAAGATCGACTCCCTGATTATATATTAATGTTATGCAGTAATAACTTTTTTGCGAATATGGATCCCACTTTGTTAAGTTTATTTGATCCTGACTGGCTTAAAGAATATGTAGAGCACTTTTTTAAAAGGTTCGCTAAAGAGGGGTCTGTTATGATAACCTTTGATGAGGCTAATAATGATGAGTTTGGTCAAGGCCCTTCCGTATTCACTTTGAGTGACCAACATGAGTTAATCGATAATGAATTAGAAGACGCTAAATTAAAATCTAAATTTTCTGAAGATGACTACTAATAAAATACCAATCACACTAATCACAGGCTTTTTAGGCGCAGGTAAAACAACATTAATAAACCATATTATTACAAAGAATAAGCATTTAAAGCTGGGCATAATACTAAACGAATTTGGCGATGTTGCATTAGAAAGTAACTTTTTAAAATCTAAGGATGAGGAAGTAATTGAAATTCCAAATGGATGTATGTGTTGCGTAGCTAAAAAAGATTTTGTTGGCGCACTAGATAAAGTTATGGAGTTTCAGCCTGACACTGATTACATTGTAATAGAAGCGTCTGGAATATCAGATCCACTACAAATATTATTAACATTTTATTCGCCGTTACTTCGAGAAAAGTTCAAATTAGATTCCATTTTGTGCGTAGTAGATGCAGTGAATTATGATTACACAATGGACAATTACGATATAGCTAGTGAGCAAATTGCCACAAGTGATTTAATTCTATTGTCAAAAGTTCAAGGCATTCAAGATAAAGATTTACAAAGAATAAATTCTGCGATTACAGGTTTAAATTCAAAAGCCAAAATTCTAAATGTAGATGAAAGTTTGTCTTTAGATTTAATTATGGACACATCAAAATTTGATTACAGTACCTACGAATCTGGTCAAAGTATTTTTTCAGAACCTGAACATGTTCACGAAAATATAACTGATCTTTTCTTTAAAACAGATAAACAAGTTGATTATCAAAAGTTAATGGATATTTATAAGAACCTTGAAAAAGGAGTAATTAGATCTAAAGGTTATATAAGTTTTAAAAATTCACCTAACCCAGATAAAAAATATTTAATGCAATATGTTGGTAATAGAACAGAATTAACATTTGAAGAATGGAAACCTACAGATGTTAAGCAAACTGCTTTGTTATTTGTTGGTAAAGATTTTAACAGAGAAAATTTATTAGCAGATTTAAATAACTGTATAATTTAGTTTTAATAATCTACTAATGCTTGAAAACATTACAAATATTTTACTTGAGTTATTAAATTCTATTGGCTATTTAGGAATATTTATTGCTGCAGCCGTGGAATCTTTTTTTGCTCCTATACCATCCGAAATTATTCTAATATCAGCTGGATTTTATGCTGATGCTCAGGGAAGCTTTTTAGCTGTAATTTTAATTTCTATTGTAGCTGCTTTAGGCAGTTTTGTAGGTACGCTTCCATTCTATTTGCTTGCAAAATACAGTGCCGACACATTTCTTCCTAAATTCTTAAAAAGATGGGGAATATATTTATTAATAACCCACAAAGATCTGGAAAAAGCACAAATTCTTTTTAGTAAAAGAGGACCAATTATTGTTTTTATAGCAAGACTAATTCCTGGTATTAGAAGTATTGTAGCGTTCCCTGCAGGCGCATCTAAAATGAGTAATATAAAGTATTTCCTATTTACTTTTTTAGGAAGCTTTTTGTGGAATATGATATTAACTACAATTGGATACGAAGCCTACGAATATAAAGACCAAATATTTGCATTCTTAAAACCAATCGAAAAGTTTATTGTTTATGGACTTGTTTTAGTTTTATTGGCATATGTCTTCTCGGTTATATATCAAATAAAAAAGTACAAAAGAATCGAAGAAATTGAATCAGAATAAAGGTATACCCAGAGTATAATTCTAAAATGTTATTAGAATTTACTCACAAAGGTATTTATTGCGAAAAGGGCAATTTTTATATAGACCCATCTTCTGTTGTTGATTTTGCATTAATTACTCATGCGCATTCAGATCACGCACGTAAAGGTTCCAAAAATTATTTAGCACACAAATTTACGGCTGCAATATTAAAGCTAAGACTTGGTCAAAAATCAATAATTCAAGAAGTTGAATATGGCCAAGAAATTAATATTAAAGGAGTTAAAGTAACTTTTTACCCTTCTGGACATGTTATAGGTTCTGCCCAAATTAAAGTAGATGATGGAAACGAAGTTTGGGTTGTAGCCGGAGATTATAAATTGGAACCTGATGGAGTAACAGAACAATTTGAACATATTAAGTGTACTCACTTTGTAACAGAATCAACATTTGCTAAACCAAATTTTAGTTGGCAACCACAATCCGATATTTTTACTGATATAAATAGTTGGTGGGATCACAACAGTAGTAAAGGTGTCACAAGCGTAATCTCTGCATACTCACTTGGTAAATCACAACGATTACTAGCAAATATAAATAGTTCCATCGCAAAAATTGTTGTTCATGAATCAATAGCTGAAACTAATCAAGTATTTAAAGATTTAGGGTTTAAATTACCCAAAACATTTTTATATGATCAAATAAGCAAAGAGGATTTAAGAAACGCTTTAGTAATTACACCTTCCTTTGGTAATTTAAAGAATTTTGGCAATAAACTTGACGGGTATGTAATGGCGAACGCATCGGGGTGGATGCAATTACCTTGGTATGTTTCAAAGTCTTTAGATAAAGGTTTTGTTATATCAGATCACGCCGATTGGAATGGATTAATTAAAGCTGTAAAAGCAACTGAAGCCGAAAATATATTTGTAGTTCATGGTTATACAACATATTTTGCAAAATATTTAAATTCTATTGGTTTAAATGCTCGAGCAATCACTGATAAAAAACTAGACCAACTAACACTTGCTTAAACTTCACTTTGAATAGTGCTTGCTATCATAGACTTTGCCACTATTGCATTTTTTGATTTCTGGGTTCAATATATATTTATTCCATTCAGTTAGTTAAGGAGTCTGCAATGACTACCTTTGGCTTGGTTGAATATAAGGGAAATCCCTGGTGCGAAGGCGCCAGGCCTTATGTTAACCAAGAAGTTTTAGTTCCAGTAGGTGGTCAGACCGACCATGGTCTGTACCTCTTGTATTGGAACTCAGCTATAGATGGGACACCTATTCCGCAAGATGTGCGAGAAAGTGCTCTAGTGGAATGGGAACGTCGCTATCCATTCGACGGTACCCAGCACTGCGACGAGTGGTGGGGCGAGTGGATGGACGAACTTGTAAGTCGTCAGCATGGTGTTTATGCCAAGACACCTGCCTGATTTATTTAAAACGGAAGCTTATGCTTCCGTTTTAGCTTTCTAACTTTTAAATAACCAAATACTGTTTCCACTACTCTTTTCCGCCACAATTTGTTAACATTACTTACCAAAAAGGAGGGTTCAGATGACATTA
>CAYUKX010000011.1:4457-21255 GCA_964445405.1 uncultured Candidatus Saccharibacteria bacterium
AAGGGGTGAAAACTCACCCCTTTAGATATATCCATGATATAATATATATAGTATAGAAAGGAGTGCGCTATGAATGCGTACCATCCGGATGCGAAATTCCCATTAGAAGGGAATTGGCGTGTAGTGACGCCGCGTGAACTTGAAAAGGTTTTGAACTCGGGCAAAGGGGCCTTTGTAATAGAGGCTGTTTTGGAAGAATCGTATGATGGCGCTGGCGATCATGAGACCGCATGGTGCTATCGAAATGAGAATGGTGTCCAGGACTACATGGGAAGCAAACACATCACTTACGAGGACATGACCTCGAGTGTTGTAGATGCAGAACCATACCCCATGGATAACTACACGGTGTATGTAACACCTGATTCTCAGATCGGATATTTCTACTACCTTCCTGCGTAGACCCGATCAGTCCCGAAGCGCCAAAAGCGCTTCGGGCAAACTTATTCTAATGCTAAAATATATTTCGAATAATTATTATTCTGAATATATTCTTCTAAAGATTAAAGATCACAATTTTATATTAAGTCCAAATAAAACTATATTTTGGCAAAATAAATCTATTCTGTTGATATCTGATTTACATGTTGGTGGAAAGAAATCCTTATCTACAACTGAAATTATTTCAAATTTTGAAAGGGCTATAGCAGAGTTTGACCTAAAAGAAATAATTATTCTTGGTGATTTATTCGATGCCACCTGCACTATTACTAATAGAAATATTTTTAGCGAATTTTTAAGGTCGATAGATTTAAAAATGACTTTAATACTTGGCAACCACGATAAACTACCACAAGAAGAATATCTTGAATTAGGTATATCTACAGTAACTCCGGAGATGACTATTGATATGTTTATTCTTACTCATAAGCCAGTTAATAGTAACCAACATAATATTCATGGGCATTTACACCCTGGTTTATATAAAAGAAATATTCTTATAAAAAACAGATTACCTTGTTTTGTAGTCCAAGAAGATTCAATTTGCTTGCCTGCATTTGGTGGGATTACTGGCAAAAATAAATATTCCACTAATTCACAACGACAGGTTTATATTATTAAAAACAATTTAATCAAGTTGAGCTAGTTGCGGATTGAACTTTTGAAATGTACTTGAAAGTAATTCTTCTATTATTTTTGCAGTAGTAGGTGTTAATGATCTTATGTTAAAAGCTTTTTTCATTGATAAATCTTTTAAATCTTCACTAATTAAAAACCGAAAGTATTTATTAAAATAGTTACCATCCCAAAAGTAAATTGCAATTAATTCTGCAATATCATAGTTTTCTGGTGTTTGGGTATGCTCTATTGAGTCATAAAATCCGCCGTAAAGTGTATAAAACTTTTTATCCTGTGAATATAAGTTATTTACTGTGTTTATTAACGCATTAAATGTATTAATGTTTCTAAGTTTTAATTCATGATAAAAGCAAATACCAAGTTGTTGTAATACCCTATACTGCTTTAATGACTTATTATCAAAACTATTAAAGTCAAAAATCTCACGATCAATTGTATTTAAGTAATCAGGTGCAATACCCCAATTAACTTTATATATTGGTCTTTTGTTTTTGCGGTTAGTAATTTCGGTACTAGATACATGTGTAGTTGAATCAAGGTTAATTATAAAACGCTTTTGGCGTAATAAAATTACAATTAATTTATTTAGTATTGGTCTTGAACGTCGTAACGTTACAAATAAATTCAACTCTGGATTTAGCGAATGTTTTTCACTCATTTGTTTTTCGGAAATAATCATACTAAACAATGTGTAGAAAGAAAGTCTGACTCCATAGCCAGTCTATTGAACCATTTTCACTTGTAAGACCTTTATCGTTTGTATATAAATTCCACATATACGTAAACCAATAACCGCCCATTACAGCCATGTTGCCATTTGCGGTTTTAAACCATACCTTTGTTACTCTTAAAGATGGGTCTCTTTCAAAGTCTAGTGTTATAACTTTGCCCCCAAGGTTATTTTTCATTGATTGTGCGAAGCCACTAAATCCGCCGAATCTCCAGGAATTATCTGCAACATAACTTAGCATAGTATTTATATCATCCATTGTGTAAGTTCTACTTTTATAGCTCCAATTTCTGTTGTATTGGCTAGGCATAGGTGTTGCCCAAGGAGTATCGTTTACTGATCTTAAATATGCGAATGCAGTTCCACTACCGTCGTAGCTTTGGAACATAGTATCGTTATTTGCTGTACCAAAACCTTGATTATTATCTGCTGAATAAAGCGCTTCTATAGGGCTGCCAGCATACGTGATTATTTGCCCTCGTGTCTCATCGGCAGCCCATCTTGAATTTTGGCTACCATTGTAAACTTGAGATCTTGCATCATTAAACATAAAGCCTTGGTTATAAACTCCATAGGTTCTATATGCGATTGCTTGCGCTTTTATTGTTTCTTCGGGCCAGCAATCAAATAAATAGTTTGGGTTATCTACTACATATTTACTTGGGTTAGCATTTGCTTGTTCTTGGCTGCCACACGCCCTTGTAGGTACTTCTGCTTGTCCAGCTACATAATCTTCTATGTTTCTTGAACCGTAGCCCTCTATGTTTACTGTTGTGTTTTCGTAGCCACCACTTATGGTAACTCCAGTATAGTAAAACGTAAGTATATTTGCAGCGGAGAATCCATTTTGCCCCATTCCATGCGCTCCCCATTGGCTTAAACCTACGCCGTGGCCTTGTTGAAAGTCATTACCCAATCCGCATAAGTAAATATTGTTATCAGAGTTATTATCATCGTATATTCCGCAACCTCCAACACTTTGCCCTCCACCACCATTTTCTTGAGCCAATCTGGCTTCTTCTAAAAGAGCATCCTTTTGTTCTTGAGTAAGTGTTGATATTGCATTTTCAATTTTACTAACGTTATCTTGTAAACTTGTAATGCTACTGCTGTTATTTGCAATAACGTAGTTATAGTAGGCAATTGCATCTTCGATCTCTCTTTTTTTATTCTCTAGTTCACTTTTCTTGTTTTCTAGGCTACCAACTGTAGATTCACTTGCTTGTATTTGATTATTTAAATCAGTAATTTGACCAGCTAATTCTTTTATACCATCGTCACTGTAGCCTAATATCTTAGACGATAAAAAAGTTCCCATATTATTCATTCTTGGGTCGTCTAGGTTTGCAGACGCAACAAAACTGTCCTTTTTTATTCTCCATTGCTGATAAGCAGAATCTAATGCACCTTGCTGCTCTATTAATAATTTTTGTTTAATTGATTCTTTAAGTAGGTTTTCCTGTTTAAGTAGTTCAAGTTGCTTTTTATTTAGTTCAAGTTCCTTTGTATTAGCTTCAAGTTCGGCTTGTAGTCTAGGCAAACCTTCTTGTGCATTAGCTAAATTCGATTGACTATTTTGTATTTCGTTTTGCAGACTTGCGATATCGTTTTTAGTTGCTTCTAGCTGCGCTCTTTGGTCATCAATTTCTTTTTGAATTTCGGCAGCTGTTTGAGCTTTGGGCGTTATGTTTATAAACGGAGTAAATCCTACTGCTATTATTAGGATTATTATTAGAATTTTTTTAAGTGTAAGTTTTATAGTCATAGTGCTGCTATCAGTATAAAGACTATATAAATGTTTGGCAAATTGAAGCTTGATTGGCTTTGCTATATCTTTAGTTTTTCGTATTCTATTTCTGCATCTGCCCAGAATTCATCGTATTCGCGGTACTTATCCATAATGTTTTGAAATACAAATGTTCTGTACTCTCTTTTGCCTGGCCAATGCTCAGTTGTAGGGTATTGAATAGATAAAACATCTTTGCATCTATTCAAATTCTTTAAATGACATATTTCGCCTACATAAATTTTTAAATCAGGAATGTTTTTTGCTAAATCCAGTATAAAATTCATTCTCTTTGCATTGATGGGGTATTTGTTAAAGTGGCTAGGTTCCAGAACTAGTACTCTTTGTGCATTTTTACTTGAATGCCAATTTGGTTTTAAATTCCAGATACTGTATAAAAGTACTGGCAAATTGGCATCAACTTCTTCAATCTGTGATTTAGGTAACTCTGTTTTTAATTCCAGGTCTTTTGCAACTTCTTGTAAGTGTCTTGGAATGCTCATCTTTTTAATTTCTTTAATCGGCTTATCTATAAAAGTATCTGATTGTTCTAGTTCGCTGTATTTATTAATCTTTTCCTGGTTAACGTAGTACTTATTATTGTTAAAAGTTCCCGCAACTGTTTGCCAGCAAAGAGTGTTTACGGCAATATCGCCATCAAGACTGTTGTAGTACAACCATTTGCTAGGTAGTTTCCAGTGAGTTTTTGAAACATTGCAAACAAGTGATGCGATCCACATTTTTGCTTGTGTATGAATGTAACCTGTTGAATATAGATTGCTGATTGCCGAATCAATTGCGTCAATGCCAGTTTGCGCGTCAACAATTGCTTTAAGCATTTTGTTATTTAGTACAGACTCTTGTTCGCAATCAATATCTTCTTCGATAATATTTTTTAGATTAAACCAAACCATGTGCAGGTATTCACGCCAAGCAAGTTCGAATATATAAGTGAATGATTCCTTTTTGTTATATCTGCTAAGTACAGCGCGAGCTACATCTTCTGTAGATATTATGCCATGTGTTAAGTAAGGAGAAATTTTTGTTACATTGCCGTTTATGTAGTTTCTTGTTTTTGCATATTCAATTGGATTAATTCTAAGCAATCGGCCTTGAATTGATCTTAAGTCAGTTGGGAACAAACTTGAATTATCCATGTATATTAAACTTTTTAAATTCTGATACAGTTTTTAATATACCTTATTTTTACAAAATTTGTGAAAGTTTTCTGACAGTGACTATGCGGCCTTAAAAATTTTTAAGGCCGCTCTACACTTTAAATATCTTTTTTCTTGAAAAGATAGTAAACAGTCAAGAATACAGAAGAAATAAAGAAAGAGAAAAAGAATTCTTCAAATGGTATTGAACCTAAATAAAATCCTGTGACAGCACCTGTTGTATGTGTAATAAAAGGACTTGAAGTCAATACTAGTGCAACGAGTATAAAAGCAATTAGCGAAAACAAAGAGTAGACAAAAAAGTTCTTAGTTAAAAAAACATTATTCTTTTTAAAGTAACTTACAGCAAACATTAAAACAGTCATTAACAAAAACACATTGGCTGTTAGTGGGTAATTACTAAAAATTACTGTTAGCGTTGCATAAGTAAAAGCTAGCATGTAAAAGAAGGTGTTATCTAGTGCAATTCGTTTCTCTTTAAACCGCGTAGTAATGAATTCGTATAAAGCAATACTTGCAAAAGGTGCAGCAAATAAGAATAGGACTACCTCTAAAGGTAAGCCAGCTACTAATGTTCCTGTTAAGAATTTTGAATTAAATTGCAGATCTCCACGACTTACTAATAAAGATACCAATAGTGTTATTGCTATACCTACAATTGAATAGGTCTTAAGAAAATTAAAAATAAAACTTTTAACTGCTAAGTTTTTAAAGTATAAATTGGCTAAAAATGGTGCAGCAAGCAGGAGTAAATTTAACAGAAGAAAATAATATTGCTGTGGTTGCATATAACTAATAACTAAAAATAAATATATAAAGTTTAGCACTCTACACTCTATTTTTAATTTATATGTGTGAATTTTGCGTTAATTCTAAAGTATTTAGGTTGGAATATTATTATAGGATGAAAATTTTGAGAGCCCGGATGTCCGGACTCTCGACCAAGGAGCTAGACGGGCGGGGGTGGTTCGGTGGTGCGATTGAGACGCCACCACATGTATGCCACCGCGACGATCACAAAGAGCGCCGAAACCCAACTTTTTACGACAATCCAGAACAGCGCGTCGATCACGCTGAACAGAATGTCCACCCCCGCAACTACCAGAAACGCCCCGAGGAATGCAATAACAGCGAATCCTAGGATTCGCAAAGCATTCATGCGGTCGTTCCAAATTGCCCGGAACTCTGCTTCCACCTGCTGTTGCAGGCCATTTCCTTTGATCATTTTATACACCTCCAGTGTTGATCAGATAATTATACAATGGGTATATATAAATAATCAAACATCTGATTTGCAGTAAAATACAGATAGATTGATGCATGTTTTCGAGAGCCCGGTTGCCCGAGCCCTCTATGGCGGAATCTCAAAGCTTTACCTTCTCGGCGGTTGCGTAAGTCTCCACCACCAATATGTAACCAGAAGTATTGCAACTACTAGATAGCCTGGATAGTTGAGGATGGCTATGACAACATAATCCATAACCTTAACTGCCATGATGATCGTGGCAAACCCTACTGAAACCATCAGTAGGATTTCAATCAGTTTATCTCTGTCTTGCCAGAGATCCTGAATTTCGTTTAACAACCATACACGTGCTTTTTTGCTCAAGTTTGTCCTCCCTCTGAGACAACTGATTATACTTTGTGCAAGCAAATATTTTCAATTGGTAGGATTCTGTGGGTATAAAGCTTGTGAGGGTCCGCGAGCGCGGACCCTCAGGACTACTTAGGTGGTGGGCCCCAGAAGTCGGGGACCAATCGCCAGACGAGGTAACCTGCTGACAAAGTGATTACTGTTCCGGCCTCCGGCGAGTTCCAAATCACCTGACCAACCATGTTAAGGACGCTGAAGACAACGTCCAAAGCGGCGGCACCCCATATGCAAATCGCATACGCAATGAACCCTAAGACGAATATCATACAGAGGCTGAACCACTGTTCTCTTAGCAGTCTTATCTCCGCTTGTATCACCTTTGGCAATTGCACCCGGTGGGGCTTTTTCATGACTTTCTCCTTGGCTAGGCAAACAATGGATTATAACTCTAGGTAAGGAAAACTTAAAATCTATCGAATAACGGCCTTAAGCAGTTTTTGAGGGTTTGGTATTAAAGCAGGAGTTTCGCTTTTATAGGTTTCAAATTCAGGATTCTCCTTAAGCTTTTTTTCAAGTAAGTTTATACCTGAAAACCTTGTAAGGAAAAATATTATAGCTATAGGTGAAAGTATTCCAATGTACCCATAGCTTAAAGGTAGCACTAAAATAAAAATGCTAATCCACATAATAATTTCACCTAGGTAGTTTGGATGGCGGGAAAACTTCCACAGACCTTTAGTCATTAATTTACCTTTGTTACTTTCTTTAGATTTAAACACAAACATTTGCAAATCTGCTATAGATTCAATTATGAAGCCAAATAACCATGTTAGTGTTGCTATGTAGTTCAGCGTTGTAATAGAAGCCCCATTTACATTTACAGTTGCAATAATTGCTGCAGAATTAACTAGTATAAGAAGCACTGCCTGCATCACAAAAATACCAATATAGCTTTTTTTAAGCCACTTACTACCAAACCTCTGTTTTAATTCTTCGTATCTATAATCTGATTTTCTTAAGTTCCGAATAGTTAAATATGTGCCTAATCTTAATCCCCAAAAAAACAAAAGAATTAGTATCAGGTTTTGTAGAATTCCTCCACTATTATTAATTGTGTAGGCGATCAAGTAAACAATAAAGAATCCTGTAGCCCAAGCAATATCTGCCAACCAAAGTTTTTTAAATTTGATTGCAATTACCCAGAAGACGGTAAAGTACAAAACACTACTTAGTAACGCTATTGTAAAGGTAGCCAGGTACTGCATATTAAGCTAATCCGTGTTGAGCCTTGTCAAAAATAAAACCAGGAACAATTTCTTCTTCGTATTCATCAATTCCTTTTCTTTCTACAACTTTTAAGTTCATATCAGTTGTTGGGCATACTAATCTTCCACCATTAACTTTTAATTGCATTTTTAAATTCTCTGGAATTGTTTCTAATGCAAATGCAACATGAATACCGTCAAATGGAGCCTTTTGTGGTAATCCGTCTAAGCCATCTCTATATAAAAAATCAATATTTTTTAATTCAGGATACTTTTTGGCATTTTGAGATGCATTTTCCCAAATCCACTGTACTCTTTCCATTGTATAGACATGACCTTCATCGCCTGCTATAAAAGAAAGCAACATTGATGAATATCCAGTTCCTGTTCCTATATCAAGGTATCTTCCCCCAAATTTAGGCTTTAGTACTGCAATCATTTGTGCAATAACAGTTGGTTTATTCAAAACTTGGCTGTAGCCAATATCAAGTTCAATATCGTTATATGCTTGTTCTTTTAATGTATCAGGTAAAAAGTCTTTTCTATCAATTCTGTTTAAGGCATTAACAATCATGGGATCTGTGACAATAGGATTTTTTGACTGAGTAAGCACTTTAATTAAATATTCTTTAGTCCATTTAAAGACTGCTCCTGCGCTAAAAGTGTTAATTTTCATAATATATGGTTAAACATAATAATTATTTATAGCATACTACAAAGTTTACGGAAATTAATAGATGGTATAATGGAAATTGCAAACTTTGCGTATCACAATATATTAGAAACCTATAAATGGCACATAAAATCGATTATAAAAAGATTGTTCTACCTAACGGGTTAACATGCATTCTATATAGAAGAGCTGAGGTTCATTCAGTTGATATCTCTGTAGATGTAGAGGTTGGGGCACTAGACGAAACTAAACAGATAAATGGAATATCACACTTAGTTGAGCATTTACCTTTTGATGGTACAGTAGAAATGCCTTCTTGGGAAAAAGTAGATGAATTTAATAATAATATTTCGGGTAGTTCGAATGCTTACACATCTTCCGCCGAAACTAGCTACTATGGGCATTATCCTTACCAATATTTTGAGAATGCCTTATTCTACCTTTCACAGATAGTTTTCCACCCTTTACATAAAGAGGAAGATATTAACAAAGAGCGAGACATAATCATTGATGAACTTAAAACTAGAGCTGATTCTGTTGATTTTAAAATTTACAGAAACGTAATAGATAATAGATATAAACAAAATGATACATCGTATAGTTTTGATGTTATTGGAACAGAAGATAATGTAAAAAGATTTACAAGAGATGAAATTGTGACTCATCACAGAACACATTACATTCCTGAAAATGTAAAAGTTTTTATAGTAGGTAATTTTGAATATGACCAAGCAGAGAAATTACTCAAAAAATATTTCTATGAAGATTTAAAGCATAATCAATTTGGGAAAAAACTAGAAAGAGCATTTCAACACTCTTACCCTGAGTACTCAAACTTTAAAATATCAACAGAGCAAAAAAAGGATTTAGACCAATACTACTTAACATTTACATTCCCTAGACCTGAATTTAAAAAAACAAAACAGTCACATAGAATAAAGCTTCCTTTTTTATCGGCTTTAACTGCTTCTGGACAATATCAGCAAAGTATTTTATGGAAACGTTTACGTGAAGAATTGGGTATTGTTTATGGAGTCTCAGCATACGGATGGGATTATTTTAATAGAGCCTTTGCAATAATCGAAACTTCATTCCAACCTCAGTATTTAGAGCAGGTTTTAACAGAAATCTATTCAGGTATTAATAAAATAAAAAATAATGAGATCACCGAAAGTGTATTTAAAACAAGACAAAAGCGAATAGTAGATACAGAACTAATGATTTATGACAGTCCAAGTAATGTTTTAAGTTGGATTATGGACCAGGAAAACGAAAATGAATACCACAATGAATTTATGAATCCATCTGATTTTATTGAACAAATTAAAAAAATGGAATTCCAAGAAGTTATTGATGTTGCAAACGAAGTGTACGACTGGAATAATGTAAATATTGGAGTTGTTACACAAGAAGACACTGCTGGTATTCAAGAAAAAGTAGAATCTATATGGAAGAAGATAACCAACTAAAAAAAAGAAAAGATGGTAAGCAATGGATTAAACTAGATCCAAAAATAAAAATGAGTGATTTAACCATTGCTTATCCTGAACTTATAGAGCCATTAACCTACGACTATGGCTTACATTGTGTAAACTGCATGATTGCTGAATTTGATACCTTAGAAGAAGGTGCTGTTATTCACGGCATTGAAGGTACTGATTTTACTGACATGCTAAACGACCTAGAAGATATTATTAATAACCCTGATAGCTTGGAGTATTCAAACTAATTATTGTTCTCCGTCTTCTGGTGCGGCCTCTTCCTCTTGTTGTCCTTCTGGATTTTCTTTTCTTTTTATAGAAGCAAGGTAATTGTACTTTTCGAGTATTGCAGTTCTATCTCCACCAGCTAACCTTGCGTTGTAACTATTAATAGTTTGAACAATTAGATACTCGTTTGTAATAATGGCATCATCAGGGAATTGCGCTCTAGCCATTTCACAGATTAAAGGTACGGCTAAAGGAAAATCTCTAATTAATTGTTCAATGGAATTCATTACCTCTTTTTTTGTCTTTGTTCTTAAATTTACTTGATCCAAAATGTCTCTAAACCATGTTTCTGTTTGGGCTAACTTACTATCTATAAGTGCTCTCCTTGTTTCATCAGGTCTTTCAGTTACTTGTTGTGTCATAAAAATTCTTTATCGCTTCTTGTGCTTGTTGTGCATTTTCAACTTTAATTAAATTATATTCACGGCCTTCACCTTCAAACCATGTTCTTTGCCTTTTAGCATATTGGCGATGCGAAATCTTAACAAGGTCTATGCATTCTTGTAAACTGATTTTTTTATTTATTAGCTCTATCACTTCTTTGTAACCAGTACCCTTAAGTGCAGGGCTATCGTTTGTATAGCCTAAAGTTAATACTTTTTCCACTTCCTGAACCAAGCCATCCTTAAACATTTGCTCTACTCGCTGGTCAATTTTCTGAGTAAGTACTTGCCAGTCATATTTAGGGTATAAAAAGATGTAATCAAAATTGGGTATCTTTTGGTGTTCAATTATAGGTGCTGATTGTTTTTCAATTAACCGAACAAGTCTTTGAGGGTTATGTTTATCACTTTGATTTAGCTTTTCAAATGCTTCTGGGTAATCTCTTTTAAGAACATTTTGTAAGTCGTTTATACTCAACTTTTCTAATTCCTCACGTAGTTCGGGGTTGCTCACTGCAGTTTGAGAGTAATTTTTTAAGATTGAATCAATGTATAACCCTGTTCCCCCAACAATAATTGGTAGCTTACCTTGTTCTGTGATTTGATCAATTAGTTTATATGCCTGCTCCTTAAATTCAAAAACGCTATATCTTTTATCTGGGTTCAAAAAACTTACCAAATGTATTGGAATGTCATTAATAAAGTTCTGAGTGCCATTGGCAGTAATGCTGCCTTTATTCGTACCAATATCTAGGTACTTATATATTTGCCTTGAATCAGCATTAATTAACTCACCATTAAATTTTTTTGCAATGCTAATAGCTAATTCAGTTTTTCCTGAAGCTGTTGGCCCGCCTATAAATACTATCTTTTTCATATAAGTTTAATTATACTAAAATGAGTCTTTATTTATTCAAAAAATCTTATGATAGGCCAATTAGAAGTATTTATTCAGATTTTATTAACTATTCTTTTTGGAGCAATTCTTGGCCTAGAAACCGAAACCCGAGAAATTGAACAAAATGGAAAATTAAAGGCTACAAAAAAAGAAAAGGAACGTATAGGTGGTGTTAGAACTTACACAGTAATTTCGTTGTTCGGAGGAATTGCAGGATTATTCTTTTTGCTTGGTCAATTCACATTGGTTTATATCCTTTTTATAGCAATCATTGGCTTAATACTTGCGGCGTATGTTCTGAACGTACAAATTAAACATGCATTTGGTTTAACAACTGAAGTTGCAGTTTTGATTGCGTTTATTATTGGCTTTTTAACAACATCAAAACTGCTCCCTATTTGGGTTGTACTAGTTATATTAGTTATGCTTGCATTTTTTCTTTCTCAAAAAAGAGGAATTGGTGTTTTAATAAATAAAATCCAACATAAAGAAATTATTGATGTAGTTAAGTTTTCGCTAGTTGCAGTTGTAATATTACCTATACTGCCAAATATGAGTATAAAAGTAATTGATATTGCAAATTTAGTTGGCTTTACAGTAGAGAATTCTCAGGTGGGTAATATTACGTTATTAAATCCATTTAATACTTGGTTAATTGTTGTTTTAGTTTCGGGAATAAATCTTTTTGGATATTTCCTTTCTAGAATAGTTGGTACTAAGCGAGGATTATTGTTAACCGCAGCAATAAGTGGTTTTATATCTTCTACATCGGCAATTATTTCTTTTGCTGCAAAATCTAAAACCAAAGAAAACAAGAACAATTCATTATCTTTTGCTGGAGCCGCAATGATTTCGAATGCATTTAGCTTTTTTACTTTGGCATTATTAATGTTTGTAAATTCAAAACAATTTTTTGTTAAAGGAATCTGGAGTTTTGTAATTATGTTTATAGTTGGTATTGTAATCGGATTAGTTTATTTATATAAAAATAAGAACAATGCTAAACATGATTTTGAGGTTAAATATGAACCATTTTCGGTATACCCAGCAATTAAATTTGTTTTAATAATAGTAGGTTTAACTTTATTAATTCAGGTTTTACAGCTATTCCAGGTTAATCAATATCTTGTAATTGTTATAACAGCGCTTTCAGGTTTTACAGGTATGGATGCTGCTACAATTGCATTTTCGAATCTAACAAGAGATGGCGTAATTCCAATGCAAATTGGAATACTTTCTTTAATATTTGCTAATGCAATAAATTTCTTGGCAAAAATAATATATTCACTTATAGGTGGTAGTAGTCAATTCTTTAGAAAACTTACGATAGGATTAGTCTTGTCTGCTATAATCGGCTTACTGGGCTTACTTTTAATGAATGTCTTTTGAAACGATTTACTAAGAACAACGAATCATTTATTTGTGAACATTGTGGTAAAACTGTGCCATTCCACCTAACATCTAGTCGCGATCATTGTTGCTTTTGTTTGTATAGCAAACATGTAGATATTAACCCTGGAGATAGACAAAACGGCTGTAAAGGCTTACTAGAGCCTATAGGTATTAAGACTGCGAATGGGAAAACTCAAATTGCCTATAATTGCCAAAAATGTTTGGGAAGAGTTTTTAATATTGTGGCAGATGACGATAGTAAAGATGTACTTAATCAGCTGTATTCTAAAGTTTGGATTTAATCTAGGAATTTAAGTCTTCTAATTCCATTATCGTTTAATTCTCGCATGTAGCCTTCTAAGGTATGGCATACTCCACTTTCATCTTTCTCTAACCATTCTTGCTCTTCTAAAGTCTTATTAATATCTGTTACTTTAATTAATCCAGTTTTTACTCCATTTAAAGCTCCATAGTGTGGAGTTGAATGTGTGTACTCAATTTCTATTACATTATTATTTTGGTCAGTTGTTATTTTGCTAACAATCATTATGTGTTCACCATTAAGCTTGATAGATTTACTTCTTATTAAATCCATAACTTTAATATCTTTTAATTCAACTTCAAAGGTGTTATCTGCATTTGTTATTGTTCCAGCACCCAATTGCTCAACAGGTCTTAATTTATATCTTACTAAAGCTGCTAATCCACCTGATTGAATTTTTAGTAAAGACCAAATATGTTTATGCATTGTTTGTGTTGTATATGCATCTAGAATATGGACAATAAAACCCGAGCAATCTATACCAAGTCCACGACTTGTTAAAAATTCCTTTATAGATGGTGCATCCATTTGCTCAAAATGAACTCCCTTTAGTTTTTCCCAAATCCTTGCTTCCATAATAATTTCCTCTGGTGTTCCTTTGCCCACCATTGCGCGTAAATCTTTTCTTCGTTTATCGTTTATAAAATATGGTGTAACAACTTGGCTGTTTCCAAGTTTTAAGTGAGTGTATTCATTAATTTTTTGTTGAATTGTTGATTCTAATTCTTGTGTCATTTTATTATATTTTCTATTGAACTAAATGCCTCTAATATCCATGGGCTTAGCCCAGCGGAACTAACTACTCTATTACTAAATTGCATTCTAGCAACCTCATCGGTTCTGTGTTTAATACTATTGTCTGCTTGAATTAGCAATACAAAGCCTCCAGTTTTTGGCTCTATATCTGTTAAATTATATCCATCATTTTGCCAGACAAGTGGTTTATCACCTTCTTCATCAATTAGTATAACGCCATCTTTAAGTTGCAATGAATTCCAATCTACTGCAGCATTATCACTTTGTAATCTATATATTCCTGACTTTAATGCATGATTAATTTTAAAATTGTCTTGTTTTGCTCTTAAAAATACTTGTGATCCTTCTAGTGGTCTAATTTCTGTTGGTGGCTCTTCTTCTATTGCTATATTAAGGAATTCCGCTAAATTTATTAGTGCTAATGGTGTGATTTCAGCTTTTAATTCAAGTCGTGTTTGCAAAGCAATGTTAGCTGTTTGCCTTGCGTTAATTTCGATTAATATTGGATTAACATTATTTTCTAAAATTAAATCAATACCAAACAAACCTTTAAAACCTTCATTTTGCATAAGTTCACCTACATACTTAACAAGATCAAAAATTTGAGTTTTGATTTGTGGATTTAATTCGTTTGCATAAGAAAAGTCGTTCCCAACTGTACTGCCAGCTCCATCAGTAAGTTCAGGAATTCCAGTTATTTGATATTGCAAACCTGCAACAAAAACTCCTTTTTTTGTAATGCAGCCATTTATTGTGTATGGAGTCCCTTTTATAACTTTAGAAAGTTTAACAATGTTTCCTGCTATGTTTTTTTGTAACTTTGTCCACTCGTTTTCGTTTTTAACAAAAAACGTTCCAAGTCCTGTGTGTGCTCTATCAAGTTGAACAACAAATTCTGCCCCTAAATCATTATTTAAATCATGATAAGAAAACTCTGAAATATTACCTACAATTGTTTGTGGTATTGGTAGTTTGTTTTCGAGTAAGAACTTGTATTGACTTAGTTTATCTTCAAACTTTCTATTTAAATTAACATCGTTGTTAAGTATTGTTCCTTTTAGGTTAACTAACTTTATTGCAGATGGATTATTAAATTGAAAGAATTGCCCATAGAACTCTTGGTTATTTGTTATTTGCTTTACCCAAGATACTAAATTAGGGCTACTTAATAACTCTAAAGTTGAATTAATTCTAATATTTTTGTTAACAAGTTGATCGCAATAAACATCTGCTTTTTTGCTTAAAAGCCTTGTAAGATAGTTATCCTCTGCGCAAGCAATATGGTAGTTCTGCAGTAGAGACTCTAGACCTGTGGCTCTTTCAGAATCTTTACAAAAATAAATTAAAGGTTTGTCCTTTAATTTTAAATTAATTTGATTTAATAGACTTTGTGTAAAGTTGTTCATTAAATTATTATAGTTTATTCAAATTACAATTACTATTTTACGTAGTAAATGTAATATCTACCAAAGGTTCGGTCGGGTTGAATTTTAGTAAATTTAAATGTGTTTGTTACAACAACACTACCCTTCTTCATTTGAGTAAATAATTTCTCAGATACATTATCCATATGTTCAGGAAATATATATAGGTAAGCTAAATCATATTTAGCAAAATCATGATTCCTAAAATCTTTATTAAAAATCTTTGCTCTACTTCTTAATCCTTTAAGTGTAATTATCGATCTGCTATATAAAGATAAAAATGGATTGAATTCAATTCCATCTGCGTTAAAGCCCTGCTTGGCTGCCCATAGAACAATTCGTCCATCGCCTGAACCTATATCAATAAAATTTAAGTTCCCCGAAAGGTTTAGTTCTTTTAGTAAGTCGGTTAAAGGTTTAGTTTTAGATGGGTAAAATGGAGTTTGATTTATCCAAGACCATATTAGGTAGAATCCAAAAATAATTAAAACACCTTCACATAAGAAAATAGCGATAAAACCAATATCCATTTTTGTAAATTAAAATTTAAGTTCCTGAAGCAATCAAAATTACTCTATCCAATTTAACATTTTGTTTGGCTAATCTTAAGTATGCTGCAACGGAAAGTAGCGAAGTATTAGATAGTTTTATATTTAGCTTATTCTGAATAAATAAGTCAGCATCCTGTAACTCTTGATTAGTTACAGCAATAGCGCCACCGTTTGTTTCTTTTATAACCTTAATAATTTGTGGACCTCTTAGTGCGGTTTTATCTACAATTGCATCTGCAACTGATTCTTGTTCGTGAACGTCAATTCCAAGCAGACTTACTATAGGGTATGTTGCAGTAGTTTGTATTGCAAACATTTTAGGTAATTGCCAATCGTGGTCTAGTTTTAATTGTAGTCCTTGAACTAAACCAACAAATGCAGTCCCTGAAGACACTGGTGCAAAAATTGCAATTTCGCGGTCGGGTAATATATATTTTTTAAGTTCAAACCCTAACGACCAATAACCTTTAACAATAGATTCATCAATTGAAGATCTTAAATTTACGCAATTAAACTTTGCGGCAATTTCTACACTTTCCTTTCTTGAGTTTTCACTTATATAAAGTGTATTTGGAGTGCCTTGTATTAATTCGTTTATCTTTGCAAGTTTATTTTGATTTACATTTTTAGATACAACAATATGTAATTTAAACTCGGGGATTTGTTTTAGGTAAGTTAAAAAACTGATTGCTGCATTTCCAGATGTTGCAATTACTGCTTCTTTAATATTTTTTTGATTAAGTTCTGTTACTTTAAATGCGGTACCTCTATCCTTCCATGAACCAGTTGGGTTTAAATCTTCTCTTTTAAGAATAACTTCGGTTGGGCCATTATTAAATTTAATTTCTTGAGTATTACCTTCGTTAAGCGAAATTAATTTGTCAGTGTTAATTAAATTTTTAATCTCTTTATAATCCCAAATCACAAAATTAATACAATTTCTAAATATGATAAAATGAATTCAATGTAATTATTATATCCTAACTTATGAATATTG